>JAOZUK010000354.1 GCA_029938715.1 Bacteroidales bacterium | reverse complement strand
TGCATCGGTGATGGCCACCTGATACAAACCAGCCAGAAGATCGGTCAGATCCTGAGTTGTTGAACCATTGGACCATACAAACTGATAGGGTGACGTACCGCCTGTAACAGACAGGGTAATGGTACCTGTAGCTTCTCCATGGCAACTTACATCAGTTGCAGAACCAGTCGCACTTAATGCTTCAGCCGGTTCGGTCACAGTAAATTCTTCCGTAATGGAACAACCGTTGGCATCGGTAATGGACACCTGGTAAACACCAGCCAGAAGATCTGTCAGATCTTGGTTGTTTGAACCATTTGACCAGGTAAATTGATAGGGTGCCATTCCACCTGTAACAGACAGTAATATGCTGCCATTTGCTTCACCTGTGCAGGTCACATTAGTCACAGTACCTGTTGCGAATATTTCATCCGCCGGTTCTGACACTATATAGTTAGCAATGGCATTACAGCCATTGGCATCCCGAACATTCACTATGTAATTTCCAGCAACAATATCAGTTAGATTTTGGGAAGTCTGACCACTATTCCACTGATAGGTATATTCAGGAGTTCCTCCCGAAACTATTAGCGAAATGCTCCCATTTGCTTCTCCTTTACAAGTGGCATCAATAGCCTCGCCCTGTATGGAAATAGATTCAGGTGCTTTCACAGAGTCGGAGAGCTCAAACACGCATCCCTGACCATCTGTAATGCTTACTTCGTAGAGATCTTCGCAAAGACCACTGAGGAAATCACCTGTTTGACCATTACTCCATTGATAAGTGAATGAGCCATCTCCTCCGGCTCCCATGGCAATGGCATAGCCGTTACACATACCGGGACAGGTCACATCAGAGACACTCATACTACCTGTTAGTACTGTTGCCCAATTTAATTCCTGAGATGCAGTTGATGTGCATCCATTGGCGTCGGTGACAGTCACCTCGTAGGTATCCGCACAGAGATCCGCCAGATTGCTTTCAGTGGATCCATGGCTCCATGCGTAGGAGTAGGGTGCGGTTCCACCTGTCACTTCAACACCGATTGTACCATTACAAACACCTTCGCAGGCGGGATTGATGGCGGTGAGGGTGATTTTCAGTGGTTCCGGATTCACCAATTCTGCAGTGCCGATTATTTCACATTTATTGAAATCTTTAATAGTTAATGTGTAGTTACCGGCTATTAGATTATTATTTACAGAAGCGCTGGCTCCGTTTGACCAGATGTAAGTATAGGGAGTAGTTCCTCCTGTTACTACTGCTTCAGCAGATCCATTGGCTTCACCATTACAGGCAGGATCCTCAGAGGTAATGTTTAGTATCAGAAGTTCAGGATCGGATATTTCGACCAGTGTGACCTCTTCACATCCCGATACATCCGAGGTGGTCAGTGTATAACTTCCGGCAGCGAGCCCGGTCAGGTCTTGCGAGGATTCACCATTGTCCCACTGGTAAACATAAGGTTCCAGTCCGCCAGATACGGTGATATCAATGCTGGCATCACTGTTACCTGCACAGCTGGGTCCAGATAGAATTGAATTGACTACAAGGGCCTCTGGCTCTTTTACCTCAGCGATTCCAAATTCAACACAACCATTATCGTCGGTAGCACTGAGGGTATAGATGGCGCTATTGGCGCCGGAAAGATGTTGCGTAGTATCCCCATTGTCCCAGGAGTAGCTAAAAGGTGCGGTTCCACCAGTTATAGCTGTGGAGATTGAACCATCAGCAGATCCATTACAACTTACAGCTTGAGGAGTAAGTGTTAATGATATGGTTTCTGGTTCATTGATGGTGAAGGAAGAGTCGGAGGTGCAACCATCCGCATCGCTTAATGTTACTGAATAGTCATCCGCACATAAGCCAAACTGGAAGAGACCTGAGGCACCATTGCTCCAACTGTAGGTATAAGGAGCCTTACCTCCAAAAGCTGATGCCCTGGCAACCCCATTGCAATTGCTGTTGCAGGTTACATCATTCGTGCTGAGTGATAATACCAATGTGGATGCTGATTCAATGGTAAAGGTGTCTTCTGCTACGCAGCCATTGGCATCAGTAACATCTATAGAGTATCCACCTTCGTTAAGATTCTGTAAGGATGATTCGGATGCTCCATTGGACCATAGATAGGTGTATGGGGAGGCTCCCCCGCTTATACTCAGTGTAATACTTCCATCACTTCCACCCTGACAGGTGACAGATTGAACGGTGGAATTCACAGATATTGCTTCCGGTTCACTCAGGGTAGTAAATGCGGTTGCAATCGTTCCATTGGCATCTGTCACTGTTACCGTATAGGTATCAGCCGACAGGCTATTGATATCTTCTGTGATGGCTCCACTGGTCCACAGAATGATGTAGGGTGCCACCCCTCCGATAATGGTTAAGTCTATGGCCCCATCGTTGCTGTTGAAGCAGCTTAAATCGGTTGGGTCGAGTGAGATGGAAATGGTATTTGATCCATCTATAAAGATGCTATCCTGGATTGCGTTCAGGTATTTGTCCCGAACAGTCACATAGTGCATGCCAGGCAGCAATCCAGATGTGCTATCGGTTGTAGCTCCATCGGACCATTGGTAATAGAAAGGAGCGACTCCCTGATCAATAGCTACCGAAGCAGAACCATCGGGGCAGGCAGCACAAGAGGCAGCAATGCCTGAAACAGTAATTTGAAGTTCAGGAATTACCACTTCCACACTATCCACAATGCTGCAAGTATTTGCATCTGTGATTGTCACAGATTGCCATCCGGCTTCCAAACCTGTTACCATTTCGACAGTCTCCCCATTCTCCCACAGAATGGTGTATGGAGAAAGACCGCCTGTAATATCTACCTCTGCTGTATCAACCGATGTAGTTAGGTTGGCATGCAGTTGATTAAACATCTCCACTGAGTCTGTGCTGGTAGCCGTGCATCCTGAAGAAGCAGTTGCTCGCAGTTCAACTTCATATTTTCCGGAGCTGGCATATGGATGAGTTGGTGAAGCCAACAATGAGCTTTCACCATCTCCAAAGCTCCAGTCATAGGTTAAAGAACCACTCTCAATGGTGGAGTTGTTGGCGAAGATGACCTCTTCACCAAAACAGGCATCTTCTGCTGAGAAACCAACCTGAGGTGTGGCCAGCAGATCAACCTCTTTTGTAGTATCCCCGTAACAACCTATATCGGTATATGCCCTTAAGGTTACATTGTACAACCCGGAAGTGGCAAATGTGTGCAGTGGATTTTGTACAGTGGCGGTATCTCCATCCTCGAATAACCATTCGTAATTGGTTATAGAACCATTTGCCACAGTTGCGTTGCCCATAAACGGGATATCCGTACCCGCACAATCGGAGACAAAGCTAAAGTTCACGTCTGGCACATCGCTACTGTAACGTAAAATTTCCAGCGTGTCGTTGTTAATGTTATCGTCGTGTGAGCCAATGAGCCAAATCTTAAAATCGTATGTACCATGTCCGGCCAGGTTCTCTCTGGTAGGAAAGGTATACGTAATATCGTTTGCGATCTCTCCTGGAAC
>JAOZUK010000353.1 GCA_029938715.1 Bacteroidales bacterium | reverse complement strand
TGTTCAAACATCAGAATGGCTTTGTACAATACACCTGCCGAGCCCCGAAAAGTACCAGAGCCTTTGGGTTCATTTTCCACCGTGTACCACTCATAAAAGCCATCATTCTCTTTCACCCGCCTTACCATGGGTTGCATCTGTTCGTATGCTTCTTCAATAAATCCATTGCGAATGAGCTGTTGAATCATTCGTCCCCCGAACCAGGTCCAGTCCCCGCCATTCTGATACCCATAGGCATACATGCCCTTGTTTTTATAAAAGCCGTCGGGATAGGCTGGATAGAGGGTTAAGCCAATGGAACCTGCACCTGACGCTTTTACATTGGCCACCATTTTTTCAAGAGAAATCAGAATCTCTTCTTTTGAAAGCAGATTAGCCTCAATGGCAATGGCAGTGCCTCCGTGATAATAGATCTCCGATTCATTAAAATCTTCCGGGAAGGGAGAACCATCCAGATATATATGTGGTATAAATTTCTGTGCTTTCTTGTCCCATAAATGCTTCCGTGTGTTTTCTGCTATCTGATCTCGAATCCCCTTCCACTTTTCCTTAGTACGGGGCACCAGCTCCATCAAATTGTCAAGGGCTATCAAAAACATGGCATTATCGTATATATCAAGGGCGTAATGGGTATCCTCAGTTAAAAATACCCCCCAGTCATGCTCAGGCTGAACATCCCCCCAATCGGCTGTGGTAGCACCCCAGATTAAACCATACTCCTGGTTATAACGATGATTCATTAAGAAGCTCATGGCCCATTCCAGTCGCTCGGAAACGGACTTCCCTGCAATCACTTCATCAAGGATAGAGTGGTCACCTGTAACCTGTACATATTTATGGACTGTCTGAACCAGTGAGGTTTCCTGATCCGTTTCAACCGTATTTTTATGACCGGCATAGCGAGGCTCCAAGTCTGAGTAAATGTAATCGTAACCATGGCCTTCTGTTTTGTCCTTTGGAATAAAACCATCTATGATATTTCCATCACTGCCCTGCATCTTGAAAAACACCATCAGGTTCTCTTTTAACACTTCTGGCTCAAATACTTCTGCTGAAAGCTCTATGAAAGTGTTATAATCCCGGATCCAGACCTCACCATACCCTTCACCGGCATTGAAACCGGTCTCCACCACAGCCAGGGCCTTTTCCTTGGTGAAAGCAAAGTATTCATTGCTTTCGATCTCTTTTGTTAAATCACGTTTCTCTGATTGTGTGGATGTACATCCCACCAATGCCATTAATATGCCCAGGTATTTGAGTGCTTTCATCATTTTCTTTCCTGAATTTTACCAGATGTTCTTTAAATCATCTGCAGTATACTGGTGTTCTCTCTTGATCCACTTTGATTCCGGACCTTTCCTGAGACGGAGTTTATCATTTTTGGTAAGCCTGTAGAGGGTTGCAACCGGTACCAGTACAAAAATATAGACCACGGCCATAATAACTTTTGACATGACCAGGCTTAATAGCTCGGCCAATTTGTACCATCCCCTGGCAATTAATTTGCCCAGCGGTTTAAGAATTACTCCGGATAATCCGATTCCACAAGCCAGGTAGATAAAAACTTCTTTGGATTCACTATGCTTGAGGATCCCATAGAGGTAGATTACCAGAAAGGCCGTTGAAATGACCAGTAATGCCTCGTATATTTTGCTTTTACTCATAGAAGACTAAAACAGCGTATAGATAAAGGGTGCGATAGCGCTTCCACTGCTCAACACAATGAGAGTCCCAAATAGTAACAGAATAACTATGACGGGTATCAACCACCACTTTTTTCTCTCTTTCAGGTAACTAAAGAAATCCCTCAAAAAATCCATCATATCTGACTCTTTTTTATCAATCCAATTTAAACTCTTCTTTCCACTTGTCCTGGTCGGTCCATGCGGGCTGACTCCTCTTTTCGAACAGGAAATTGCCCATGACAAGGTAATCCATTTCTGTTCTCATAAAGCACCGGTATGCATCTTCAGGATTGCAAACAATGGGCTCTCCCCTCACATTAAAGCTTGTATTAACGATTACCCCGGTGCCTGTATTCTTTTTAAAAGATTCAATTAAATGGTGGTATCGCCAGTTGGTGTTTTTATGAACCGTCTGAATTCTTGCGGAAAAATCTATATGGGTAACCGCGGGTATCCGGGATCGCTCGATATAGAGTCTATCCATCAGAGGCAACTGGTTGTAATTTTCCGGAACCTCATTCAATTGGGTTTTGTTTACCTGTGCCACCAGCAACATATAGGGAGAGGCACACTCCAGGTTGAAATAGGTGCTTACATCCTCGGCCAGTACGGAGGGTGCAAATGGTCTGAAACTCTCCCTGTATTTAATTTTCAGATTGAGCTTCTTTTGCATCTCCCGGTTCCTGGCATCACCCAAAATGCTCCTGTTACCCAGCGCACGCGGGCCAAATTCCATGCGGCCCTGGAACCAGCCCACCACCTCTCCTTCAGCAATAAAGGTGGCGACCTTTTTAGAAAGCTCCTCAAAGCTCTCGTAATGGCTATATGCTGCCTGATACTTTTTAGCTGCCTGTTCAATCTCCTTTTCGCTGTACTCCGGCCCCAGATAGGCCCCCTGCATGGAGTCGGCTGAATCGATGCTCCGTTGCTTACCGAAGGCGATATGGTATGCCGATAGGGCTGCTCCAATGGCTCCTCCGGCATCACCGGCAGCAGGTTGAATAAAAATATCCTTAAAAAGGCCCTCTTCTATTAGCTTCCCGTTGGCCACACAATTAAGAGCCACACCACCGGCAAGACAGAGGAAGTCCGCATTGGTAAGACGCTTTGCCTCCCTGGCCATTTTTAAAATAATCTCTTCTGTGACCTGCTGAATGGCATAGGCCAGGTTTGAATGGTGCTGTTCAATTTCCGCTTCAGAATCTCTTTTTTCGAATCCAAAAAGGGAGTACCACTTTTTCTCTTTCACCATCCGGAGTCCGGCAGCATAGTTAAAGTATTTCTGATTTAACCATAAGGAACCATCCTCCATAATTTCAACCAGTTCTGACTTAATGGTTTTAATGTACGCTTCCACCTGTTGGGAACCGGATTCGCCATAGGGTGCCAGCCCCATTAATTTATACTCTCCAGAATTCACCCTGAAACCCAGGTAGTAGGTAAATGCGGAGTAGAGCAGACCCAATGAATGGGGGAAATGCAACTCCTTCAAAGCTTTGATGGAATTTTTTTCTCCCAGGCAAATAGAGGCAGTGGCCCACTCACCCACCCCATCGAGGGTTACAATAGCTGCCTTCTCAAAAGGGGAAGGGTAAAAAGCACTGGCAGCATGGGACAGGTGATGTTCCGGGAAAAGTAGTTTCAGTTTTCTCTTATCATACTTCTGGATGCTTTTCAGTTCGTCGAAAAGGATCTTCTTCAGGAAGATTTTCTCTTTGATCCAGACGGGCATGGCAGTTGCAAAAGAGAGCAATCCTTTTGGAGCAAATCCATAATAGGTCTCCAGCAATCGCTCAAACTTCAGGAAAGGTTTGTCATAAAA
>JAOZUK010000352.1 GCA_029938715.1 Bacteroidales bacterium | reverse complement strand
TCCCACAATTCAGGACTGATGGCCGCAAAAAGATCTATAGCCTCCTGGGTCCACGACCACCAGAGGTTCTTGGAAAGCTCTTCCAGAGGTTTTAACTGATCGGGAATGGATTGCTGAACCAGTACCCTCCGCCAATGGGGATGGATATCCACAAGGGCCTGTTCGGTCTCCGGAAGCTTTTCAATGCGCTCCTTTTCATAGTAGGCAGATTCCTTACCTGAAGACCGCTCAATAGCAATGTCGTATGCCCTCCAGTAATTACTAATCATATTCTTCCACAGCGCAATCCTGGATATGGAATATGCTCCGTGACGTACCCTTTCATTCGACTCTCCGGACAATTTACACTGGTTCATTATGGCCTCAACTATTCCCTTTACCACGTCACTGTCGTTATAATCATCCCTCGGAATAACAGTGATTCCTTCTACTTCCTTTTTGTATTCATTCTTGACCCAGAGTCCAAAACCAGTAAGTGAGGTAGTTACTGTGGGAATGCTGAAGGCCAGGCTCTCCAAAGGAGTGTAGCCCCATGGTTCATAGTAGGAGGGAAAAATGGTCTGATCAAGTCCAATCAAAACATCATAGTATCCCAGGTCAAATACCCCATCTCTCCCATTCAGGTAAGAAGGGACAAATATTACTTTAACAGGATCATCCTTCCCATTGGTTAGTCCGTTGGCGCGAATGCGGTTCAGGATCAGGTCATGCTCAGCATAATGAAGGTTATGAGTAAGATACCTCTCTTTAAGATCAACCGGCGAATCCTGACCCATGGCATCAAGAAGATCTCTTCTGGGACCGTAGTGGTTGGCTGGTATAAGAATAAATGCAATGGCTCTACCAGGACAATCCTTTTTCTTATTTAACTCACCCAGGGCATCGATAAAAAGGTCCATTCCCTTATTTCTGAATTCGTACCTGCCACTGGTACCCAGCAACAGGGTATCTTCCGATACCTTTTCTCCTAATAATGCCGAAGCCACAGTCATCAGTCGATTCCTTGCCTGACCTCGTCTGGATTCAAATTCATCCTTATCAGGAACAAAGCTGTCTTCAAATCCATTGGGAAGCACCACATCCACCTCTCTCTGGTGGAACTGCAAACACTCCTTTGCAGTAAGTTCACTTACTGTGGTAAACGCATCTGCATGTGTTCCTGCCAGTTTCTCCAATGAATGCTTTGCTATGATATTCAATTCCCTGGCTTTCTGATCGCCATTCATGTGGGTCATGTTGCTGTAAAGCACCTGATTGTTCCCTGCTATGGACCTTCCCACAGAAGTAGCATGCGTAGTGAATACAGTCCCTACCCGGGGTTGGTTCTTCTCCAGGTAAAGGAGTCCGGCCCCGGTCTGCCACTCATGAAACTGTGCCACGATATTCTTGCTGGCCACATCGTAAAACCGGGAAAAGCTTTCAACCACTTTTCCAGCAGCATATCCAAACAGAGCAGGTTCTGTATAATCCCACTGACCGCTTATAGAATCAAGTTTGTAGGTCTCCCACAGACTTTTAAAAATATCGTTCTTCTGATTGAAAAAGGTAGTAAAATCGAGGACTACAGCTATGGGTCTGCCGGCAATCTTCCAGCGGCCAATCCTCACCCTGATCCCCTCTTTAACCGAACTCTCCCTCCAATCGGAGAAAAGAGTAAGGTCCTCCTCAAATTCAGGATGTTCCATATTTTCTCTCCAAACATCAGGTCCAATGGTTATATAATGGTCTCCTAATTCTTTTACAACTGAAAGTGCTTTGGTAGAGATCACGGTATGAATCCCTCCAATTTTATTACATACTTCCCAACTAACCTCAAATAAATAATCAGGTCTATTCATACTTCTCTTATGTTTCTGAAATTTTTAACTCTTCTTCTTCGCAGGGGAACTCTTTTTTACACCTGCAGACTTCGTAGCAGTAGGAGTCTTTTTTGGAGTGGAGCTCTTTTTAATTGTCAATCGCTTTTCAAGCTTTTCGATTTGTTCGTCCTTCTCTTTAATAATTTTACTCAGGCGCGCTACATCATTATCCTCCCCTGCCTGAACAGCAGCATTTACCCTGATCTCAAAATCACTCAATACATTCATGTAATTGATAAATGCATCGTAAGGAGTATCATAGGGATTAAAATATGAATGTACCTCACCGTCTGAAAAAAACTTGGTGGACATATAGTAAAAATGGTCACTTACCTGCAGGTAATCAAAGTCCTGCTTTATAATTTCGTCATCGATGGAATCTACTTTGTCGTTTAGTGAATAGAGCTTATCAAAAGCCTCATGTTGCATTTCATTTCCCAACCAGGCGGTTAAGTCCCGCTCTTCATCGGCCCATGAAATGGGATTTGGCACCTGAATAGCAGCTACAACCTGAAGATCGTCAGCTACTTCTGATGGAGTACTAAATGTAAAAGGTGAATTATTAAATACTGCACCCGGCAGGGCTTCTATGAAATCGAAGATCCCTGTCTCTTTCCACTGGTGTTCCCCGAATGTTTCATAATCCATAAAGAGATTGATCACCTCCTCCTCTGCAGGTGTTTCGTTTAGCCAGTTCACATATTTCTCTGCCGTAAGGGGATATCCCTCCCATCCTTGATTGGAGAACCTGAATGCGATATCATCACTCAGTTTGAAATTCTTCAGAAGTAATTTCAATTTCGGATTAATGGCATTACAATAGAGATAATTTGGACTTTTCCAACCCAGAACATGTTTTGCTCCTTCGGTTAACATGGCTTTATATCCCATACTTGCAACCATGGCTCCAATCTCGTCCGAGTATATAAGTTCTGTATTTCGAAATACCTTTGGTACCTGACCAAAATTTTCTTTGATCAGAGCCTTGTGAGCCTTCACCTGACGCTCAAATTCTTTCTTCCCTTTTAAAGAACTGAGAGAATGGTCAAAGGTCTCGGAAAGAAACTCTACATGACCTGTGTCAGCAAGCCTCTTGAAGCTATCGAGAACCTCGGGGGCATACAACCGGAATTGTTCCATGGCAATTCCTGAAATTGAATACGATACTTTGAACCGCCCCTCATGCTTCTGGATCAGTTCCAGCATCAACTCGTTGGCAGGCAGGTAACATTTCTGAGCCACCTTATTGAGAATTGATTCATTGGAATAGTCGTCATAATAGTAATGATCGTTTCCAATGTCGAAAAAGCGATATCTTCTGAACCTGAAAGGTTGGTGGACCTGGAAATACAGACAAATGGTTCTCATATGAAATGTAATAGATTACGAAACAAATTCCTGATAAATAGCATGCACTTTCTTCCCTGAATTCTCCCACTTCATATCATTCACTTCCTTAACACCATGCTTTTTAAACATCTTTGAGAGAGACGGGTAATTTAATAGTCCATAGATGGCATCGGCCAGAGCATCCACATCCCAAAAATCAACCTTGAATGCATATTTCAGAATCTCCGCCACTCCCGACTGGTGAGAGATGATGGAGGGAACATTGGATTGCATGGCTTCCAGCGGAGATATTCCAAAGGGTTC
>JAOZUK010000351.1 GCA_029938715.1 Bacteroidales bacterium | reverse complement strand
GGTAAAGCCGATTATACCATTTTATACAATGCTTTCTCTGAGCTATCGACCTATCCTGACCTGGAGGCCAAGCTGGAGCTGGGCAGCCTGGATGTGAGCTGGGCGCTTCGAACCGACCAGCCCGAACTCCAAAAAGAACTTGAACAGTTCATTGCCCGATCCCAGCAACAGGGCCTCATTGGCTCCCTTCTGAAAGCATTGAGCGGAAACACCCTTCAGGCTCCCGAGGCATTTATACACAGTTATTATGAGAGTTTCCAGACCGGACAGTTACCCTATGTAAACTATGGCGCAAATGATGGCCTTCCTCAGGAGGATATCTTCTCCATTTTCCAGGACAAAAAAGGTTACCTCTGGTTCGGAACCAACTCTGGAGCAGTCAGGTACAATGGAAGGGAAATGGTGGTATTTAATCATGACAATGGATTGCCGGGGAACTCCGTCAGAGATATAAGACAGGACAGTAGCGGTGTAATGTATTTTGCCACCACCAACGGCATCGCTAAATTTTCAGGTGACTCAACCAGAGCAACCCTTCTGGAAGGCATATCCTTCAACAACATATTCATCGATTCAAAAAACAACCGGTGGTTTTTAGGCGACAATGGCATCTACATGGAGGAGCAATCCGAAAAGATCAGGTTTATGAATGCCGAGTTTCCTGTCTTGCCTGAGGTGGTATACCACATCACTGAGATACCCGGATCTGCCGACCTGCTTCTGGCAACCCTAAAGGGGGTTTACATGTATAGTCCCAATCAGGAGCAGATTATTCAGCTGAGCAACACCAATAGCTATTCCCTCTTTATCGATGCCAACGACAGCATCTGGATCTCAACCAGGGATGGGCTCAGTATTGCCTATCTACCCGACCTGTTGACCCAGCGACAAAATACAGATTTCAAGAACCTGAATGAACGGCTTAAGTTTCCAGTGAACATTATCTCCGATATCACCACCAATAAGTTTGGCTCAGTCTGGCTGGTCACTGATTCAAGGATCATGCAGGTACTATCCACCGACCAGGAACCAATTGTTTACAAACAGGAGATCGGAATCAAAAATAACAAGATCCTCTCCTTCCTTATCGACCAGGAAGATAACCTATGGATTGGTTTCTCGGGCGGACTGCAGCGGCTCACCAATCGAAAAGGCTTACGAAACTTTTTTCCAGGAACCATCGACAGTTATATTTATGCCGTTTTCCAGGATAACCTTGAGCGTATGTGGATTACTTCCGACAATGGGGTCTTCTATTTTCAAAATGATCAGCTTGTAAATTTCACTCCCCAGACCGGTTCCGGGAATACCAAGTTTACGGGAACCCTGCTACCCAACAAAAACATTCTGCTTGCCAACAATGAAGGACTTTACGAAGTGAGCAGCAGAACACTGCAGATTGTAAGGCATGCACCGTTTAACCAGATTGCACACAGTTTTGAAAATATCTATGTGACCTCGAAAGGAGAAATTTTCCTTCTGACAGGAATCAATGGGGTGATCTACTATTTTCGGGACTTTCACTCACAACCGGTACAACTTAAGAACAGGTACACAGCCAATATTTTTCAATTGATCGAGCTGGATGGCCAGATCATTGGAGGGAACAGTACCGGCTTTATCACTTTTAACGGAACCGAATTTGAGCTCCTTCAGGAGACCTATTGCAACATCTGGTCACTTCACCGGGAAGGAGACAAGGTATGGGTAGGAACAGATTGCGGAGTAGGGTTGGTTCAAAACGGGCGTTTCGACCGGATGGAACTCTCAACTTTTAACCGGGAGATGGTTGTCAAGTCCATCCTCCCTGCGAAAAACAGGAATTTTCTGTGGCTGGGGACCAACAAAGGATTCAGTTATTTCAATACAAACAGTAAGGACTTAGAGTTTACCATCAATACCAAAGATGGCCTGTGCGGTGACGAAATTACACCGGGAGGACTCTTTCTGGATCAGAACGATTTGCTATGGATCGGCACCTACCATGGAATTTCCAACTTTAACATCAGGGCCAAATCCACGCTTAATTACACTCCGGTTTGCTATATCGAAAAACTGTTTCTAAACGGAGAGCGCATCAAAGTGGAGAACAACCAGACCTTCTCTCACAATGAAAATAATTTTGTATTCGAGATCAGTGCGCTCTCTTTCTCCGACGAAGCTTCGGTGGAATATGAATACTACCTGAGGGGTACCGGGAACAAATACTCCTCCTACCATCGGGGTATCGACTACAGGGCCGATTACAACAACCTTCCCCCGGGAAAATATGAGTTTATCTACAAAGCAAAGGGGAAAAACAACATCTGGGGCTATGCTGTAAAATTTGAATTCAACATTAAAAAGGCCTGGTATAACACCTGGGTTTTCAGAGCTACACTTATAGTTCTCTTCCTGATATTTACCTATCTCTTCTACATCATCCGGATACGAACCATTAAGGCACAGAAGAGAAGACTGGAGCAACAGGTCAGGGAACGAACCCACGAACTGGAAGTAGCCAATACAGAAATTGAAGCACAGCGCGATTTTGCAAGATCACAACGCGACCAGATCGCTCTGCAGCAAAAATCAATTATGGACAGCATTAACTATGCTCAGACCATACAGAACTCCCTGTTGCCCTCATCCAGGTCACTGAGGACATTGCTTCCGGAACATTTTGTTCTGTTCAAACCCAGGGATGTGGTTAGTGGGGATTTCTACTGGTTCAGCAATCACGAGAGCCACTATTATGTGGCTGCTGCAGACTGTACAGGGCATGGTGTACCAGGGGCCTTTATGAGTATGTTGGGGATGGCCCTGATGAACGAGATTGTAACTAAAAATCCTACCATTGACGCCGATGCCATGCTCAACGAGCTGCGACGTCAGATCATAAAGAATCTTCATCAGAAAGGGGACCCTGATGCGGCAAAGGACGGGATGGATATGGTGCTGTGCAAGATCGACCGCCAGGAGGGCCTGGTGCAATTCGCCGGAGCCAATAACCCACTATATCTGATTCGGGATGGGGAACTGACCGAATACAAAACAGATAAAATGCCTGTCTCCATTCACGAAATTATGCATCCTTTCAATGGTCAGGAAATAAAACTTTTACCCGGTGACATCATCTATCTCTTTTCTGATGGATATGCCGATCAGTTTGGCGGTCCAAAAGGAAAGAAGCTTAAATACCGGCCCTTTAAGGAATTACTGATTTCCAACTCCGGTAAGGAGATGGTTAAGCAGGGAATTTTACTGGATAAGGAGTTTGAACAATGGAAAGGAGATCTTGAACAGATAGATGATGTGGTGATTATCGGATTAAAATTCTGACCGGGTACCTGTAACTTTTAGGGAACAGTTCCGTCCTACCTTCAAAACAATAAAAACCAAACAAGATGAAGCGTTATTTTACACTATTGATAGCCTGTGTATTCTATTTGCAAATGTTTGCACAGGAGGGGGACACAATTCCTAATGTGCCTGAGGTACAGGCTGTGCCTGAAGTATCAGAAGTTCCGGAGG
>JAOZUK010000120.1 GCA_029938715.1 Bacteroidales bacterium | reverse complement strand
TTGCTATCATAACGACAAATATATAACATTATTATATATTGGCAAATTATATATACGTATTTTATATATAGGCAGGTAATACAAAACCTGCACTTTTAAACAATTAACCATCTCCTGTTGATAAAATCTTTAAGTTAAAAATTCCGGAAATGGGTAAAAAAGTTGAACGGAGTCAAATAATATTCGAACTTAGCATTCCTTATTCCAAAAGGATTCTTTTACTATTACTACTATTCACTTAAACACAAAAAAATGAAGAAAATCTACACTATGATTATGATGTCTGTACTTGCAATTTCTCTTTTAAATGCGCAAGATCCGGCTCCACTTATCTTCTCTGAGTATATTGAGGGGAGTTCGAACAATAAGGCCCTTGAGATCCATAATCCAACCGATGCAGCAGTGGACCTGGCAAACTATCAAATTGCACAATCCTCCAATGGCGGTGGCTGGGAATATTACCATAGTTTCCCTACCGACGCTGCCATCGAGGCAGGAGGTGTCTGGGTGATTATTACCGACCAGACTGATCCAGCTCTCTACCCTGCTGATGATGCCGACGAGGTACTGGGTTATCCAAGCGTGGTTCATCACAATGGTGATGATGCCAGGGGAATTATGTACGTCACTGATGCGGATACCCTCCTGATTGATGTGATCGGTATTCCCGATGAAGATCCTGGCAGCGGCTGGGATGTGGCTGGCGTGAGTACAGCCACCAAGGACCATACACTTGTACGAAAAAATCACATCGTTACAGGTAATATCGACTGGGCAGCTTCTTCTGGTACAGATGCTTACGATTCCGAGTGGATTGTATATGACCAGAACTTCTTTGACAGCCTGGGAGTGCATACCTTCATACCCTTGGTGGATGTAACCGCTATCAACCTTGCCGGTGAAGGAGATGCAACTACTATTGATACAGATAAAGGGACACTTCAGATCAATGCTGAGATTCTTCCTGCAGATGCCACTGACAAGCGTATTGTATGGTCTGTGAGCAATATTACACTTGCATCGGTAACCCAGGAGGGACTGGTAACGGCCATTAATGACGGCGTGGTTACCATTACAGTCAGAGCACTTGACGGATCGGGAGTATCCGGGACCATCGACATTACCAACTCGAACCAGACCCCGGTAGTACCTGTAACTACCATCACCGTAACAGGGGAAGGCGGAGCAACCGCCATCACTGAAAATGGAGGAATCCTGCAAATGCTTGCAGACGTAGTGCCTGCTGATGCTACTGATGCCACAGTTACATGGAGTGTAAGCGATACGTCCATTGCAAAAATTGATGGCAACGGGCTGCTGTCAGCTGTAAACATTGGAACGGTTACTGTGACTGCCACTGCCAATGACGGATTTGGCGGAATCGGTAGTCTCGACGTGGAGATCACCAACCAGTTCATCGAGCTGGCCGACCTTACAGAACTGCGGACCATGGATGTGTCTGACAAATCTTCGGTTTATAAGATCGCAGGAGAAGTATTGATCACCTACAAGCAATCTTACCGCAACAAGAAGTATGTACAGGATGCCGCTGCCGGAGTGGAGATTGATGACAACGCGGGGAACATCACCACAGATTATGCAGTGGGAGATGGCGTCACCGGACTCATGGGAACCATCGAGGAGTATAACGGATTGCTCCAGTTCCACCCAGTGGCTGATCCCGGAGCAGCTTCTTCCACAGGAAATGAAATCACACCCATTGTACTCACACCCGCTGTGTTGATTGCCGACCATGACCTTTATGAATCCATGGTGGTGGCAGTTGAAAGTGTCACTTTCCCTGATGCAGATGGAACCGCAGCGTTTGAAAATGGCAATAGCTATGACATAACCGACGCCATTGACACACTGGTTTGCAGGGTAAGTTTTTATGATACTGACCTGACCGGAACCGTCATTCCTGATTCAGCTCATGTGGCCGGGATTGTCCTTGAGTACAAAGGGACCGTACAGTTATCTCCCCGTTCAGGTGCAGATGTAGAGGAGCTGATCAACTACGTACCGTCCGATGATGCAACCATCAGTGACCTGATGGTTGATGGTGTTTCCATAGATGGATTTTCACCTGCACAGCTCACTTACAATGTAGTGCTTCCTACCAGCACCACAGAAGTTCCGCCGGTCACCGCCGTAACCAATAATGACAGTGCAGTTGTTTCTGTTACCGATGCAACCAACCTGACAGGAACTGAAGCGGAAAGGACCAGTACTGTGCTGATCACTGCCGAGGACAACTTGACCACCAAAACCTACCTGGTCATTTTCAGCCTGGCTGTTGGTATTGATGATCAACATATGGAGTCCTTTGAGATCTACCCGGTACCCGCCGGTAATTCCCTCTTTGTTAAGAGCACGGAATCCCTCAGGGAGCTACGCATGTTCAATATGACCGGATCCACCATCATGGTGGTTGAACTCTCTGGTGAGAAGAGTGCACAGTTGAACATCAGCAATCTGGAAAGTGGAGTATACTTCCTGAAACTTTCAGGTGATGCTTCCACTGAAATCCTTCGCTTTGTGAAGAAGTAAGTAATAAACTGCAGATAAGTCTATTGCAGGGCACGTCATGTGCCCTGCAATTTCTGCATATACAACCATATGATATGAAGAAACTTTTTTTGGTACTAGGATTATGCATATCCGGGATTGCTTTGTGGGCCCAGGATTGCAGCGACCTTTTTTTCTCTGAATATGTGGAAGGAAGCGGTAACAACAAAGGGATGGAAATTTACAATCCCACCGATAAGATTGTTACGTTAAGCAGCTATTATGTAGCCAGGTACAGCAATGGGAATCTCACCTTTGAATCGGGTGGCATCACACAGCTACAGGGCTTCCTGCAACCTTATTCCACCCATTTTCTTGTGAACGGTCAGACCGTAACCACAGAGACTTCCCCTGCCTGTGATCCTGCATTGCAGGCCATGGCGCAGCAGCTGGACCACGATTACCCGGCGCCCACCTACATGAACGGAAATGACGCCATTGCCCTCTTTAAAGATCCGGTGGGAGATGGAAAAGTCACTGACTTCCTGGTGGTTGACCTCTTTGGTATTATTGGTGGCGGAATGCAGAGCAGTGATGAAGGCTGGACCGACTTCTCCGAGCAATGGGCCTATAAAAACATCTATGATGGCGAGGAGATTATAGGGAAGGACAGCACCTTTATCCAGCACTACATTGTACCTGATTCTTATTACTGGCTCCCCTGGACATCTAATCACTCGCTGGTCCGAAAAGCCACTGTACAAAAGGGTGTAACAACCAATCCAGCAACAGAATTTGTGGTGACTATGGAGTGGGACACTGTACCGGGAGGCGTGAATGTATGGGACTCATTGGGGATGCATATCTGCGATTGCGAACCTACCAACGCCATACAGAATGGTTTTGAAGAAGATCTTCTGGATATCTACCCCAATCCTGCCAGGAATCAATTTATAGTGACTGCAAGGGTACCCTTCGAAGCGCTCACACTTTATGACGCATCCGGGCGGGAGGTATACCACGAAAATCTCACCCAAGGGGCAATCAACAGGACGATTAATATTAACGGGTTTCCTGCCGGATTCTATCACCTGAGGGTGAAGTTTTCAGATCGGCAACAGGTGGAGAAGGTGATGATCCATTGATGAAATATTTGTTTCTATGAGAAAAACAGGTCTGGTATTGTGGGGGTTGGGGATTTGCATGCTTTCAATTGCCCAGCAGGGTCTGGTGACCGGTAAAATAATTGACAACGGAACCGGGGAGAGTCTTATTGGAGCCAGCGTGGTCTATGCCCCCGGGAAAGGCACCATTACCAGTCCTGAAGGAAAGTTTGAACTCAAACTGGAATATGGAAGCTATGACCTGCAAATCTCCTATGTTGGATATGAACCTGATACCGTAGTTGTGGAGGTGGGTGCAAAACCGCTAATTCTGGAATTCAGATTGCAATCAATGACCATTGATGAGGTGGTGATCACAGCCGATGTGGCAAGGTCCAGAGAGACCCCGGTTGCATTTACCAATGTATCTCCCGCAAAAATCGAGGAGGAACTTGCCGGTCAGGACCTCCCCATCATCCTGAACTCAACCCCCGGGGTGTATGCAACCCAACAGGGTGGTGGTGATGGAGATGCACGTATCACCATCAGGGGATTCGATCAGAGGAACCTGGCGGTAATGATCGATGGAATACCGGTCAATGACATGGAGAATGGATGGGTGTACTGGTCCAACTGGTTTGGTCTGGATGCGGTTACCCGGACCATGCAGGTCCAGAGGGGACTGGGTGCTTCACAGCTGGCTCTTCCTTCTGTGGGCGGAACCATCAATATCCTTACGAAAGGGATTGAGAGCAAGATGCAAACCAGTATCAAACAGGAGGTGGACAGCCAGGGGAAAATACGCACCTCATTTGGTTTTACCAGCGGCAAGCTTAAGAATGGTTGGGGAATCACACTGGCCGGTTCCTATAAGAGAGGGAATGGTTGGGTGAACAATACCTTTTCAGAAGGGTGGTTCTACTATGGCAAAGTAGATAAAAGAATGGGGAATCACCTGCTTACCCTGACCGCCATGGGAGCTCCCCAAACCCATGACCAACGCACTTACAAAAGGCCCATTTCAGCTTATGATTCTGTCTATGCAAAGAACCAGGGGATAGATATGAACCAACTCAAGGAGGCTTCCGGCATTTACAATGTCTTTGATAAGGGGGTGAAATATAACCAGCACTGGGGGTATGTTACCCGTGACAGATCTGATCCCAATGCCTCACAGGAGATTCTGGCTGAAAGGACCAACCAGTACCATAAGCCACAGTTTACACTGCGTGATTTCTGGACCGTTTCTGATCGAGTGAGCTGGTCAAACAACCTCTATCTTTCAATTGGTAAGGGAGGCGGTGACCGGCCCGCACACAGCATCAAGGATACCCAGTTGTTCCAGGATCCGGAGCATCCGGAATACGGGCAAATCAACTGGCAGGATATCTATAATGCAAACTGCAAACCACAGCCTCCTTTTTATGTTCCACCCATGAATCCCATCTACAGCGACGAACTTTTTGTGTCGAGCAACTACATGACAAGGGCACACAATGAACATTACTGGTACGGACTGCTCTCAAAAATCAAGTACAATATCAGCTCCTCCTTTAACCTGAGTGGCGGGGTCGACCTGCGATCCTATAAAGGGATTCACTATACCTCGGTAACAGATCTGCTGGGTGGAGATTATGCAGTGGATAAATCCGATTCCCGACCAGACTATATCAACAATCCCAATGCTGCCATGAAATATATCGGAGATACCATCGACTACTATTACGATGGACTGGTCAGATGGGGAGGTCTGTTTGTTCAGGGAGAGTACAAAAGGGAGAATCTTACTGCATTTGTGAATGCCACCACTGCCATAAGCGGGTATAATAAAGTTGACTATTTCGTGCAATCGGAATCGGGCTGGATCTATAAACCGGGCTTTACCTTCAAAGGAGGGGCCAATTACAATCTCTCTCCGCAATCAAGTATCTTCTTCAACCTGGGATATCTCTCTAAGGTGAGGTCGTACCGTTACTTTTACAAGGGATATAGTACCGAATTTGCAGATGAGCTGGACAATGAACTGATCAAAGCGGTGGAGGCCGGATATACTTACACCTCTCCCAGGCTCTCTTTATTCCTGAATCTTTACTACACCCGTTGGGAAAACAAACCCACCAACCGGGTCTACTCCACGCACAACCTCCAGCCGGGGGATCCCGGTTATGTCCCCGGTGATCCGGATGCAAACAATGACAAGCGTGTTTATGCAGATATCTCGGGGATGGATGCCAGGCACATGGGTGTGGAAGTAGATCTTATTTATAAGGTTTTGCATAACCTGGATTTTCAGGGAACAGTTTCTATTGGCGACTGGATCTGGGACTCCATGGTTAAAGATCTGCAGTTTTACCTGGATGAAGGCAACAACCTGCCTGTAAGCAAGATCATCGATTTTGATGCCAGGGGGATTCATGTGGGAGACGCCGCCCAGGTGCAGTTGGGCTCCAGCCTGCGTTATGAACCCTTCAGGGGATTATATGTAAACTTAAGGCAGACCTACTTTACCAAGTATTATTCCAACTTTACGCCTGAAGCCACTACTGATACAGATGGAAATGTGCGCGATTCGTGGAAGATGCCAGGTTTCAACCTGTTTGATTTGCACACTGGATACAGTTTCAAACTGAAATTTTCTGAGAGAATGAGGTTCGATCTTCGCTTCTCTCTGCTCAATGCGCTGAATACGACCTACATATGGGATGCAACCAACAATGATCCCTACAGTCCATATTCAGAATTCCAATCCTTTGATGCTAGATCAGCCACTGTATTTTTCGGATTGGGACGCAGATTTAACACCTCGCTGAGGATAACATTTTAATATAAGAACCAATTATATCGATGAAGATGAGAATAGCATATATATGTTTGCTGGTATTCATAGCAGCAATTCCAGGCAGAGCCCAGGTTGAATCGATCCGTGATGCCAAAGCAAAGGAGATCGGTTCAGTGGTAACAGTTTCGGGAGTGGTAACCAATGGAGATGAACTGGGGGTAATCAGGTATGTTCAGGATGAAACCGGTGGACTGGCCATCTATGACCCGGATAAAATGGGAGGTATAGAGCTTGGAGACAGCATTACCCTCTCCGGCACACTTGTGGATTATAACAACCTGCTGGAGGTACAGCCGGTCTCTTCGGTGGTTGTAGAGAAAAAGGGTGCCATGTTGCCCGAACCGGTGGTTTTGACACCTTCTCAACTGGGAGAAGATTATGAGGGGATGCTGGTTAGTGTTCTGTCGGCCATCTTCGATGAAGCAGGCAATCCATATGCCTCCAAGACCAATTATGACTTTTCAGCATCGGGAGAAACCGGTGTAATCAGAATTTCCGATGACGCCTCCCCCTTTATCGGGAAGGTAATTCCTTCAGGTGAAGCTGACATCGTTGGTATACTGTCGCAATATTTCGACACATACCAGATCCTGATTCGCAAAGAAGGGGATATCGCACCATCCAGCAGCATCAACTTCGTAAAACCCCCGGCAATCAGTAGTTTGTCCACCGAAGGATTCACCCTGGAGTGGGAGACTGAGACCGATGGCACCACGGAGATGTTTTTTGGTAACACGCCAGAACTTGAGCTGGGTCACCAGACAGTTCCGGGAACAGGTACCCAGCACTCCATCTCCATTACAGGTGCAGATGCATCCGAACTCTTTTATATCCAGCCCTTCTCTGTGAGCGGCAATGACACGGCAAAAATTTTTACCCAGGTCTATATTACCCAATCCAATTCCAGTGGCGATATGAAGGCCTTTTTTAACCGATCCGTGGATCACTCTGTTTCCACCGGGACCAATGCCCTGTTTGTGGATCATGCCATCGACGATACCCTGATCAATTATATCGACAGGGCCAAAGCATCCATCGATTTCACAGCCTATAACTTCAATAACGAGGGTATCTCCAACATTGCAGATGCACTAAATGCCGCCCACGACCGTGGGGTTGTGGTAAGGGTTGTATACGATATTAACCAGGCCAATTTTGGCACAGACGAATTGAACTCTGCCATCGGGAAAATGGCCAGTCCAGTCAATGAATACCCGATTTATGGGATCATGCACAACAAATTTATCGTATTTGATGCACTCTCTCAGAACCACGATGATCCTGTAATATGGACTGGTGCCACCAACTTTTCAGCGGGACAGATCAATATTGACCCCAACAATGTGGTGGTTATACAGGATAAGAGCCTGGCCATTGCCTACCACCTTGAATTTAATGAGATGTTTGGTACCGATGGGCCACAGCCCGATGCGGAGGTCTCCAGGTTCGGTCCGGACAAAATGAATGATACACCCCATGAATTTCTCATTGGGGGAAAGCGTGTGGAGAGCTATTTCAGTCCGTCCGACAACACCCACACGAAAATCCTCGAGACACTTCGAACGGCCGATACCGATCTCTCTGTTGCCACCATGCTGATCACAAAATCGGACCTGGCCTATGCCATCAGGGACCTCCATGAAACAGGTGTATCAACCCTGGTGCTTGTAAAGGATGAGGCATCTTGCACTGACCTGGTGATAAACACCCTCAGGAATTCCCTCCAGGAAAAGTTCAAGGTGGCAGGAGAAGCAGGAATCATGCACCATAAATATGCCATTGTGGACCAGTCTGATGCCGATTCAGATCCCATCCTGATGACCGGCTGTCACAACTGGAGCTCATCTGCTCAATTCAGGAACGATGAGAATACGTTGATGATCCATGACCAGGACCTGGCCAATCAATATTACCAGGAGTTTGTAAACCGGTTCACAGCGGGATTATTACTGGTGGATGCCCCTGTATGTCATCCTGAGTTTGTCACCATGACCGCAGGATCTTCCTTCCGTTATGATGTGCTCTACAATGATGAGATCCCGGGTCCGGTGGTGGTTGAAATCAATAAACAACCCACCAATGGTACTGCCACTGTTGAATCCGATCAGACCGTCACCTATAGGCCCAACAGTGGATTTAACCAGGATATTGACACCGTATTTTACAAGGTGAGTATGAAATCAAATCTCAACATCAGCGACTCCAGCATGATGGTTATATACGTCAACCTGCCTGTGGGAGTCGAAGGTTCGTTGATAAACCAGGGATTCAGTGCATACCCGAATCCCACCAGTGGGGTGCTGACCATCCGGATGGAAGAGGGGGCACAGCCTGAGCGACTGATTCTTCATGATCTGACCGGGAAAATAATCTTCGAGAAGAGTGGAGGATTTACCCCTGATGGTCTCTACAAGCTTCAAATGGACTCCTATAAGGATGGTTACTATTATGTAATTGTTGAGGATGCGAACGGAAATAAAGAGGTACTGCCGGTTATATTACAGAGGTAGTTAAGGATTCCTTCACTCAGATGACATCCATGAAACGAAGAAAATTCCTTAAGCAGGCCTCAGCCACAGCAATGCTTGCGTCCGCCCTTCCCGCACGCTCCTTGTTCAATTTCAGTTCATTGAGCAAAAGCGCATCCAGCCATATCTGTATTTTCTCAAAACACCTTCAATGGCTCAATTACAGGGAAATGGCAGAACTTGCTGCACAGATTGGGTTTACGGGAATCGATCTGACGGTTCGGAAAGGTGGACACGTTCTTCCCGAAAATGTGAGGTCCGATCTTCCTGAAGCGGTGGAACAGATTCGTGCCGCCGGGCTTGAGGTCCCAATGATTACCACCGGGATCACGGATCCGAATGATCCTCATACCAGGGATATTCTGGAAACCGCAGGTAAACTTGGTATTAAACTGTATCGAACCGGATGGTACCGATACCGGGAAGGTGAAAAGATTGCCGATCAACTTGCAAATGCCAGGCAACAGATGACTGGTCTGCAGGATATAAACAAAGCATACGGCATTGCCTCCTCCTATCAAAACCATGCTGGTACTTTTATTGGTAGTTCGGGTTGGGACCTTTTAGAAATTATTGAAGGTCTTGACCCTGCATGGACCGGTGTTCAGTTTGATATCCGACATGCCATGGTTGAAGGACCCGAAACCTGGCCCTATGTTCTGGAACTCCTTGCCCCCTATATCAATAGCGTTGATATTAAGGATTTCACCTGGAAAGTAACACGTAAGGCCAGGGTGGTCAATGTGCCCCTGGGGAAAGGGCTGATAGACTTTGACCTGTTTCTCCAGAAGCTGGCTGAGTTTCAAATCCGCGCTGACTTTTCCATTCACTACGAATACCCCCTGGGAGGCGCTGAGCATGGGGCCACTGAACTTGGGATCTCGAAAACAAAGTTTGTTCAAATGGTGGGCGAAGACCTTCATTTCTTTAAGGGTGTTCAAGGAGGTTCTTCAGTATCATCCACTTAATTTGGCCAACTCTGTCATCTTTGCTTTAGTTTTAAATAAAATCCCTTGTTATGAAACAGTTAAGCATAATCATCGTGCTTTTAGCACCTCTTTTCCTTTCCAATGTGTGCTTTTCCCAGGTAATTGCTGATGCTGGCACCGATAGAGCCTTCTGTTCTTCAGATTGGGAAGAAGCGAGCATTGGGGGTAACCCTTCTGCTATTGGGGGAACTGAACCTTATAGTTATGCTTGGTCTGCCGAATACAAATATGCGGGACGAACATATACAGCATCACACATGCTTGTGGATACAACTGTAGCCAATCCTGTTTTTTCCTCATACTTCCATGACTCTGCGGTCTTTCACCTTACTGTGACAGATTCAAAGGATAGTATTGCTTATGATTCTGTTAAGGTTCGATTCTCTGAATATATAATTTGTTTGGGAGACTGCAGGGATGAGATCAGTATCGGTGATAGTGCAAAACTTGGGCATTGTATTGTCGGTGGGATTCCACCATTCCAGTATTCATGGACACCAGAGGAAAGCATTTCAGACCCTACATCTGAATCACCTTGGGTAAAACCAAAATCAACTACTCTTTATGAGTTAGTGCTTACAGACTCAATCGGCTGTCAAACTCAGTTTTATTGCAAAGTGTGGGTAGATACTCTTGGATCAGATTTTGCTCCTATTGGTTCTAAATGGTACTATGGGTATGCAGAGAATCCTCTTGGTGGTCCTGAGTTTGGTTACTTACTGGTAGAATCAGTAAGAGACACTGTAATAGATGAGCACATAGCCAGAGTTCTTACAAAAACTTACTATGCTTCTAATGGTAGTAGCCATGACCGTGGCTATGAATTTGTTTACACTGAAGAGAATAAAGTATACTACATTAAGGATCAACGATCATTCCTATTGTATGATTTCACGGCTGAAACTGGTGACACGCTTAACTTCAGAGAAACATTTGGTGGTTCATATAGTTCGGATACTACATTTACAATGGTTGTCGATTCAACAAATTTCATATGGGTGGATGGAATGGAATTAAAAAGAATACATCTGCGAGACATTGAAGGTCGATGGGATTTATATAACACACATATTGAAAAGCTAGGCAATATTCCGTATATGTTTCCTCAAATCGATCTCTGGTGCGATGCTGGCTGCTATAATCCACTAAGATGTTACTCAGATCATAGAATAGATTATAAATTTGGTTATTATGAATGCGATGAATTGAGAACGGGAATATATGAGCAGCATTTAACAAATCGTGTTAGAATCTCCCCCAATCCAACCAGCAATGTTGTTAACTTCTTCTTCGAACATCCCAACTATACTAATTCCGTATTACAATTATTCAGTTTAGATGGAAACCTGGTAAGTGAAATAGTGGTTTGGGATCAAAATGTGTCTGTTGATATCTCTGGATATAAGCCGGGCGTCTACTTCTACAACTGGATTATAACAGAAAATGAAGTGGAAGCGGGAAAGTTTGTGGTTGAATAGTCCGATACATTATCGGTTGCGCCTTTTTACTCGGCCACTTGTGTGGTCAGAAACTGGAGAGAGTACCAGCCAGCAGGCTGGGCTGCACACTCACATTAATTTCAAGAACAATCAGGAATAATATTCTCAATGATCAGGAGACTGAAATTTTTGGAAGTCATTTATTGCTATTTTTATGCGATGGAAAAAAAAATTAAGGTCAGACGAAAAACCTTATTCCTTTGGATCGCAGTTGTAGCCGTAACTCTAATTCTCTACTATGTTAATCGGGATCTTTTTGATATCAGTTTTCTGAAAGAATATGTAAATGATCACAAGTTATTTGTAATAAGCCTCTACCTTATTATCCTCACTTTTATCGGTTTAACTTTTATTCCGTCTACTCCTTTTGCCATTGCTGGCGTCCTTTTGTTTCCTCCCCTGCAAGCCTACATCATAAACCTCGTCGGAATAATAACTTCATCTATAGTCGTTTACTACTTTACACAGTATCTCCGACTCGATGTCTGGCTTGAATCGAAATACCCAGCACAAATAGAAAAGGTTAAAAAGGCCCTTCGTAAAAAGGAATTACTCATTATCGCTGGCTGGAGTTTTTTTCCGGTTGTGCCTACTGACCTCATAATCTATGTGAGCAGTACGCTCAACGTCCCTTTCTGGAAATGCGTTATTGGAATAATTATTGGGGAAGGCACGCTAAATGCTTTCTATATCTTCTCCATAGATTTCTTTATTTAATACCTTGGTGGGACCAAAAGGAAAATAATTTGAGAGGTATATGCCGATTGCTACGCAATCTTTTGCCGCCTTCCTATTTTCGTCACTCCTTGCGTAGCGCTTTGTTAAAGTGCATATATTCAATGGTATAGACCTTTGATTCTGTCATTTGTGGGTGTCCTGTGATCTTGTATGGGGGTTGTATTGGATAAAAAGAACACGAGCAGTACGGAAAGTGAACAGATCATTGGTTGATATCTGCAATTTCATCCCTTCTTTCTGGTTTTGGCAACCTCCCTCCCCAAAATAACATGTATTTGACAAGAAATGTACCCATTAGGGAC
>JAOZUK010000119.1 GCA_029938715.1 Bacteroidales bacterium | reverse complement strand
CTTACAGCAATGATCCCGATCTGGATGCCCATGCAGAGATAACCCGCCAGTCTGCAGCGGAAGGCATGGTTCTTCTGAAAAACGATGGTACACTCCCTCTGAAGAGGGTACATAATATCGCGCTTTTTGGGTCCACTTCCTACGATTTCATCGCAGGAGGAACAGGATCCGGTGATGTAAACGAAGCCTATACAGTGTCCCTTGAAGAAGGACTTACAAATGCAGGATTCGTGATCAATGAGGCAGCAAGCCAGCTGTTTAAGGCACATAAAACGGCACATGCAGAAGAATTTGAAAAACCGGAAGGGACTCTGGCGGCCATGGTCAATCCGTATACTGCACCAGAGATGAATCTAACAAAAGTACAAGTTGGGCAGGTGGTTGGAACGGCGGATGCAGCCATCGTGACCATTGGAAGAAACAGTGGAGAAGGAGGTGACAGGGTGAAAAAAGATGACTTTCTATTATCAGCCGATGAACAGGAAATGCTCAAAAATGTATGCGAAACCTTTCACGCATCAGGCAAGAAGGTCATCGTTGTTATGAATGTCGGCGGAGTGATTGAAACAGCTTCCTGGAAAGAAAAGCCCGATGCGATTTTGCTGGCCTGGCAGGGTGGACAGGAAAGCGGAAATTCTGTTTTAGACATCCTGAGCGGAAAAGTGAATCCGAGCGGAAGACTTCCCATGACCTTTCCTATCGCACTGGAAGATCATGCGTCAAGTGCCAATTTCCCCATGGAGGGTGCACCCATGAATTTAATGTCGATGCTTTCCAATAAAAAAGACAAACCCGCAGACGAACTGGTAGCCAATGTTGATTACACAAAATACGAGGAAGGCATCTATGTGGGCTATCGTCACTTCGACAAAAACAACCTGACCGTGTCCTACCCCTTTGGCTATGGTTTATCTTATACGGACTTCGATTACAAAAACATGGACATTGAGCTGATCGATGGAAACATACACATAACAGTACAGGTGGCAAACACCGGGATGGTTCCCGGAAAGGAAGTGGTCGAAATCTATGTATCAAAACCAGATACAGAGATCGACCGGCCCGTTCAGGAGCTCAAAGCATTTGCAAAAACACCCTTGCTGAACAGCGGAGAAAGCACCGAAGTGACCATACATTTCCCGGTATCAGATCTATCTTACTGGAATGAAAACACATCGGGATGGACACTGGAAGAGGGATCCTATACCATCCATTCGGCTTCTTCCTCAAGGGACATCCGCCTGAGTAAGGAAATCCTGGACCTGCACCGCTGAAAAGGAAGATTCCTTTAGATGTGTTTTTTTGATTTACTTGTTAAATGCCACATACCGCAGGTCGTGCATTCATATGCCTGCAAGTCCCTTACAGTTCGGTTTTCTTTGATATACCGGATCATATCCTGTGCCTCTGCAAGCGAATTGTACATCGTCTTTTTACATGTAGGGCCGATTGGATCTAAAGACTTAAAATTTGACGTTTTGTAGGCCATCCTAAATTTTACAAAAGTTAATCATTCAAAATCTCCCGTAAAATTACTCATTTTTCGGATGGTTTGGAAAAGTTAACATCGTTCATAAACCCTCACTAGCCATGGAAAGCTCAATGCTTTTTCTGACAATCGGAATCCGTTGGATTCAATAAATTCATGTACCTGTTTCGGACTATGAATGTAGGTTCGAAATGGATTTTTCCTGAGGATGAGATATATTTTTGTGAATTGAGCCAGGAGTTCTGACACCCATCCCCCCAAGGGCATGGTCAGAGCCAGTGCAGTACCTGTTTTGTTCAAGGCGTTTCCCAGTAAACTTTTATACTCAGGATAGCAGCATATCACCTTATCCAGGGATACAAAATCATGTCTGCTTAATTCTTCATGCACATCGTTAAAGTCGGACATTTTAAAGCTGGCAGCATCATGATTGATCTCTTTTGCATAATCAGAAGCTACAGTAATGTATCCGGAAGAGGAGTCTACATCTGTGGTTTTTATCCCACCGTTTCTCACAAATTCCCATTGGATAGCTCCAATGCCTCCTCCAATATCTAAAAGGGATTTTCCTTTCTGATCATAACCCGAAAATAGCGAAAGTAATTTTTTTGTCGTCTTCCGGGGACCCCTCTTTTTGTAGGACGTAAGCTCCTTTTGGGCTGACTTAAGATCAAATAGCATATCGGCCCCACAGCAATGTTCACAGCTCATCTTTGCTTGTTCTTTAGAATGATTCTACGTTTCAGGGATCAATATAGAAAAAAAAATGAAGCCAGATTAACAGTTGCTTTACAGGGGGTGTTGTGATTACCTGATGGCTGGTACGTAGTTTAACCAAATAGAGTCCGCTACTGAACCGGGTATGCCCCTGATTCAGATCATTCCACCCTATTTCATGGGTTTCCTCGGGCAGAGCATTCCATGAGGACGAATAAACCATTCTACCTGCAATATCCAGAATCTCAATTGTGATGAATTCATTACCAGGAAGTTTGAAGTTGATAAACAACTGATTTGTAAATGGATTGGGATAGGCTACCAACTCTGCAGTTTGGATTTCATTTTTGTTTGGCAGGCTGGTCGTTGAATCAAGACCCTCGCCCGAAAAGTGGATAACCTTTAAAGAATCCATGGGATCGGAACTCGTTATGGTTAACGAATCTTCATAGGGACCTAAAGAAACAGGACTAAATTTCACATACAGCTCTATGGACTCTGATCTACCAATTTCCAGGGGTAACTCATGGTCCATACTTATCGAAAAGCTCTCGGATTCAATGAATTGAAGATCGTAAATGGTGAGTGGACCAATTCCTTCGTTCTGCACACCACTGTTGGTATGAACGCCTCCATTATCATTCCCTTCCTCAACATTGACCCAATGCATACCCTGGTAAGTATCAGGATCTGAAAACTCCCTGGGATTCTCCATGGAGCGCAATGCCCGTGAACCGGCAAAAAACTCATTCAGGAGAGCATGGCTAAACATTTTCCCCTTCTCATACGCTATATAAACATACAGAATCAACAAAATAGAATCATGAAACTAAACTTTGAAGTAACTGAAGAGATAGGGGCCTCTCCGCAACAAGTCTACGGCGCCTGGCTCAATTCAGATCAACATTCAGCCATGACCGGTGGAGAGGCCATTATATCTGACCTTGTCGGAGATTCATTCACTGCATGGGATGGGTAGATAACTATTTTATTCCCATGAAAGCGTATTTTTCTGAAAGTCTGCATGATAAAGGATAATGACAGATGAAATTTCTTGATATCTTCTTTACGAGTTTTCATACCTGTCTCGTAATCTTCAACCTGTTCGGTTGGATTTGGAAAAAAACCAGACGTCTGAATCTCATATGCCTCCTGCTGACCGCGGCATCATGGCTTATCCTGGGAATCTTTTATGGATTGGGATTCTGTCCACTCACTGACTGGCACTTTAACATCCTCAGGAAACTTGGATACACTGATCTACCTGACTCCTACCTGAGTTTTCTATTTACGCGCCTGACCAAACTGCAAATCGATCAATCCCTGGTAGATGCAGTTACTTTATGGGGACTAATAATTGCTTTGATAATAAGCCTTTACCTGAATTTCCGGCATTGGTTCAAACCAGTTAGAAGAAAGAAAGATACCCTGCAATCTTAGCACCTATCCTCCAAGAGCCAGCCAGGAGCAGCCAGGATGTCCGTTTTTCCACTTAAACTTTAAATCCATCTGCTTATCTTCGTTATACATACTTAATTTTCAAGGGGCACGAGGCAATAGTGACAAATGTTCTAATGCAGCTCCCGGTTTCGAATGGGGCAATCATCCATGACTCCAGGTTATTCGAAAGTAAACAAATCACCACGATTCAGGGTTATAGAGGTAAACCATGAAAACGTTATGACTTCAGCTATCAAGAAATTAATTCTATCCACTCTATTTTTATCTTCCATCATGCTACTGGCCTATATGCCTGAAGAAAGCAAAGTTTTTGACTCTCCCTGCGAATTAGTTTCCTTGGAAGAGGTGAGGAAAAGATTTGATTTGGATGGAAACATAAAAATTAGTTTTGAGGATAAAGCCTACACATATCCTACATGCTCATTTAAATGGAAGGATGGCAAGGTCACAAAAACCATGGATATTGGCGGGCAGAAAATGGACGTCGAATTAGAGAGTGAGCTTCTCATTGTAATGGTTAAAGAGGCTAACGAATCTAAATATGAAGCATCCATATCAGTCTATTCAGATGGACAGAATGAAGAGGGTATTGGTGATCTGGCAACTTGGAGTCCCAAGCGAGCTCAACTAACCTTACTCCACAATAGTTACCTGTTCCATGTGCATGTTAGAGCATCCAATGACAACGACGAAAACAGAAAGAACGCCATCGGGATAGCAGGCGTTATCGTTGGTAAATTGTAGAATCATCTGGTGCACAGTGGAAAGATTGTGAAATCCGGTGTCTTTGAGTACTCCTTTTGGTTGAGGGTGCCTTGGACGATAATCATTTATCTTGTATATTAATGGATGATTTGATCTCGTTCAAAACATCAGGGATCATGGAAAATACAGATCGACATCAGCACATGAACAAACCACCCGAGATCATCTCCTATTATACCATGAGACGGGCCATCGGGGTCCTGGGGATCACCCTCCCGCTGATCCTGTTGACCGGGTCATCCCTGTTCGGAGATTACAAAGAGGTTCAGATGTCCATCAGCACCTATTATTACACCAATATGAGGAACATCTTTGTAGGGTTTAACTGCGCAGTTGCCCTCTTCCTCTTCGCATACAGGGGGCACGACTGGATGGACAACCTTGCCGGGTACCTGGGCTGCATTTTCGTCCTGGGGGTAGCCTTCCTGCCCTGCACCATCAGCACTCCCAACCAACCTTGCCTGGTCCCGGTATCAGAGCATAATCCCCTGGTGGGAAAGCTGCATAACATGAGTGCGATATTGTATTTCATCATCCTGATCGTCTACTCACTTTTCCTTTTCCCCAAGACGCATATGGACATGGTAACCGGTGAAAAGATGTTCATGGGTCGCCAGAAGAAGAAGCGGAACGTGGTCTACTACATCTGCGGTAGCATTATGACAATGTCACTGCTGCTGATCATTGCCTACATGTGGATACTGAATAATCGATACTCCGGACTGGAACGCCTCCACCCGGTCTTCTGGCTGGAGTCCATCGTGCTGCTTTCATTCGGAATCTCCTGGCTGACCAAGGGTCAGTTATTCTTCAGGGACGAGAATTACAAAAAGGGGCCGTAGTGGAAATTCCAGCAGCATTGGCCAAATTAATTACTTCTCAACCTCAATTGATTGTTGTTTCGTTCTCCCAGTAGCGTAGGGTTACCATAAAATTTTTATAAGTCTTTTTTGGCACAAGTTGGAAATGATTTTTTATATTTAGCATGTATGATACTACTCAGTAGTAAATCTTACCATTGGCTTTGTAACAAGTATTTAATTTTGACAAATACTTAAAAGATTACAGCTTATAAATGAGTTAAAATTAAATATATCCCTATAACTTACTCTAGCACAGAAATAGCCATGACAACTTATCTAAAAGGACTGATTACAATCGCACTGATCTCGATCTCAACCTTGCTGACGGCCCAGAAAAATGGTGAAGTCCAGGGACATATCATTGATGAAGCAGGTGAGGCGGTGGCCTTTGCCAATGTTCAATTAATGGGCACTTCCATTGGTACGATATCAGATGAGGAAGGTTTCTATAGCATTAAGAACGCACCTCCCGGCTCCTATACCCTCAGGGTATCTTATGTGGGGTATTCTAAGGGTGAGGCGTCTGTGCAGATAACGGCCGGAGAGGCCACCACCGCCGATTTCCAACTGATTATGACCTCCATCATGGGTGAGGAGGTGGTTGTCACCGCCATGGCGCGCGGACAGGCGAGGGCTATCAACACCCAGATCGCAGCCAGAAATATAAAGAATGTGGTTTCGGAACAGAAGATCAGGGAGCTTCCCGATGCCAATGCTGCTGAAGCACTAGCGCGTCTTCCGGGTGTTTCGGTGATCAGGAGCGGTGGTGAGGCCGTTGAGATCAAGGTCCGGGGGGTCTCCTCCAACACCATGTTTGTGAACGGGATGCGTCTGGACGGCGGATTGGCTTCCATCTCTTCGGCCATGATCGGGAGCATTGAACTGAGCAAGGCCTTTATGGCCGACCAGGATGCGGATGTGCTTGGCGGAAATGTGGAGTTCAAGATGCGTGAGGCGCTGCCTGGCTTCAGGAAGGATATCTGGGTCAGGACCGGCTACAATGGTTTTACCAACTCGTTCAAGATGCAGGATCTGTCAGTCCTGCTGAGCAACCGATTTTTTGACGACAGACTGGGGGTGATGCTAAGCCTGAACTATGACCGGAAGAACAGGGGCAGGGACATACTAACAGCCACTCACAACTCCTATGAATCTTCAGTAACAGGATCCGAGGATATAAAGGAAGTTGAGCTCACTAGTGTAGGCCTGACCCGTATCGAAAATCTGAACCAGCGTTTCGGGACCACTATCTATACCGATTACCGGTTGAAAAACGGGAAACTCTATTACCAGGCATTCTTCAGTCAGCTCAATTCAGAAGCTGTCAGTTATAGTAATGGGTTTGGTCAATCCTCCACGAGTTATAATTCATCGCGCTCTCAGGGGATTAACAAGAATTTTTTACATGGCCTTGGTGGTGAACATACCTTTCTGGGTGCGAAAGTGGAATGGGGCGTTTCCATGTCAGGCCTGAAAAATGAGGTGCCGGCAAGCCTATCTTTAGGTGTCCAAAATCCATCAGGAAATGATGCTGGAGCTGTTGGCATTGACAGCTCCACAACCATCAGTGAATATATAAGTCGCGCTACACATAATATAGAGTTGACAGAGGTAGGCACCGCCACCTATGGCCGAGAAGAGTTTTATTCTAATGAGCTGGCTGCCAGTCTGGATGTGGAGGTGCCTTTTCGCATGGGCAGCAAAATCGACGGATACGTGAAATTCGGGGGGAAGGTGCGTGATATGAAACGCGGTTATGATAAGTGGCAAAGAGGCTCAAGTTTCGGTCGCCACTCCGGGGAGATGTTAGGCGATACTGCCATTGCACGGCTCCCCGATTTTGGATGGGTATATACTCCTAATACTGAGTTTGGCTTCTTACCTTTTGCAGTAGAACCATATGCGCATGATTTCTCCCTGTTGGGTGCTCAGAGCTGGTTCCATACCGACTTTGACAAGCTGGAGGATGTTTTGGACGTGTGTGATGATATGTTAAATGTGAAGATGATAGGCGATAAAGATGACTATACCAACACCCAGCGAAACTATGCCGCTTATATCATGGCGGGAATCGACATTGGAGAGTTCATCACCTTCATGCCCGGGGTGCGGTATGAAAAATATGAGTATAGTACTACCGCCAGATGGTTTGTACAGGGTGAGGGTTATGGGGCCTATCCAACTCAGGGCCAAATCGGGGATACTGTTGCGGGCAATTTCAGTGAGGATTTCTTCCCGATGATCCATCTGAAGATCAAACCGACCGATTGGTTTGATATCCGTTTGGCAGCTACCAAGACATTAACCCGCCCCAGTTTCACCCAGATGAGCCCCAAGTATTGGCGGGACCGGTCCCTTAAACAGGTTTTGGGAAGTCCCTACTTGAAACCACAGATCAATTATAACTACGATATCCATCTCTCCTTCTACACCGGCAAGACCGGTCTCTTCACCATCGGGGCGTTCTACAAGAAGCTGACCGATCAGGTGCTGGACTACCAAAGGACGATTATTGATGCGGAAGAAGAGTACGGACTCGATCCGGTTTATGAAGGTAAAGAATACAAACAACCGTTGAACAACCAATGGTTGGGTTATGTGCAGGGGCTGGAGGTTGACTGGCAGACGCACTTTTCGTTCCTCCCCAAGCCTTTTAACGGCATTTTACTGAACATGAACCTGACCTACATGCAGTCGGAGACCAGGTACCCCTTCTATAGCTTTTATAAAGAGTATCTCGATGAACCGCCATATGTAATAAACATAGGGCAGCACGACAGCAGGGTGAACACCATCATCGGGATGCCCACCATGATCGCCAATGTGGCGCTGGGGTACGAACTGGGAGGTTTCTCGGGAAGGATCTCTGCATATTACCAGGATAAAACCATTACCACCGCACAGGCCAGCAATAAATCTGAAGATAGGGACAAGGATGCACTGCTGAGGCTGGATATGCAGCTCTCGCAAAAGCTTAAAAAGGTGCCGGGACTGGTATTTTACCTGAATATAAACAACATAACCAATAACACGGACCGGGTGATAATGACCTACCACCCCGAGAAACTTGCGAGAGAAGAGGTGTATGGTATCTCCGGTGATATTGGTGTCAGATACAAGTTCTAATTAATGAATCAGATATAATCTTAATCTAAGAAAGGAGGTGCGTGATAAACAGAATTATAAATTGATGATTATAAACACTATTTATTCATTAAAAACTTCTTAGAATGAAAAAAGTATTACAATTAATAAGTAAAAGCGTAATGTTGGCAGTTGGTATATTGATGCTGACCGGCGCTACTTCCTTTGCACAATCATCAGTGATTGTTGACCCCGGATTGAACACAATCCAAGCTGCAATGGCAGCTAATCCCGGAGATACACTGATACTGCAAAAGGGGAAAGAGTATGTGGTTAGCGAAGCGATAGAGATCACTGAACCTACAGTAATCAGGGGAGAGGCATATTTGCGGGATGGTACAGGCGACCCTCCTGCAGTGATAAGGGGAAGTGCAGATCCCGGTGAGGAAGAGGGTTTTTATATGATCCTGGCAGCAGCAGACCTCACATTAATAGACTTGGGATTTATAGGTTTTACCTGGGAAAATAAACAAATTGAGGGTATCGTTGGAATTTCTAAGTCATTTCTTGATTTTGAAGCATCCGGGTGTGTTGTGCAGGGTGCCAATAAATGGTTTGTGACCGAAGCATTCTCAGGGTCTGACTTTCTCCTCCATGACAACATCCATTATAATATTGGCACCACTGGCTGGGACAATTATAGTGGTTGGGGCGGCCCTGCGTATAAAGGAGACAGCACTACCAATCACACCTATAACTGTACCTATTTTGTTGGTGGCCGTATGTTTCTAACCGGAAGTTCAGGTCCTGCCGGCTGGCAGTACGCTGACCATTGCACCTATGTCAACAACTGGGGCGAGTCTTTTCACAAGAGTAAAACCGATGGTTACAAGGTAGAGAATAGCATCTTTTTCAATTCGCACTTAAGAGGTTATGTGGGTGAGCGTGTGTGGATGGATGGTGCTGATACTGCCTTATATTGGGGTGGTGACTACGTCAGCTACAGACAGTTGGGAGACACCCTGAATGGTGATTGTGCTGTCTTCCCTCATTCGCTTGATTCTGTGGAAGGTCCAGGTGAAAGGTATGTTATTATCACGAACAACCTGAAGTATAACGAGCAGCGGGTACTGGACTGGCATGAAGCGAACAATGTGACCACGCAGCCATTTATGGCTTGGGCTATGCGATATCGGGCTGAGCAATATGAATGGACTATTGCGCCTAACTGGACACCGGATGATGGTACCGGCTATGATCCTCAATTCGAGATGGGGGCAATCCCGGAAGGGGCTTTTGAGGCATCCTGGGCGCAGAGGATTGATCGCATGGATCCGGAGATACCGGACCATGAAGTTGCCTGGCGTCCTGATGGCGCAGAGCAGAAGGATTTTATCTGGCCCTTGCCGTTTGATTTCACACCAACGAATGCGGATCTCATGACTGCTGGTAGCGATGGCTACCCTCTGGGTGACCTGAACTGGTTAGCCCCAGAGGTGAAAGCTGCCTGGTTGGCAGGTGAATCGAATCCTTTAAGCATCAGGAATCTTGAGTCGGTGGATATGAGGTTGAGGAACTATCCCAATCCTTTCAGCGCTATTACTACGATCTCATATAACCTGCTAACCAGCAGCGACGTAACCTTGAAGATCTACGATATGACTGGTGCCGAAGTGGCTAACCTGGTGAACGAAACTCAGATTGCAGGTCAGCATGAACTGCTGTTTGACGGTGCAAACTTATCGGGAGGGGTCTATTTCTGTCATATCAAGGCTGGAAATGACTCCCAGGTACATAAACTGACCTTAATCAAATAGTTCTCTATTTTTATAGTTGATAGTTTAATAGTCCGGTCTTCTGAAAAGATGGCCGGACTTTTTTTATGGTGGTGTGCCCAGCAGGACACTTAGACTCTTAGATGCACAAGGTTATTTGGGAGGACGCAGGTTCATAAGAAAAAGTTTAGGGTTAAGGTTCAGCATTAATCCTTCAAATAGCAAAAGGGCAAAATCATGGAAGAGCAAATGTGGGAAGAACTTTTTGGAGAACTATATGTTAGTCTTCTTTACTCTAAAATATATTATTATGAAAGATTTAAGGTGGACCATAGAGGATATGCCTGAATTAACAGGGAAAATTATAGTTGTAACAGGCGGTAACAGCGGGCTTGGTTATGAATCTGTGAAAGCGTTTGCGATGAAAGGAGCTGAAGTCGTTTTAGCAAGTCGGTCAACAGAAAAGGGTGAAGAGGCAAGAACTGAAATTTTAAAGGCAATTCCGGGTGGAAAGATCAAAGTGATGCAGCTTGACCTGGGCGACCTGGACTCTGTCAGGAGTTTTTCCACTGCATTTAGAAAAAATTATAAGAAACTGGATGTTCTACTTAATAACGCCGGTATTATGATGAGTCCGTACTTTCAAACAAAAGACGGATTTGAAGGACAGTTTGGAATCAATCATCTTGGACATTTTGCTCTTACCGGATTACTGATAGATGTGGTGCTTAAAACACCAGGCGCGAGAATTGTGAATGTTAGCAGCGGAGCTCACAAAAGAGGAGTTATGGATTTTAATAATCTACAGTTCAAAAATGGCCAGGAATATACTCCCATGAAGGCATATGGGCGCTCAAAACTCTCCAATCTTCTGTTTACTTATGAACTGCAGAGAAAGCTGGAGGCAGCTAAAAAGGAGACGATTGTAGCCGCGGCCCATCCCGGAATAGCCATGACCAACCTTGCACGTTACCTGGAAGGCAAGTTTCTATTTAAAATCCTGATTCCCCTTTTCAAAAGGATGGCACAGGACCCGGCCATGGGCGCTTTACCGCAGATCAGGGCTTCCGTCGACCCCGAGGTAAAAGGAAGTGAATATTATGGCCCTGATGGTAAAAATGAATACAAGGGTTATCCAGTTGTTGTGCAATCCAACAAGGCATCACATGATCTCAAAGATGCAGCAAAATTGTGGGAGGAATCGGAAAAGCTAACAGGGGTGAAAATTCCAGTGGCTCAGGATTAAAAAGTAACTACCTTGTCACTATCCACTACCCAACTTGTGAGTTCAGCCATGGTACTTATTTCTGTTCCATCGATAAGTGGAATATTTTTTAGTCCTCTGGCATCAGCACAACCACCACAGATTTTAACTTTTGCGCCTTTCGCGATAGTGGCTTTTAACATCCTTTCAATATTGTAATACCCACTGGGCGTGGTTTGATTTGCAATCGCACAGTTGGCAGCATCAGCCATTAAAAAAACTCTGACTTCCACTTCCGCATGGCCTTTACCGAGTTGCATAGCCAGACGTAATGCATTATAAGCTTTTTCAGTCCCATAGGGAGCATCATTTATCAGAATCAGTATTTTCTGTGTCATAGAAGTAACGTTTTCAACAATAAGAAATATCGACAAAAATAACAATTAATGCAGTATTTTCATTAACGTATTGTATACGTTTTTTCCAATTCAATTAAATGAAGTGTGACATGTATATCATTTCGATATTAAACTTATATTGAATTTTTCTTTAACCTTAATAATAACTCGAAATTCAAATGGTGTCCCCCAGCACAAGTGAAGAATATCAAGACAATGACAAGAAATGGGAATCTCTTCTGAGGATCTCTGAAGAAGCTCATACTGCCGTAAGCATTGAAGAATTTGTCGCTACCATACATGATATACTCGCAGATCTGATAATGGCCAAAAATTTCTTCATTGGTCTGTATGAGGAATCCTCCAAAAAGTATTTCTTCCCCTACTTCGAAGATGAATATGACAAGATTGAAACTGCTGGAGTGAGCTTTGACTATGACGAATCATTAGAGGTGACCCTGTATGATTTATCTGGAACCCTATCAGACTATGTACGAAGAACAGGCACTCCCGTTAGATTTCCAAATGAGGAAATGAACAAATTGTATGAATCGGGCGAAATAGAGCTCTTTGGCTCCCAATCAACTTCCTGGCTGGGTGTCCCCTTAAAGCTTTCAGGAAATTCTATTGGGGTGATGGTTGTCCAGGCCTATGACATTGCAGATGCATATTCGGTGAAAGATGAAGAGTTATTGGTCTTTGTTTCGGATCATATTGCCAGAGCCATTGAAAGTGTCAGAGCTGAAGAAAAAATCAGAAAACA
>JAOZUK010000350.1:2010-3548 GCA_029938715.1 Bacteroidales bacterium | reverse complement strand
TCACATTTTTCCGATCCCGCTTTTTCAATATAGCTTCTTATTTTCTCCCGGGTTTGTTCTTTATTGAGCCAGATCGGGGAGATTTGGGCAAGTCCAATAGTTAATAGGCTTGATTCAGTCATAAGCTTGGATTTGAGTATCCAAGATAGTTGATTGGAATGCATTTACCATTAAACCCTGGCAGAAAGGATTGCTAACTATTCATACCTTAAACTATCAGCAGGATTGAGCATAGTGCTAAAACATCTCTTATTTTAGGGCCTGATCAAAATCCTCAATAAGATCTTCAATATCTTCAATTCCCACCGATAATCTCATCATGGCATCCCGGATACCCATGGCTGCAATCTGATCCGCGGGATACTCAGCAAAAATGGTTGAGTAGGGATGGATAATCAGGGTTTTATTATCCTGTAAATTTGTGGAGCGCCTTGCTAATTTTAGTCTGTTCATGAAAGTATAACACATCTCTTTGGACCCAAGGTCAAAAGTCAGCAAGGAACAGGGCTTTTCGCCGAATTGCTTAATAGTGATTTCATAAAATGGGGAGCTCTTCAATCCCGGATAGTGAACTTTCTGAACAGCAGAATGGCTTTCGAGCCAATTTGCAATCTCAAGGGCATTGGAGGTGGACCTTTCGGTTCGGAGATCGAGTGTGTCCAGTCCCAGACTCTGCATGTAGGCATTATGGGGAGAGAGGCATGCTCCCATATTTCTGAAGATCTGTTTTCTCAATAATATATTGAATGCCGAAGATCCGTGTTCATCAAATAACTGACGGGTTTTTGCAAATGAGCTCCAGTCAAACGTCCCATAATCGAGGATCAACCCACCCACCGAAGTGCCTCCTCCCGAGATATACTTGGTACTGGAAAGTACCTCGAAGTCGACCCCCATCTCTTGTGCATTGAAAACTGAAGGAGGAGTGAGGGTCGTATCGGCAACAAGCACCAGGTTATGCTCCCGGGCTATTTCCGATAGTATTTCAATATTTGCAACCTCAAGTTGAGGATTGGTAATGGTTTCAAAGAAGATGGCAACTGTTCGGTTATCAATCTGATCAATTACTTTTTGTGGATTGGTGAGATCTGTAAATCTTGCTAATAACTCATAGGGTTGAAGGGTCTTCTCGAATAATGAAAGGGTGTTCCCAAACAAATGTCTGGTGGTGATGATGTTATCGCCGGCCTTCCCCAAGGCCATCACCAGATTCGAGATAGCAGCCATTCCTGATGAGAGCGCGGTTACGGAATAAGCATCTGTTGCGTGCCGGATTTTTGATTCAAAATAAGCAACGGTTGGGTTGGTAATCCTTGAATAGATATGCCTGTTCTTTTCACCTTTAAAGGCAGCTTCCAACTCTTCAGCTGTATCAGCTTCGAAGGCTACATTATCGTAAACCGGATAATTAAGGCTTCCATGTGGATCCTTTACTGGATATGGAGTGTGAATCAGTTTTGTGGTTAGATTCCGCTTTTTCATCGGTCAGGGTTTCATGAAAAACAAATGAACCTGACAAATGTTTTTACCTGGTTAAT
>JAOZUK010000350.1:0-1910 GCA_029938715.1 Bacteroidales bacterium | reverse complement strand
CAAAATGAACTTATCCGACCTACCATTGCACCCTATGCAGCCTCCAAAGGTGGACTAAAGATGCTGACCAGGGGTAAAACCCTGAATTTGATTCATGGTTAGGTGGACGGAGGTTTACTGGCAAGCGTATGATAGATTCAGGACCTCCGGTATTGTATAAACAGAACGATTCCAACAAACAGGGTCACAATAATCATCCAATATGCGATTCCGGATTTCCTGTAAATGGGGGCACCATCTCCCAATACTACGAAAGCCGACCAGAAATATGGATTGGAGGTAAGATCATCAGCAGTTTTCAAATAATCCAATTTAGCAAGCCGCATGGCTTCCTGTTTGCTTTTCCCTCTTTTCAGATACCTGTAAAAGGAGGTCATCAGCTCAGAACTGGATTTGTCGGCTACCTGCCATAGCGTCATAATTATTGACGGGCATCCTGCATACATAAATCCCCTGGCCAGACTCATCATGCCTTCCCCTTTCAACATTTTTCCAAAACCACTATTACATGAACTAAGAACTGCCATCTGGGCATTTAGTTTCATGTTATAAATTTCGTATGCATACAGCTTGTTGTCTTCAGTTCCGTCCTGGTTATCCACATTGGTAAAAGCAAGCATGGAGTAGAGTGGATCGTCATCTCTCATCATGGTATGCATAGCCAGGTGAAGGACGTTATAATCGGAAGCGTATTTTTTGAAGTTTGCCTCAGTGGCATTCTCATTGATAAATACCCTTGAGGGAACTGTCTCCTTAATACTTTGCACCTCTTTGATTATTCCATGTAAGGGCAGGAGAAAATCTGAGTTATCAATTGCCTGGCGCATTGAAACAGAATCTCCATGGGGATAATCGATATCCTTGTATATAGGGGCGAAGGCCAGTACTTTGTTTTCGGGAGATTTGGTCTTTAAACGTTTGCCGAACATCAACGTGGAGGAGTGCGAGTAACCCACCGAATAGTCTTTGATCATATAGGGTAGGATCATGTAGTTGATGTATTCAGTCTCAGTATCTTCAGTAATTAGTCCCTCGAATGGAATGTAGGTAATGGCCCCATCGGGTACAATGGTGAAGTTCTTCCTGTCGGTATATTCCAGGCAAGGTTCAATAAGAATGGTGTAGAATTTCCTGCCCAGATTCACAAATCTCTTATAATTGTCATGAACCCCATTGCTGAAATTCTGTGAATAGAGCAGCTCATAATATTCAAAACACTCATCCGCAAATTCGGGTCCAATCTCCTGCGAAAAGGAGTGGATCCCCTTTCTGTCGATCACATAGGTGATGAGCAGGGTGTCTGAAAGTACATACTCTATCATCGCATCCCTGTATGGGATTTGCTTGCGTACTTCCTCCAGGGTGATAAACTCAGGATTGTATTTCAATTCGTAATACTTTGAGTTATTCTGCTCAATCTCCTGTTTCAGGTCGTTGTAGTCGTCTTTCAAATGGAACAATTTGTCTTTAAAGAATTCAATCTGAGAACTATCGGCTTCATCTGCGACCTGCTCCTTGTAAAGGTATTCCTCATAGGCCTGTATTTCACCTACCAAGCGGTTCTCCCGACTTTTTACTGCAGATGGCAGGTCCCCAAATTCCATAGCCTCCATCTCCTTAATCTCGCTGTAGAGCGCAAATGATTTGCTGGATTCGGCAAATTCAAAGGACTTCTCCAGGTATTGGATATCTCCAGTAAGGTCATATAGTAATTTGCTCACATAGATGGCCTCGTAATAAACTTCAAGAATCTGAGAGGTAGCAAATAGCTTGCTGTCCTCATTACGCATAGCTAATTTGATATAGTTAAGTGTTTCAATGGCCTTTTGATAGGAGTCGAATGCTGCTATCAAATTCTCTATTGAGGACGATTTATTGAATTTTTGAAGCAGAATTTGACTCCTTAATAT
>JAOZUK010000118.1 GCA_029938715.1 Bacteroidales bacterium | reverse complement strand
ACCAGCTGGCGAATCACTCACTTGAAAGTATCGAAGAAGTCATTAATAACCTGAATCCATCCTTGCTTTCACGTTTCGGGCTTGTGGAGACCCTCAAAAAAGTAATAAAAAAGGCCAATGTACTTGGCAAAACTCAATTTTCCATCAATGTCCGGAATTTAGATTTCAAAATCTCCCAGGGAACGGAAGTAATCCTTTACCGTATTTGTACAGAACTGATAAATAATGCATTGAAACATTCGGGCGCAGAAAAAGCCTCGTTTACCCTGTATAATATAAGAAAAGAGATTCACCTGAAATACAGGGATAACGGAGTGGGGTTTCAGGAAGAAAACTCTTTTTTGGAAGATAACAAAACAGGCCTGAATAACCTTTTTAACAGGGTTGAATCGGTGGGGGGAGTTTGTGGGATAAACAGTGAAGCTGGTAAAGGTGTTACAATAGAAATATCATTTGATTTGAATTGAACGAAATACTTTCAATGGAAAATAAAATATCCATACTGATTGTTGATGACCATAAAATATTCCGGGATGGTTTGAAACTTCTTCTTTCACACTTTGGTTTTGTTGGTGAAATAAAGGAGGCTTCCAATGGCAAGGAGTTTCTTGAAATGCTCGATTTATCACTTCCCGACATTGTACTGATGGACATTAATATGCCTGTAATGGATGGAGTCGAAGCCACACAGAAAGCGCTTTCAAAATACCCCGATCTTAAAATCATTGTTCTGACAACCTTTCATGATGAAGATTATTTAGAACAGATGATGCTTGCAGGTGTGGAAGGCTATATGTTAAAAAGAAGTACAATGCAGGATTTTGATACAGCTTTGAAGAAAGTTCATTCCGGTGGGAATTTCTTCTCAGACGAGATCATCAGTTTACTGACACGGAACCTGAATAAAATCCGGGACGAAGCAGTAAGGATATCTTCCATTCCACAATTCACAGAACGGGAAAAAGAAATATTGAACCTGATCTGCCAGGGCTATAATAATGAGCAAATTGGTGAGATCATCCATGTGAGCCCAAAGACCATTGAAAAGCATAAAAGCAGTCTTTTCCAGAAAACAGATGCAAAAAATACCGTGAACCTGATTATTTATGCATTCAACAATGAATTGGTGCAAATCTCCGGCAATTAAGGTTATGAATCTATAGAATAATTAAGGGTAGCTACTTCCCGGATATCATCTAAGATGCACTGCCACTGCTTTTCCAGTTCCAGCACCTTCTCCGGATTGTCGCCAAGAAATCCCTCTATGGTAACTGCTCCCGGGGATAATTGGTAAAACTGATCTGTGACAGGCATATTTATCGATGTCTCAGACTGATTTCTGCAAGAACAGAGCAACATGAACAAAGACATGGATAGGATAAATATCTTCCTCATAATCATCATATTTGAACTTTAATGGTTTTTTAAATCAAACTCAATCCGACTGGCCTCACCTCTGTATATCTCATTACCATTCAGGAATACCCTTCTCTTCTTGTGGTACTTCTCTGGGAACTCTTCAAATTAAGCTAGCTCTTAAATTAGCCTTCAAAGATTTCAGCGTAATGTTCTTCAATCGCGGAAATTTCTTCCTCTGATAATTCATCAAAATCCTTTTGTCTTTTCCTTTTTGATAGTTTTCCCTTATTTTGACATAGGAACTTTATCATCAAATCTACTTTAGTATCAGGAAGGATTACAAGTGAATTTACAGCATTCGTTAATTGATCATAATTTTCTAAATATTCAATTTCTTCCGGAACTATTCTTTCAATAGTTTCCTCAATACAATCATATAGAAATTCAGCTTGAATTGTGAGATCATAATAACGGTATAGATCTATGGTTTCATTCAGGATTCGAATGTTATGATTTGGAGTTGGTTCCCATTCGATTAAGTCCATTCTTTGAGATGAAAAATCTTCCAACACATCCTGATAATCACTGATACGATCTAAAATTGCTGCCGAAACAGGAAATATCATATCTCTTTTGTTGTACCCCATCCAGGTTAAAATATGGTGGATTAGATACCTGTGAATCCTTCCATTTCCATCAGAAAGTGGGTGAATGAATACAAAACCAAAAGCGATGGTTGCTGCTGCCAAAACAGGATCGTAATTACTTTCCTGAAGAAGATTGTTGGTGCTAATTAATCCGTGCAATAGTGATTCCAGGTCTTTTGCTTTGGCTGAAATGTGATCAGGAATTGGAGTGAAAGTTTCGCGGTCATGTTCCCCGATGAAACCTTCACCTTGCCTTATTCCCATGTGTTTTAGCTTTTTAGGACCTATAACAATATGTTGCAGACGTTCTATTTCTGATAAGGTTAATACTTTCTTTCCTGCCTGACCGATTGCTTTTCCCCAGTTTCGTGCTCTCATGTTTGTAGTAAATTCGCCCTCTATAGCAAAGGAGGCTTTTGAATCCTTCAATAATAAGAAGGCAGCAGTTCTTCGAACAAGATCTTTATCCTTTCCTTTCAATCCTTTGTCAATGGTTTCCTGAAATTTTGCAGATACAAATTTTTTAAGTTTTTCTGTTTTACTTATCAATGGACAAAATTCAGGTGTTCCGGGTAGATTGTTTTTTACCCGGTGTCTGGTAGAATTGGTAATTGGACCGGGGAATTGAAGAGCCGGATTAATAACCTCTATATACGTTCCTGCTTTTAAATCAGGAATATTGAGTTTTTCTCCTAATAGCCATTCATACAAAAACCAAGTTCTCCTGGAATATTGTCCGGTTGGTTCTTTGATTATCATTTTTTCAATAGCCTCTTCACCAATATATTGAAAGAATGTTTTTAAAATGAGTAAATCAATATCTTCATATTTTAATGCAAAGGAGATATGACTTGTGAGGTCATCATTGGGCTTGTGTCTCTTGGTGAATACCTGCCATCGCTGGGTATTGTATCTTTGATGTTTATCTGTAACCATGGCAAGTTGTCTGGGCAGAGGTAAAAGTTTACTCGTATGTTGTTCTATTTCTTGAAGTAAAAGAGCATAGCCTACTAACATTCCTTCTTCCGGAAGTGGTCGGTCATGAAAAACGGTTATTTTTTGTGAAAAATGATTATTCAGGTTCATATTTCGTGAAATTTAGTTACAAATATAACATGAAACACGATTACTTTGCATGAATATTAGCTATTTATAAGTGTTAGACATGAACAATAATTACATGAGGCTGGACTTGGATATCCCATTTGTGACACTATATTAGCTGTCAGAGCGTATTGATTGCGATACGTTGGAGTTGTTCTGCTGATTGGTTAAAGTGAATAATCTGAATATGGTTGGGATTATAATTCAGACAGGGCCTTTCTCAGGATTTGTCCCATCCTCTCCTTTTGATTATTTATTGATTTAATTCCAACTTCCGGACTGGCAAATATCCTGGGATCTTTCCCTGAAACCCCAAGCGGCCAATGTGCTGTATCAGAAGGCAGATTCTCCATTTGTACCAATTCGGGGTACATGGCCATTACTAATGAAGTTTCGTTCATTGCAGCATGGTCGGTCATTATGCCATAGCCATTACCCCCGCCTTCTCCCCAACAATTAAACATCTTTATATCATACTTTTCCTGCCACTCTTCCGACATTTTTGATACAAAACCGGTGGAGGGACCATGTCCATGATAAACCACAATCTTGAACCCGGCTCGCTTTAACTGCACAAGCGTTGCCTCAACCATATCAGAGAATAGTGAATCGGAGATCCAGTAAGCACTCCCATCTAATTGCTGCTCGGGACGACCATGTTCCTCGGCTTTGTGATAATCCATTCCGATTAGTTGTTTCCCATCTACCATTTTCGACTTATCAGGACCCAGGAAATACATGGGAAGAACAATTCCACCTACCTCGATGGCAAGCGTTTCCAGAAAACTCTTTGATTGCAACCCATCAGATCCAAGCGGCAGATGCTCACCATGCCACTCAATGGTTCCCAGAGGGAGATATGCGATTGGGGCATCAGCAATTCTCTGGCGAAACTCTTTGGGTGTAAGCTCTTCATACAGAACCTTGCTGCTATTTTCCTGGGCGTGTACCATTCCAAATATTATTAAAGTAATCAGGGTAAAAATCCATTTTTTCTTCATGCTATTTTGTGTTAATTGTACAACCTGTATTTGTATTCCTAATGCCACTCGCTCATGGGAAACATGATCATTTTCTTATACAGGGTTGGCTTGTCCAGTACAAAACCAACCAGCTCGGTCAACTCCTCCGGATCAATCAGATCCTCAGTTACTCCGGGATATGGATTTGATTCATTCCACAGAGGGGTATCAATGCCGCCAGGGCATATGGCACTAACATGTACGCCGAACTCTTTCACTTCCTGTCCGATCACATCGCTGAATCCTACAACACCATGTTTCGATGCACCGTAAATTGCCTGTTGCGGGATACCGCGTGTACCTGAAACCGAAGCTATATTGATCACATGACCGCTTTTTTGCTCTATCATCGATTTCAATACGGCATGGGTGCAGAACATGGTACCTTTCAGATTCGTATCGATTAATCTTTCTATGTTACTGAGCTCTTCTTCATAAAAATTACAGCTATTAAAAACCGAAGCGTTATTGATCAGCACATCAATTCTCTTGTGCTCTGCAAAAATCTTATCAAAAGTCTCCTTGACCTGATTAGCATCTCCTACATCGGCTGAATATGCAATTATTTGTCCTGGAGCCTGACTTACCAGGTCATCGAGTTTCTCCTTACTTCGTGCAACAGCACAGATTTTATACCCGTCTTTTGCAAACTTCAGAGCCATAACTTTTCCAAGTCCGCTACTAGCTCCTGTAATTACCATTGTCTTCATAAGTATATTCCTATTAAACGTTTTAAATCCCATATTTACATCTCATCTGGAAAGATCGGCGCAAACCAGCTCGTTATCATTTCTAACAAATACATGCTTATTTGCAAATGCCGGATGTGTCCAGGTAACACCTGTTCCCTTTCGATTTAACTGGCCGGTGGTAGGCTCTATTAATTTTGTCCGGCTTATTTCATGAAACCCTTCAGGTGACAGTTTTGAAATAATCAGCTGTCCATGCTCATTGAACATCCAAGTATGCTCGCCATTCTGAATAAAATGGATATTTGCCCAGCGGTCTTTATTTACCGCGCTAAGGTCTTCCCATACCCGGTCTCCTGTTTCAAATTCAAGGCAACGCAACTCACCATAACTGTCAACCCCATATATATATCCATCTACTATCACAGGCGTGTTAATGCAACAGTGCAGAGCATCTGTATTCCTTTCATCTTTACCCGCCCGTTTCCAGACTTTCTTCGCAGTATTGCTCTCCTGATCCAGTTTAACCAACAAAGCTCCGCTGGCAAAGCTGCTTACAAAAATGTGGTCTTTGTAAAGTACAGGTGTAGAAACAGCCATTCCATATTTCAGTTCAAACGGAAATTCCCAGTACACTTCTCCGGTTTTTGCATCCAAACCCGCCAGGTTATCTACTGTCCATACAACCACTACCGGTTTGTCTGCCTGTTTTATTAAGACCGGTGCCGAATATCCCGCTCTGACATTCATGCTTCTCCAGATCTCCTCTCCGGTGGATTTATTGAGGGCCACAATGCATGCATTTTCGCTCCCTCCTATCTGTAGAATGATTTTCTCGTCTACAATTAAAGGTGTTGCGGCGATTCCCCATGTAGGAATATTGATCTTATACTCGGCATTCATGTCTCTTTTCCAGAGAACATTCCCTGAAGAAGCATCAAAACAGTACAAATGCCCCATGGAACCCAGTGAGTATGCCCTTGAGTCTTCTATGATGACCGACGCCCTCGGACCAGCAGGGTAACCAATGCCAATATATTCACAGTCATAAGAAAATGACCATATTTCAGCACCGGTTTGTTCGTCAAAACAGAGAACCCGCTCCATCTGATCCGGCTCCTCTTGCCTGTCCGTTACATATACTCTTCCGTTTGAAACTGTCGGACCTGAATATCCCGGTCCGATTTCAACCCTCCACTTTATTAAAATCTGCTCTCCTGCAAATTCCTGTATAACATCCGGATCATTCCAGACACCATCACGATTAGCCCCACGCCAATCCGGCCAGTCCTGGGCCATAACGAAGGTTAAACAGAACATTAACAGACAGGATAGTATAAGCGATCGAATGACTCTCCTCGCAGGATTTAACTGTTTCATATTTCTTCAATAATGTTAGTATTTACTAAAGGCATTTGGGCTCTTGTCTCAATTCGCCAGTTTCGCAACAATTCCCTTAATTCGATTGCTCTATCGGGCAGGCTGTCCGCCAGGTTGGTAGTTTCGCCGATGTCATTTCTCAGGTCGAACAATTCAACAGGGTTTTCCAGGTTTAGCACTGCAGGTTCATACCATTCAATTAATTTATAGTTTGCTGAACGCACTGCACCTGCGGGCCGCATCCCCGACCCACCGTGATAGTGCGGATAGTGCCAGAACAATTCTTGGTGAATATTGGTTTTTGGGTCTTTCAGCACCCGGGTAAAGCTTTTTCCATCTACGTTTTCAGGAATACCTTCTATGCCTGAAATTTCCAGAAATGTCGGTAAGAAATCAATTGAACTAATTAATGATTCAGAAACCGATCCAGCAGTCGCATTTCCGGGCCATTTAACAATCAATGGTTCCCGGATTCCGCCTTCATATAACCAGCCTTTGCCTGTCCTGAGTGGTGTTTGTGCCGCGTAATCATGTTTCCCTCCGTTGTCTGAAAAGAAAATGACAACCGTGTTTTTTTCCAGACCCAGTTCAATAATTTTATTGAGAATTACTCCACAGCTGCCATCCAGACGCTCAATCATAGCTGCAATAACAGGATGGTTTTCAGGCTCTTTACTTTCCTCTAAATCTCTATATTTCTGAATGGTCTCAGCTTTTTCTCTCAAGGGGTCATGAATGGTATTATGCGAAACAAACAAGAAAAAGGGATTAGATCTATTTCTCTCCAGAAAATCAATTGCCAAACTGGTAATGGTATCCACATTGTGTGCATCGTTCTCAGCATCCTGCCAGGGCTGAGCCATACTTTGGGATGGTTTGTAGGTAACAAAAGACTCATCGAAACCCTGTTTGTCTGGATTAAAAGCCAAACTTCCCGGAGCTGTTTTTTCCTGACTCAAATGCCATTTCCCAAACAGTGCGGTTCTGTATCCGTGTTCTTTTAAGATCTCAGCAAAAGTTATCTCTTCCAGCAGTAAATATTTTTGCCAGTCGGGTTGGGACAAAGGATAAGTGTCTTTGGTATTTCCAGCAATAAAATCGGTTAAATGTAAACGTGCCGGGTACTTACCGGTCATAATACTGGCCCTGGTTGGCGAGCAAACAGCGCAGGCTGCATAAGCATTGGTAAACCGCATTCCTTCCTCTGCCAGCTTATCAATATGGGGTGTCTTGTAAAAGTTGCTTCCATAACACCCCAATTGAGAATATCCCAGGTCATCTGCCAGAATAAAAATCATGTTCGGAGGTGATTCTTCTTTCATAAAGTGGCATCCCGGTACCATGAATAATGCAATAATCGAAAAAATGTGCAAAGTTTTCATATTTCAATTCCCTGAAGCAATCACCACAATAGCTATGATAAGGACAAGAATTCCCAGTCTAAGGTACCTCTTTGATTTAGCGGTGGCACCTTTCCACTCACCCTTCCACACGCCCCACAAATTTCCGGCAATAATTGAAATGGACATAAAGAGCGGCCAGCCAATAACATTCCCCAGGTTTCCCAGTTTGGCAGTACTTACCCCATATATATAGAAACTAACGATCCACAACACTGCCATAATCAGACCCCACTGAATGTTTTTGAAACTCATATTGGACTTAAACTGACCCATATTCTTATTCCGGACAATCAAAAAAATACAATATCCGATATTAATGGTCGAACCAACGGTGAAGAAGAGCGCCCAGATTGCATTCCCTGCAAGAGAAACAGGAACTCCCGATTTGACGGCCCTGTCTATAATACCTGATCCGAATGAAAAACCAATATTTGGAAATGAGCATAATATGCCTGCTCCAATTGAAATGAGCAGACCTGCTACAAAGGAGTCTTTCCTGTCTATCCTCTTTTTTTCCGCATTTCTGTGCTTTAATGCCCCGGCCCTGGTGCAAATGATTATGCCAAGTACCACCAGGATCATTCCAATGCCAAGCAACAGGCCTTTCATTGTAAGAACATCAGCTGAATGAAAAACCAAAAATGGAATAAGTGCACCCATACTTGCCACCAGCCCCACAATAATGGGATACCCCAGGCTCATTCCAAGCTTGTCCATTCCGATTCCAAAGAGTACCGCACCTGTGCCCCATCCCAAACCAAACAGGATCAGTGTAAGCAGAGTTCCGGCAGGTAAATCCTGGTATATCCAGAAAATGTTTGGTATAAAGATCAGTGTGAGAATCCAGTTCAGAACAATCATTCCCAGAATTGAAAAGATCAACCATGAATGCTCCCACTGCCATTTTTTTGTCATGGTCATGGGAAGAATAAATGACCCCTGAAAAATACCGGCGACTGATACTAAAACAAAACCTATCAACAATTCCATCGCTGAATTTCAATTACCTGTTCCTGCGTCTCTCCTGGTGATCGAGGTACTCCTTTAAAAATCTCTTATCATTTTCGTCACTATCGCCATAGTGCTCCCGTAACTCTTCAAGTTTCGCATGCATCTCCTTTTGCACATCTGTATATGCAGGGTCTCCGTAAACATTTTTCATCTCATCCGGGTCGGTCTCCAGGTCATACAGCTCCCACTCGTCAATATCATAATAGAAATGCATCAGCTTATAGCGCTCATTAGCAACGCCATAGTGACGCTTAACCATATGAACAGATGGGTATTCATAATAGGTGTAATAGACGGCATCGCGATATTCATCTGTCTTCCCGCTAACCAGATCACGAAAGGAGACGCCCTGCATCTCTTCAGGGATCTCTATACCTGTATAATCGAGAAATGTAGGCGCAAGATCCAGGTTTTGAACCAGTTTGTCAATAACAGTCCCCGGCTTTATCTCCTTGGGGTAACGCATTAACAGGGGAGTACGGAATGATTCCTTATACATAAAGCGTTTATCGAACCATCCGTGTTCTCCAAGATAAAAACCCTGATCAGAGGTGTAGATAACAATAGTATTCTCTGCCAGTCCATTATCCTCCAGCCAATCCAACACTTCACCCACCCCATCGTCGACCGATTTTATACATCGCAGGTAATCTTTGATATACCGGTTATATTTCCATTTGCCCAACTCTTTTCCTTCCAGGTTAGCAGCTTTCATTGCCTCGTTTTTCGGCGTATAGGCTGCCAGCCAATCGGCTTTCTGTTGATCGTTAAAACGTAGTAGTTGACGCTCGAAACCGGTACTGTCCCCATTGGGATCAATAATCATTTTGAAATCGTGTCCCCACATGGCATGCCCGTCAACCTCCATCTCCTGTTCTTTTGCTGCTCTCCCTCGATTTTCGTAATCATCGAAATAATTTGAAGGCGGCTCGAAGGTGACATCATCGTATAATGTTAGGTACTTTGGTGCGGGTTTCCAGTTTCGGTGAGGCGCTTTCTGGTGGTAAAGCATACAGAAGGGCTTAGTTTTATCCCGTTTGTTGGTCAGCCAGTCAAGAGCAGTCTCAGTAATAATTTCAGTACAATACCCTTCGATTCTAATTCTCTCACCATCGATCAGGAAGTCAGGATTATAATATTGTCCCTGACCGGGAAGGACCATTGAGAAATCAAATCCCTGTGGCTGGCCATCCAGGTGGATCTTACCAATCATAGCAGTCTGGTAACCGTTGGCCTGAAGTAGTTTAGGGAAATTGTCCTGGTCCCAGTTAAAGGGCTGAACGTTATCAACCTTACCATTCACAAAGCTGTGTTTCCCGGTAAGCAGTACAGCCCTGCTTGGTGCACAAATTGAATTGGTCACGCAGGAGCGGTAAAAAATAGCACCTTCCTCTGCCAGCCGGTCAATATTCGGCGTTTTATTCAATCCATATCCATAGGCACTGATCGCCTGGTACGCATGGTCATCACTCATAATATAGAGAATGTTGGGTCTCTCCTCTGTGCTTTTGTCTTGTTTCGTTGAGCAGTTGACACAAAGTATTGCGATAATAAGAAGTGCCAGAAGTTTTGTAATGTGTTTCATAAGGCTAATATTAAGATTGAAGTTTTCATCTACCCAAGATAAAGTGAAAGATCCTATTTTGCTAAAAAAACAGATTTACAGATTGGATCATTTAAGAGTTTCTCTGCAAGCATTCCATAAATTATTGCCTGTGCGCCATGGTGATCATCGGGTTCAGCCGAATTGTTGAGATAGTTATCAATTGACCTCAAGGGTCCGGGACCCACGCAAGTTCCCAGAACAATGCCATCATCTGTAACATACTTCTTCAACTCACAAGCTGCCAGAAAGGCTGCATCTTTGTATTTTTCATCCTTTAAAAAGCCCTTATTATATGCCACCGCCAGGTTATAGGCGATCATACCGGTGCCACTTGATTCAGGATAGCTTTTATCGAAAGGCAGGTGTGGCAACTGATGCCACATTCCATCTTCATCCTGCACTTTCAGCAGTGCATCGGCCATCTCCTCCAACACAGCCTGCAATCTGTAATAGTAGATTGATTGGAAAGGAACAGCCTCCATTGCCGGCACAATACCCCGCATCAACCAGCCATGACCGCGTGACCATGCGCCCGGTGAGAGTTCAGTGGTGTCAGGGAGCCAACCCCTGCCCTGACTGTAGAGTCCGGTTTCAGGATTACGCAGCATATCTCTATAAATGTCAAACTGATCTGCACACTCTTTGAAGAACAGCGTATCCCCAGTTAAAGAGCCGGCTCTTGCCACACGGCTGCAATACTCCTGTATATAATCGATCAGCACATAACTTGTGTCTTTGTGAAGAATTTGAACAGCGCCCTCAGGGGTCCGCTTCACCTCTTTCATCATCCTTCTGGTTTCTGCAACGTATGGATTCACATAATCCTCATTTCCAGTGGCCTTGTAGAGCGCATAATTATAACTGCAGAAAGGCTGTGAGCGATAAGAAATTGTATCTGAGGGTTTCCTGTTTCTTAAATCCATAATATCCACTACCTTCTTAGTATAGATATCACTACCCGTATGCAGATCATAAAAGAGCATCGCCTCGAAAGTAATATCCATTGTATACCCTCCCCAGGCATCCTGTTGGGTTGAAAAATTGTTATGCTTTTCAAAAAAATGGCGGACCACTTTGTGAATGATTGTATCCGCAGAGTTGGCAAAACTATTGACTGAGGCTACAATCAGGAGAATTGATAAAATGCTTTTTGTCTTCATGTTTGCTAATATTTTACCCAATCCGTTTTTAATTTTTTCCTGCCGGTGGCCGGTGGCAATTGATCCCATTCAAAACCCTTCATCTGAATCTCCTCCAGTTTATCATCTACCAAGCGTTTATACATCTCAGCATCAGGGTGTTCATTATATATATTATCTGATTGATGGATGTCTTTTGATAAATCATACAGCTCATACTGAGTCAAATTCATCTCTTTGATGTAAGTCATATCCGGAGCTGAGAATTGGTGAGGCCTTGGGATCGTATCACTATCCTTGCCCAGGATCATAAAATGATCAATCCTCATTGCGATCTCAGGTGTAGTCCTGTAGAAGTACCAGAACAGTGGATTCTCACGTTCAAATTTATCCCCCTTCAATAGATTTAAAACAGTTGTCCCGTCCAGCACTCTATCGTCCAGAGGTTGAATTTGCAGGATATCACAAATTGTAGGCATCATATCAACAAACCCAACGGCTTCGTCAACCACAACATCGGACCTGCTCAATGCAGACCAGTGAATAATGCCCGGAACCCTGATTCCACCCTCATATAAATAGCTCTTGAGCGCTCTTAAATCCCCGTTTGATGCCTGTCGATAAGACCCGTTGTCTGAACTGAAAAGAATCAATGTATTTTCAATAAGACCATTCTCTACCAGGTAATCTATTATCCTTCCTGCTGCCAGATCAAGGTTTTCGATATTTGCCAGGTATTCGGCATCCTTAACGGGATAGTCCTTATACTTTTCCACCAGCTCAGGGGGTGATGCTACCTTTCTGTGCGGTTCATGAAAGGCCACATACATGAAAAAGGGATTTTCGGTCTCATGATAAGTGTCCAACCATGTTATAGCCTCTTCAGCTAAAATCTGACATGAATAGCCTTTCTGCTCACCGAGTTTCTTGCCATTTCTGACAAAATTTACCGGATTAAGATGTGAAGGCTGAGCATTGTTCTCTGTCCCCAGTGAGTAATCAAATCCTTGTTCATGTGGTTGTGGATGATTAAAGCCTAAATCCTGGGGCAAACATCCCAGGTGCCATTTTCCAATATGCGAAGTCTGGTATCCCTGATCTTTTAATACCTCCGCAATGGTAACTTCACTATCCCTCAAATGCATCTGATGATTTGGAGGCCTATAGCTGTACATACCCACTCTTGCCGGACTACGTCCTGTAAGCAGTCCCACACGAGATGGAGAACAATTAGACGCTGCAGCATAGAAGTCCGTGAACAGGATACCGTTAT
>JAOZUK010000349.1 GCA_029938715.1 Bacteroidales bacterium | reverse complement strand
CTCTTCGCCATTGCATTAGAGTAAGAGTCATATTCAAATTGAAACTTACAACTATAAGATTATTTATTTTTAAGTGTTTTTTACTATTCTACATCTTATTTAGCTTTCAATTTACTTTTTCTCAAAATGAAGTGAAACCTCCGGGACGACCGGAAAATTTCAAGCCTTTCATTTATAAATCCAGCACCTTTCAGCTAAAGAAATTCACAAAGCAACATTTGAAAAATGCTGCAGTAGATCTTGAAGATATGGACAAAGTAATTTTTAATGGTCCATATAAAGCAAGCTTTGCCTCTTTATCAGAACATACCACTCCTGAATGGTATATGGACGGAAAATTTGGTATAGAGGTTAATTATGGGATATACAGTGCAGCTGGTTATAGTGTAAAAGGCTATGGTGGCAATTATTATACCGATGCTTATCTGGATATAATCTATGGTAAAAATGGCAAAGGAGATTATTACCTCGAGCATTGGGGTGAAGATTTTGAAAAGGATGATTTTATCCCTCTGTTTACCGCCAGTGAGCTGGATGCGGATGAGTATATAAAGCTTTTCAAGGAGGCAGGTGCGAAGTTTTTTGTGCAGTTCAATATGCATCGATCCACGGGTATGCCTTTGTGGGATAGTAAATATACTTTTCGTGATCCTGTTGATATGCCTCCCCATCGCGATCTGACCAATGAATTTGTTCAGGCTTGCAGAAAGCATGGATTGCCCTACGGGATGTATCTGAACCTGGAAGACACTTCCTATCCGCTGCTTACTGAAGATGGTGAAATCCATATCAGAGAGTGGACCATGTTCGAAGAAAATCAACAGCCGGTGAATGGTTCTTTTGAAGTTACCCATCCTTTCAATCCGGAAAAAGAAGCAAGACAACTACAGGGAAAAGTTCCGGTTTACGATTATGTGAACGACTATTTATTACCTCTTTCAAAAGAGTTTATCGACAAATATGAACCCGATTATATTTGGTTTGATGGTGGATGGAAGCGCCCGGCCTGGTACTATCAATCACATAAAATTCTTGCTTATTACTATAATAAATTCCATGGGAAAAAATTTTGCATACGACTGGAGAGAGCATGATGGCAATGTTAACTCTTCAACAGAACTGCTTCACATGCTCATCAGGATTGTTGCAAAGGGAGGGAATTTGTTATTGATAGTAACTCCTGACGGGAATGGAAAAATCCCGGATTACCAGGTAAGCAGACTTAAAGATATGGGTGCCTGGTTGAAAACAAACGGAGAGTCGATATATAGTACTCGTCCCAGTCCATGGCTTTGTGAGGAGACAAATTTTGGTCGTAATATTTATTATACGCAAAGCAAAGATGAAAAGTATGCTTTTGCAATTTGTCTGAAACTCGATGGGGATAACGTTCTTCTCTCAAAAGCAAGAGCAAAACCTGGTAGTGAAGTAAGATTACTGGGATATGATAAACCACTGTCGTGGGTAAATTACCCCTGGGGATTGACAGTTAATTTACCCAAAGAAGTTCAGAATGAAGAAACCAGTACCGGAGAGCATGCCTGGGTTATTAAGTTTGAGCCTGAAAACAACTCAAATCAAATACATCAGCAGAATGAGTAGGGAGTTTGATTGATGTGATATTAGAGTTTTAAATCAATTATTCTCTTCAGTTCTGATACCATGAACTTCTACCCGGACTACCTGTCCCATGTCACTGGCATACTGACCAACTTCATTTAAAGAAGCAGCTATTACGGATTATCTGATTTCAGATTTTACATATCATCAAGAGATAAACCCCTGTAGGTGATCTGGTAGTCCTTCAATTCCCCAGTTGATCTTTTGAAATAATAAGATTTCTCCTTAAGCTTTTCCAGGTCAATATTAGCAGCATTGCGCTTCACCTCGATAATGTCAGCGCGCCTCTTAAGTTCGTTTACGGAAATCAAATCAATCTCCGTTTCGCCTTTTCTGTCCCAGTATCCGCCAATCATGGTAATATGCTTCTCTTCGATGAACTTCGTACGAAAATAACGTTCAAGGATTTTACCACTGAAGGTAGAATAGTCGCGTGAGATGATTTCTTTTAATTCCCGGAAACCTCTTATCTCGATCACATGACTGTACTTATAAATGAAACGAAACCAGAAAGTCAGGAAATTATCTTCTATGGAATAACGCACATTCTTGGTTTCGACCTTTGAGAAAATAGGTATAGTTTTGGAAATCAGGCTATAGTCTCTCTCCATCTTCGTTAAGTAGCCTCCGATCTCACGTTTTACCACAGCTTCAATTTTCCCCCTGGTGTTCTCACCACGGGCAATGGCAGACAAAATGGTGAAGTAGTTTGCATATTCCTTACCGAATTCATCTATCAACATGTTCTTCCCTTCCTGCAAAAAAAGAGAGTCTTCCTTGATCATCAGATCGATCATTGTCTGTTTCGTGTATGCTCCTCCGTCCATAAACAACTGGACATATTTTGCTACACCGCCCGTAAAACAATAAAGTGCAAGAAGGTCTTCCGGTGTCCAGGACGGCAAATGATCGGTCAGAATGTCTTTTAATACCGATGTTTCAAATGGCCTTACTGTTATCATTTGAGTTGCCCGTCCAAACAATGGTTCTTTCGAGTTCTCAAAAATTCTGTGCATTAATGAAAAGACCGATCCGCTGACTATTAAGTTGATTTTACTTTCATCTTTGTTCAAGTCCCAGAAATGCTGCATTTCGCTGTAAACGGAAGGAGCGATATGAAAGAATTCCTGGAATTCGTCGATAATGAGACTAAATGGCCTCTCTTTTGAATACACCATCAGGTATTCAAACAGCTTTCCAAAGTTGCTGATCTCACCCAATAAAGGGATTCCCAGTTTCTCCTTCATCTCCTGCATGAAATCCTGGCATAAATAACTCTCAGCTTTCCGGGCAACAAAAAAGTAAAGGGTGGGCTTACCTGCCGTTGCATTCAGAAGCAAATGAGTTTTACCAATACGCCTTCTGCCTGTAACGACAGTGAACTGAGCATTCTCAAGAGATAGCTTTTGAATCTCTTTCAACTGAGCTATTTCTTTCTCCCTATTATAGAATTTCATAATTGAATTATTTACTAACGACTTGTTTGTTTCCGTAACGATCGTTTCCGAAACGATTGTTTCCGAAACGCTTGTTTCTATTATACAAATATATGATGAATCTTCAACAGTGCAAGAAGAAAATGGAAAAATCGTTGTTTAATAAATCAATTGCATCTGTTGGGAAAGCTCTCAGTAAAGTAAGATTAGTGCGGAAAATACTCTTTGCCGCCCGCAGGAACGAGGACGGAAATATGCATTGAAGCGCTTATTTGGTCCGGTGCACAGGCAAAAAGAAAGGACTCCCCCTAAAATTGGAAAGAAGTCCTGTGTGGTCGAATGTTTTGAACGAAGTTCGAACCTTCTTCGAAGGAGAAGAAGTGTTTTATTGAAAAATTATAGACCTTCTGCTGTATTTATGGAATACATGTTACCACCGTGAACCACGGGATGTGGGTGTTGACCAGCAATTGGGAGTTGTTCCTGTAGTGGTTC
>JAOZUK010000945.1 GCA_029938715.1 Bacteroidales bacterium | reverse complement strand
CCCTGCTCAAAACTTTTTATAGATTTAAGAGAAATACCTACCAACTGTGCGAATTGTTTCTGCGTTTTTCCCAGATGATTCCTGATTTCAGCTAATTCCTGTTTTTCCATTCAGACCTCTCTTATCAGAATAGTTACTCCAGTGTAAAGAACTGGTTATTTGGACCGGATCAGAAATAATGAGTACAGCCCTTAAATGAAAACTTCTTCTGGCACTTTTACACTTTCATATTATGGAACAAACATTCCCCTTTCAGGGAGGAAGCAGTGTCGGAGTTCTCTACATATTCCTTGTACCACATTGTGGCCCGGCATAAAAGGTTTTATTTAGAACTTGACAAGGGCTACAGAGTAGTACTATACAGATGCTTAGGGCTACGTTGTGGCCCTGGCTCAAATTTCTTATAAATACTCTGTACTGCAATTACTATCATCCTGATTAGACATTGACAATTGATATTTGAAATGTGGCATGTTGGTTAACAAAATATCCACCAGAGGGGCCCGCATAGGAAATAAATGGAGGCTTCCAGCGCCCTTGAAGTGCAAGCTAACTTGACCGCATTCGGATTCTGACTGCGTTCGCTTACCAGCAGCGTCGTTGAATCAATAACTGTAAAAGGCCTGAACCGATACCGTAGACAGCTAATGGAGTCAGGATTAATACCCTGGTTCTTTGGATATCTGTCTGCTCATTGGATCGCTTTTCCCATACGCAGCCACTTTAGCTTCCGAAAAATCCTGGCTAAACGGCGTGGGATGTGCGTGCAGTTAAATTGTGACAGTCTTGAGCACCCGACTTGACAGGAGAACTTATGAGCCAGAGTACAAGTATTTGGTTAGCAGAGCCAAATCCATTCGAGGATCAAATTGAATCTTTTGAACAGGAAGTTCAAGAAAAGTACTATGCAGCCACTCAGAACTTGCAGACGGTGGTACTTTCCGATCGGTTCAATCGATTATTGGAGTTGAGGATTATTCCCACACTTAAACGAATTGGTT
>JAOZUK010000944.1 GCA_029938715.1 Bacteroidales bacterium | reverse complement strand
TGGCACGATGTATGGCTCGGAATACCCTTCAACGATCTGGACTATTACATGACCAATAACCTGTTTCATGACGTCAGTATTTTTAGTCAGCTTTACTCATGGGGTCAGTTCTTCCAGGATTATCCAACCGGTAATACTATGCTCAGTTTAGCCAACACCGATACACTGGTCATTGATACACTTGGTACCTACGAAACGTTGCCATCAGTAAGAACCAAATTCTGGCAGCGTAACCTGCAGTACACCTCCGACGGAGTGAAGGGTATTACAGCATACGCCCGTTCCAACGATACGATTGCTCCTGTCTATTCGATTCCAATGTTGTGGGAAGATGAAACACCTGAATGGTATGCAAGTGACGGCCCGGTGGTTTCCCCTGCCGACTCCAGCAGAGAGAATCGCATCTTCAATGACGATGCAACCTGGCCAAACATGAAGTTCAACCATAACATGTATGACCTTGATCCACAATATACCGACGCCAGGATATATGACCTCAGTGATAGTGCAGGTATAAATGCACTTAGCTGGTTCCAGAAGTATATCTGGGGCTTAGCGAATATTCCAGAGCCCACAGACTGGCCAAGTTATATGTGGGATGTGGATGGATGGGCCGGTACCGATCCTGCCTATTATCCGGAGGTCTGGCCCCGTTTCGATGGCTCCTACACAAATCCTACCCTGCTGACAGCCTCTGTTGCAGGATTGCCCTTGGGCGACTTAAACTGGTTCCCCGATGCCATGGCTTCCTGGTTGGTTCATCAAGATGCCATTGCCGAGCACATTCTCTCTCTGAACGAGGATCAATATCTGAAAGTAGGTGTTAAGGAGAACAGGAATGCCATTGCGTTCTCTGTATATCCTAATCCTGTTCAGGACTTTATTACTTTAAAGAGCGTGGATGAACTAAGCAGCCTCAGGATTTACAGTGTGACCGGCGCTCTTCATAAGGTAGTTGACATGACCTCTCAGGATGGAAGGGATATTGATGTCTCTGATCT
>JAOZUK010000943.1 GCA_029938715.1 Bacteroidales bacterium | reverse complement strand
TTTTATACCTGATTTTAAAAATGAGGGGGGAAAAAGAGATTTGATATGAATGGCTTGTCAATTTTTGCGGGTAATTCGAATCCTGTTCTTGCAGACAAGATTTCGGAATACCTTGCCAAACCGTTAGGAAGATTGAAAGTTAACCGTTTCAGTGATGGAGAGATCCAGGTTGAAATCCAGGAGAATGTCAGGAAACAGGAAATTTTTGTGATCCAGTCCACCTGTAATCCTGTGAATGAAAACCTTGTTGAGTTGTTACTTTTAATTGATGCGTTTAAGCGGTCTTCTGCCAGTAGGATTACATCGGTTATCCCTTATTTCGGATATTCACGGCAGGATAAAAAAGTATCTCCCAGGGTTCCCATCAGTGCCAAATTAATGGCTGACCTTCTTGAGAATACGGGTGTGAACAGGGTGATAACAATGGATCTGCATGCCGGACAGATTCAAGGATTTTTTAATTGTCCGGTGGATAACCTTTATGCTGCTCCGATCATAATTGATGATATTAAAACCCGCCATCCAGAACATCTGGTCGTTGTATCACCTGATGCCGGTGGTGTTGAAAGGGCAAGGGCATATGCCAAGCGACTCAATGCCAGCCTTGCCATTATTGATAAAAGAAGAAGTGCGCCCAATAAAGCAAAAGCCATGGCCATTATCGGGGATGTTAAGGATCAAACAGCGATTATCCTTGATGACATGGTTGATACGGCAGGAACATTGACAGAGGCTGCGAGTGTTATTGTGGACAAGGGTGCAAAAGCAGTTCATGCGTATTGCACACATCCCGTGCTTTCAGGGCCGGCTATTGATCGAATCAACAAATCATCTTTAAGTTCTCTTGTTGTAACAGATACCATCCCTCTGTCCAATGAAGCGGAACACTGCGACAAAATTGAGACGCTGTCTATTGCCAAACTGGTTGGTGAAGCGATTATGCGTAGTTACAGGGGTGATTCTGTAAATTCTCTATTTGTATAAAATAATTGATATATTAGT
>JAOZUK010000348.1 GCA_029938715.1 Bacteroidales bacterium | reverse complement strand
GAGGTTGGAGGAGATCTAACACTACAAACAACTACCAGCTTTTTAGATGCCAATGTGGATTTCGATATTGATGTAACTCTAAACGGAGATTTCACTAATAATGGCAGCTACAGGCATCGTGAGAATCACACATATTTTACCGGAAGCGCTCAATCTTTATTGGGTTCTTCAAGTACTAGTTTTTACGATTTAACGGTAAACCCGGTAACAAGCCTGACCTTAAGCAGGGATATTACGATAAATAATGATGCGTATCTGAATAGTGGTACACTTATTTGTGGTGATTATACAGTTAATGCAAAAGGTGATGTAACAAACAATGCTACCTATACCGATAACGCAAGCGGTATAATTTTGAATGGTACAGACTTGCAGTATATCGGAGGTACTGGTACATGGGGGCAGTTGGAACTTAATAATTCAAACGGGGCACGCTTAGTAAACTCGATAAGTCTGCAAGCTGATTTCTTGCTGACCAATGGTATTTTAAATATTAGTAGCTATTTATTAACCCTTGGCGAAAATAGTAATATTGTTGGTAGTGGTTATGACAATACTAAGATGATTACTTCCAATGGAGTGGTTAGTAATGTTGGTGTTATTAAAATATTTAGCGATACAGATGATGGAACAACTTTTACTTTCCCAATTGGAACATCAGGGAAGTATACTCCGGCAGTATTAAATATTACGAATATTGGAACTACAGGTTCTTTCAGAATAAACAATATTAACAGCAATCACCCTGGAGTGCTTGATCCAACCAATGTGTTGGATTATTTCTGGGAGGTAGAAAGTAGCGGGATAACAGGTTTCGATGGCTCCCTTGTATTTAATTATCTGGATACCGATGTTCAGGTTACCGGTGCAAATACCGAGGCGGAATATATTGCTGCCGCCCTTCTTTTACCGGGTACCAGCTGGACAAAAGCAGCGACAGGCCCTGCTACCGACAGGGTTGATGAAGGGAATGATTTAATTACTTTTAACTATTCAGGTGTTAGTTCGCTCAGTGGAGAGTATACTTGTGGTATTGATCCGGCATTACCGGATAATGTACCTGAGTTTACCAGTAACACAGATGGAGATTGGTCAGTACCTGGAAACTGGACCCAAACCGGAGGAGATCCTTATACGCTTACCGGAGGTCCAAATGGTTTTATCGTTACTATCCGTTCCGGTGATGATATTACCACTGATGCTAACTATGCTTTTACGTACCGAACAACAATTAATGGAAGACTTATTGTTCCATCAGCCACGTTTGGCCATAATCTAGGTATAGTTTCCGGTACGGGTACATTAGCGCTTCAAAGTGGTACATTCCCGGCTGGCAGGTACACTGATTTTCTGGATTGCTCTAATGGAGCAACTCTTGAATATGGTGGTTCCGGCACCTATACTATAATAGCCGACCTCTATTCCAGTATACCAAATATTCATTTTACTGGTACAGGCACCAGGGTGTTACCTAATAAGGATTTAACCATTTGTCACCAGCTATTGATAAATGGCCCCGACTTAGATAACTCTGTAAATAACCGCCAATTATTCATCCAGGGCTCAATGGAGCGTTCTTCAGGAACATTCCTGAGTGGAAGCGGATCGGGTGCTACAGTTTCATTTGCAGGAAGTTCCGCACAAACTATTGGTGGTGCACTTGGCGATTTTACCGGAACATCAGCATTTAATAACCTTGAAATTGATAATAGTACCGGATTAACCATTAATACGGGTGGAGCTATTGAAGTGACCCGAAACCTGTTATTAACCAACGGTATAATTACCAGTTCGACTACCAATACCATAAGTATTACCAATACCGCGATCAATTGTGTGGTGCCGGCAGGAGGCTCAACTGCTTCATTTATTGATGGGCCACTTACCAAAAGTATTAACCAGGGCGATAATTTTGATTACCCTGTTGGTAAAGGTAGCACCCTTGGTAATAAGATTAATCTGTCTGCCACTCAAACAGGTACCCAAGACTGGACTGTTGAATTTTTTACGCCAAATGGCACATCAGCCAGTATGGCAAGTCCGTTAACCTATGTGAATGATGACGAGTATTGGACCGTAACTTCTACTTCAGGTAATCAGGCGATAATTAACCTTGATTGGGATGCCTCCAGCGACTTAACCCCGCTAATGACTGAAAATGGGCTCTCAGATATGCGTGTTGCTAGGTATAATACGGGTAGTTCTGAGTGGGAACAACTAGGTTCAAGTGCTTCAGGTAACAGCTCGTCAGGTACGGTATCAACAACAAGTAGAATTGTCATTCCCGCAGCAGGCTCAAGTGATTTTACAGTTGCATGTGTAAATGTAGTTATGCCCCGGGCTCAATTTACACCATCAGGAGCTATTTGTGGTACTACTACAGGGATACCTGTATCATTTACTTATTCCGGGGCCATTCCTTTTGATTATACTTTAGACTATACGATAGATGGGGCGCCTCAGACCCAGTTGGATATTACTTCAGGCGATGTCGTGGCAGGAGTTTACACAATGGCTACTCCTAGTGTGGGCGTTTATGAGTTAACAGCCTTCAGGTATAACGATGGAGCCAATTTGGGGGTTGTAGACCCCACCACTGTTGAGGTCTACGAATTACCAACCACTGCTGATATTGGTTCGGATGGAGGTGCAGATGATGATGATATTTCCGATTGTGGTGCATCATCAGTTGCCAGTTTGCCAGGTAATAATCCTGTCGTTGGAACAGGTTTATGGTCGGTTGTTTCTGGTACGGGAGGATCATTTGTTAACCCAACCGTTTATAACACCGAGTTTAATGGAACGAATGGTACTACTTATCAATTGGAATGGGAGATAAGCAATGGTGCTTGTACCTCTTCTGATTTAATGGTAGTTACTTTTCCATTGTTGGCACAGCAACCAGGTGCTTTTACAGCAAGTACAACTCCTGTTTGTCAGAGTACTTCAGGAGTGGTTTATACAGTTCCCAACGATCCTTCGGTAACATATAACTGGTCATATTCAGGAAATGGCGAAACCATAAATGGTACAGGTAATTCAGTAACAATAGACTTCGATGCAACAGCAACCAGTGGGGATTTAAGTGTTACTGCCACCAATGGATGTGGTACAAGTGCTGCAAGAACACTTGCTATTTCTGTTACGCCTCTTATGACCGCAGGGCTTGCATCGTCAACCCCGACCCTGTGTGTGAATACGCCACTACCTTCTATTACTCATACAACCACCGGGGCAACCGGTATCGGTGCAGCGACAGATCTGCCGGCAGGCGTAAGTGCTGCCTGGGCTGCCAATCTAATCACCATCAGTGGTGTGCCAACAGAGGTTGGCACATTTGATTATAGCATTCCTTTGACCGGTGGCTGTGGCACGGTAAATGCAACCGGGAGGATCATTGTTGAACCGAATATGATCGTTGGTGCCGCGTCTTCAACACCGACCTTGTGTGTCAATTCGGTACTGACGGATATTACCCATGCCACGACCTGGGCAACGGGCATCAGTAATGATGGCGTTGCTGGCGCAAATGGCCTCCCAGCAGGGGTGTTTGCCAC
>JAOZUK010000347.1 GCA_029938715.1 Bacteroidales bacterium | reverse complement strand
AGTATTTTATTGACAATCATTGTTGGTACTGTTCTTTTCTGGTATTATAGCTGCGATTGCGGAGGCAAAAGCGGGGATATGGAAACCACTACTATAGCGGAACCCATTGCCCCTGTACCCGAATCTCCCCCATCGGTCGACTGGCAGGCAATCAAAGGCCAGCTTAATGACAACCCTCCGACCCCTATATTTGAGCCTTATCAAACTGAAAGGACCCTTGGTCGGGAAGACATTAGTAAGGTTGGTAAGATCATGGATTATCTTGAGAACAATCCCGATGGGAGCTTGCTGGTTATTGGTCATACCGATATTTCAGGTCCACGTGCACTGAATATGAAATTGAGCCAGCAACGGGCCAATTTTGTAAAAAGTTACCTGGTCCAGAATGGCATCGATACCGACAAAATCAGTTCCTCCTTCAAAGGACCCGATGAGCCGGCCCATGATAATGGTACTCCCGAAGGAAGGGCAAAAAACAGAAGAGCAGTTGTCTTGATTAAATAATTTCATAAAAATCTACAAATATGTGTATCCTATGCGTTTTAATCCCGATTCTGGTTGGTCTTATATGTGCCCTGCTGGGTTATTTCTTAGGCAGACAAATAGAGAAGAAATCTGAAGTATACACCAAGCTTCGTGCTGACCTGGACGTCTGCAGAAAAGAAAATGAAAAATTGCAGTCTTCGAACAGCTCCTTAAAAAGTGAGATTGCAAGCTTAAGTAAAAAATCCAGTTCAGTACAGCATGACTTTGATGCTGCACTGGCAGCAGATGTCTTTGGAAAGAAGATAGCCGAAAACGATTTGGCGATCATTGAAGGGATTGGTCCTAAAATTGAAAAACTGTTTCAAAAAGCCGGGATCTTAACCTGGAAGGACCTATCTGAAACCACCGTTGAAAGATGTCAGGAAATACTCCATGACGGAGGCGACAGTTACAAGGGCCATAACCCCACAAGCTGGCCATTACAATCCGAAATGGCTTATTCCGGGAAATGGGATGAGTTGAAAAAGTGGCAGGATGATATGCTTGGAGGAAAATTATAGTATCAAAGCTGTTTTCTTTAATTCATCTTTTGAACTTTTATCCGCAGAATTGGGAATTGCCACAGAATTCTGAATATATTCATATTTTGAAAACTGTAAAAACCTATGAAACGGATTCATATACTCCATCTGGCAGCATTAATATTAGCAGGAATTACCTTTACCGCCTGTTCTACTTCGGATGAACTACCGAATATTGTGGTTATTCTCGTCGATGACATGGGCTATGGAGATCCAGGCTGCTTTAATCCTGAGTCAAAGATACCTACTCCCACTATCAATCAGCTTGCATCTGACGGAATGCGTTTTACAGATGCTCATGCAGCAGGTGCGCTCTGCCATCCGTCCCGCTACGGACTGATGACAGGTCAGTATCCTTTCCGGACAGATGTTTCGGTCTGGCGAAAAGAACCCACTATAAAGAAGGGTCAACTGACCATGGCCTCCATGCTCAAATCTTGTGGATACCATACTGCAATGGTGGGTAAATGGCATCTTGGATTTAAGGAAAACGGGTATGATAATCCCCTTCCCGGCGGACCTGTAGATCGTGGGTTTGACAGTTTCTTCGGGATTCGTGCATCCACCGATATCCCTCCCTACTTCTATATTCGGGATGACCAGGCAGTAGCTCCCCCCACTGAGCATATTGAGGCAGAATCCTCCGAAGGCTGGTCACCCATACAGGGGAGTTTCTGGCGGGAAGGAGGTGTAGCACCCGGTTTGGAGCTAAAGGATGTGCTGCCCCGTTTCACAAAGGAAGCCATTGAGGTTATCAAGGATCATGCCGGCAACGATGCACTGAAGGAGAAGCCCCTGATGCTTTATCTGGCCTATCCTGCTCCCCATACTCCCTGGCTGCCTTCCCCCGAATTTGAAGGTGAGAGTGGGGCGGGAATGTACGGAGACTTTCTAATGATGGTGGATGCACAAATCGGTATGGTCCTGGATGCCCTGAATGAAACCGGAATGTCTGAGAACACCCTGCTGGTCTTTTCATCCGATAACGGTCCGGTCTGGTACGATGTGGATACCAAGCGCTTTGGTCACGACTCTTCAGGTGGATTGCGGGGAATGAAGGCCGACGCCTGGGAAGCAGGCCACCGCATGCCTTTCATTGTTCGTTGGCCTGGCAGGGTGAAGGAGGGATCTGTCAGTGATCAGACCATCTGTTTTACGGATCTGCTTGCCACCTTCGCTGAAATAACAAATACAGATTTACCGGAAAACGCAGGCCCCGACAGCTATAGTTTTCTGTCAGTTTTAAGGGGTGAACATTCCAACGACAAGGCCATAAGACCTCCTGTAGTCATGCAGTCAGGCAACGGAACCATGTTGATCCGGTCCGGGGATTGGAAATTAATCAATCAGCTGGGTTCAGGTGGATTTTCAAAGCCAGATCACATCGAACCGGGGCCTGGGGATCCGGCAGGACAGCTTTATAACCTTGCACTGGATCGAGGGGAAACCAACAATGTTTACCTGAAGCATTCTGAAATCGTAGCTCGCCTGACATCGGAGATGAAGCAAATTGTAGAGAATGAATAGGATCATTTATACTTTCATCGGTTTTACTTTTTAATGATCCGCACAATCTTCTCCAGTTGGTCACTCTTGATGCTGATCAGGTAAACACCAGGCTTGAACCTGCTGATATCCAGGATTGTCTTATCCAACTCTTCCATTTCCTCAACCAGAACTAACTGTCCCATGGTATTCACCACCTTGATAGAGACGTTGGTGTGTTTGCTCTCCATGGAGACGGTCAGGAATCTGTCGGCCGGATTTGGATAAACCTCTACGCCCAACAGCATTCCATTCATATCAATCCCTGTGAAATCTACGGTATAGCACTCCGAAGTGTCGGAGCAGGTTCCCTGAGTTACAATAACCGCATACTCCCCACTCTCTGTGGGAGTAAATGAGCCACGGGTCTCACCTGCCAGTATAGAATTATCGGTACAGTCGATCCACTGGTAGCTTCCTGCAGTCTCGACAGTTAAAGTTCGATCCACGTGTGTTACTACAATCGCTTCAACAGTTTCATAGGTCACAGTAAACTGACACTGGCCACTATTTCCACTCTCATCGACAAAAGTATAGGTAACTGTTGTCGCCCCTGGATTAAATATCTCCATACCTGCATCTCCTGAACCAGTTCCGGTGGTGGACCCTGATAGTTCATAGGTAACAACTGGTGTGGAACAGTTATCATACAGGTCTGTTAAACCAATTGAGGTCACTTGTCCATCACAGGTAACCACATCGGAGGGACAGGTAGCTGTGGGAGCAGTGACATCTTCAACAATGACATTCTGAGTCACATCAATACTGTTTCCATTTCCGTCATCGAAATTCCAGGTGATCACATGGGTACCCTCTGTTGAATAGGTGAGGGGATCGGTAGTGGTCCCTGTAATGGTGCCTGAACAGTCATCAGTGGTTGTTGGAGCAGTGGCTGTTGCTGAGCACTCACCTGTTACATCGGTCAGTACCGGAGCGACAGGAGGTGT
>JAOZUK010000942.1 GCA_029938715.1 Bacteroidales bacterium | reverse complement strand
AACCGCCGGGATGATGATGTGTATAACTCAATTCAGGCAATTAACGAGGCAGTCAAGAGCAATTCTGAGTGGCTGTCCCTGCTGAGAAAAGAGATGTCCAACACTATTATCGGGCAGGACCAGCTGATTGAAAGATTGCTGGTCGGTCTGCTTACAGGGGGCCATATCCTTCTTGAAGGGTTGCCGGGACTGGCAAAAACACTGGCAGTAAAAACTCTGGCCAAGGCCATACAGACAGATTTCAGGCGTCTCCAGTTCACTCCGGATATGCTTCCTGCAGATATCATCGGAACAGAAATTTATAATCCCCAGCAAACCAGTTTTGAGGTGAAACAGGGACCTATTTTCTCCTCACTTATTCTTGCAGACGAGATTAACCGTGCTCCGGCAAAGGTACAATCGGCACTTCTTGAGGCCATGCAGGAAAAGCAGGTGACCATAGGAGGGAAGAGCTTTCAACTCCCTGAGCTCTTTCTGGTACTCGCCACCCAGAACCCTATTGAGCAGGAAGGTACCTACCCGCTGCCGGAGGCCCAGATAGACCGTTTTATGCTTAAGGTTGTCATCGAATACCCGAGTATGACAGAGGAACGACGCATTCTCGATGCCTTCGATCTGACCGATTCCGAGACCATTGTCATGCCGGTTGCCGGCCCGGAAGATATTCTGAATGCGAGAAAAGTCGTCAACACTATCTATATGGACGATAAGATCAAAGATTATATCGTCTCCCTTGTCTATGCAACCCGCGATCCTGACTCTTTTCAACTCGACCTGCAGGATTATATTGAAACCGGTGCATCACCACGGGCAACAATCAACTTTAAAGCAGTCTCCCGCAGCCTTGCCTTCCTCGCAGGTCGCGGCTACGTCACTCCGGATGATGTAAAAAGTGCAGCTCTGGATGTTATGCGCCACCGATTACGCATAAGCTATGAGGCCGAAGCAGAGGGTATCAGCAGTGAGGATATCATCAGAAAAATTCTGGATACAGTACCGGTTCCATA
>JAOZUK010000941.1 GCA_029938715.1 Bacteroidales bacterium | reverse complement strand
CCTTCAAGTTTCATTTACTTTTTTCCTTTTTGTTTAAAAATCAGGTATAAGTACAATTCTCTGATCTGGTGATTTCTTATGGGCTTCATCATAACTTTCAACAATGGTGCTCATGGGTCTTGTCTGAACAAATTCTTCAAAATTAATTTTTCCGCTGGTGATCATGCTCAGTACGGATGGATAGTATTCAGGCAGGCATCCCCAGGTTCCAATGAGTTCTGCATCAAATGCCATGAGTCGTGAAATAGAATATTCAACCTTGTGGGGACCATAACCCACAACTATCATTTTTCCTGTAAAGCTTAAAAGGGCAAGTCCCAGTTCCTGGCCGGGCTTTGAACCTGAAACTTCAAATATTTTCCATCCAGTGGAAACAAGCCCATTTTCTTTTCGATAGGCTTTCATCTCCCCGGAAATTTCTCTTGGGGTTTTACCCATGGAATTGATGGAAAAGTCAGCACCATTCCCCAGCATGGTATCAAGACGTTCCTGATCGATATCAATCGCAACAACAGTTGCGGCACCCAGTGCTTTAAGAACCTGTACCATGTATTGTCCCACGCCGCCGACACCAATAACAATTGTATTGTCGCCCACCTGGATGTCAGCTCTTTTAGCTGCCTGGAAAGGCGTTGTTGCTGCATCTGCCACAACAGCCAATTTTTCAAGAGGGATATTTCCCCGGTCTTTAACTTCGCAAAGATCAATGGCAGGAACAGGAATATGGCTTGAGTTTCCGCCGTAAATACCCATACTGTTGCCCGGCATCTTCTGGGCAAGGCATCGATTTCCCCTGCCTGTTTTGCAAAGATAGCACTGCCGGCATGGCATAACAGCGGGAATGATCACTTCTTTTCCCTTCCAGAATTCTACATCCCCTGCCGCAGCCACAACGATTCCGGAGATTTCATGTCCCAATGTTAAAGGGGGTTTGTTTACTGTGGGTACGCCATAATAAAAATATCCAAGGTCTGTATGACAGACACCGCAGCCTGCTACTTCAACCAG
>JAOZUK010000940.1 GCA_029938715.1 Bacteroidales bacterium | reverse complement strand
ACACCCGTACTCTCTTTAATTTTTCTTAAATAAAATTTTGAATAGGGGTAAAGATCGCCTTCTGTAAACTTTTCAAGAATCTTGCGTTTAATGTTTAATGAATCTGCTGAATATTTGATAAGCGTATCCAGCCTCTCAAAGAAATCGTCTTCATCTTTTGCCAGATAACCGATTCTCGGCATATTCATGGTGACAACCCCGATGGAGCCGGTCAATGGATTGGCACCAAACAGGCCGCCTCCCCTTTTTCTCAGTTCCCTGTTGTCCAGTCTTAACCGGCAGCACATGGAACGGGCATCTTCCGGATCCATATCTGAATTCACAAAATTTGAAAAATAGGGAATACCGTATTTTCCGGTCATCTTCCAGATATTCTCAAGATTTGGATTGGACCAGTCAAAATCCTCAGTAATATTATAGGTCGGGATGGGGAAGGTAAAGACCCTGCCTTTTGCATCCCCTTCCATCATGACTTCGGCAAATGCAGCATTCAGCATGTCCATTTCTGCCTGATACCCGGTATAGGTACCTTCTTTATATTCTCCACCAATAACGACGGGAGAATCCTTTAAAGTGGATGGTACATTCAGATCCATGGTGATATTTGTAAACGGTGTCTGAAATCCGACCCTTGTGGGAATATTGATATTAAATATAAATTCCTGAAGTGCCTGTTTAACCTCTTTATAAGACAAATCATCTTCCCTGATAAACGGCGCTAAAAGCGTATCAAAATTGGACATGGCCTGGGCACCGGCAGCCTCGCCCTGCAATGTATAAAAAAAGTTGACAATCTGACCCAGCGCACTTCTGAAATGTTTGGGCGGAGCAGATTCCACTTTCCCGGCCACGCCTTTAAACCCTTCAAACAAGAGATCCTGTAGGTCCCATCCCACGCAATATACAGACAAAAGACTTAAATCATGAATATGAAGATCTCCTCTGTAGTGTGCATCCCTGATATCCGGCGGATAAATTTTATTGAGCCAGTATTCTGCTGTAATGTCTGA
>JAOZUK010000939.1 GCA_029938715.1 Bacteroidales bacterium | reverse complement strand
AATCCTTTGGATTCGCACTCCTCTTTCAGGTGTTTCATTCCCAGTATATCAAAGCAGAGATGGATAAATCCCAGGTCCCCCCAGATGCGGTCCTTAAAGATCCTTTCAGGCTTGCGGTCCAGAGCCTGGACCAGTTCTATTTCGGTGGGACCAAACAAATTGGAGAATGGCCCTATTCGCACCTCGCTGTGTTGAAGTAGGATCCTTCTGAATTTCCCCTCTCCTCCGGGAATGCCTTTAAAATCTTCAAATGTGCCCTCTTTATCATACACCACGGTATCATAACCCAGTATATCGCTGTAAAGCTTCATGGCCTTCTCCGGCTGACCGGTTCCAATGACCACGCCATACGATCCGCCAGTGGGCTTCTTAATATCCATAAATGAGGAGTACTCCTCCACCACCTGCCAGATGTTATTAAAAGGATCTTTCACATAGAATGTATCTCTTCCGGCTGGATCTTTTACCACTTCGGTAACCAGCTCTGCGTCTTTTCCCAGGTGTTCAAAAGCATCCTGAACGGTGGCTGATTTGACTTTACCTACAAAGATACCCAGGTCCCCCATTTTCAATTCAAATGCCGGAGCAAGCGGGGTGCGTTCTGTGTGTTGCCAGATCTCAAATCCGCCACCCCCACGCATATTCATTGTAAGGCAGGCATGCCGTTCCCAGGGTTGCCCGTCGGTATGCGGAAGCATGTATTCGGCAGTAGCCTTATCCTCAAACATCCTCACATTCATCCCAAAGTTGGGAATGTACCACTTCCAGGCCTGGTGGAAATTGGTAACACCCACACCGATTTGTTGTATGCCTGAGATATACTTTTTACTTAACTCTTTTGTCTTTACCATAATTGATTGTGAAGTTAAACTTTAATAATGGTTTTTAGGAAAAAACTATATTTGTGGCCTGAACAATACATTAATTCATGGCCAAATCGGAAGTTACAGGGGCAGAATACAATGTCCATAAGCGGAACTTACTCTTCTATATGGTTCAACCCTATGTGAAG
>JAOZUK010000938.1 GCA_029938715.1 Bacteroidales bacterium | reverse complement strand
CCTTTACTCTCTGGGTCAGATTTTCGGCAGAAGTATGTTTTAAACCCTCTGTATGCAACATATCGACGGAAGTCCTCGGTCATAATAAGGTCTCCTTTGTTCTCATCAACCAAAAACAAAGTATCCTGGTCATAGACAAAAGTCTCTGTCATTCCTCCCAAAAAACCAATAGCTGCTTCATGTGCTTGGATGGAGGCAATAGTTGTAAATGGCCGATCAGAATAGTGGTAGTATTTCTGCCGGGATCGTGAAAGAACGAAGCAAATGAAATAAACTTTCTTGCGCTTTCCCTCATCGGCTGTCATGTTTGCCACGCCAAAATCAACCTGGGTCTGCTGACCATATGGGAGTTCTGCAACCTTTTCGTACTCCCTGTGATTAAAGGGTTTGGGGATACCAAACTTGCTTCGGACATGCAATACAAAATTGAATACAGTCTTTGCATCAACATCAATAAAGTCCTTATGATGTTCCTTCAGCCAGTCATGGACCTGCGCTGATGAGGCCTCTGCAAAGGCCTCCAGCCTGGTACGTACAAAATTCTCATAAGGGGCAAGAACCCGCTGCCTTTTGAGTTGATTATCAATGTAATCCAGATATTCGTCTTCAGTCATAGCAAGATATTTTTTAACAGTTCTCCTGTCCAGGCCTAATTCCCTGGCTATTTGAGAGGGCTTAAGGCCATCTCTGCGTTGTTTGTGTACTTCGTGATACATAATCCATTTTTGTACTTGTTTTTTCCTCATTGCTGGATCCTCCTGATTTGGGTTATTGAAAGTGTGGTTAACCCAATTTCAGGATATTCTCAACTAGCTCAAAACAACATTGTTAAAACCATGTTGCATTAAGCGATAAATCTGTCTAAGTGAAAAAATGGAGACCCTTCACCTGCAGAAGGAAAATTTTCCTTCTGCAGGTGAGAAATGTACATTCTTATTTGCTAAAAATCGTACATCGTTAATTGCTAAAAAGTGTACATTCTTAATTGCGAAAAAATGTACATTGTTATTTCCC
>JAOZUK010000937.1 GCA_029938715.1 Bacteroidales bacterium | reverse complement strand
TCAGTAATGATGGCGTTGCTGGCGCAAATGGCCTCCCAGCAGGGGTGTTTGCCACTTGGGCCGGTGATGTAATTACCATCAGCGGCACTCCCGGTGCAGCTGGCACTTATAACTACAGCATTCCCTTGACAGGCGGGTGTGGTACAATAAACGCAATAGGGACCATTACTGTTGATGCTTTGCCGACAGTAAGCATAAGTGAATCCTGGTCCCCAATAGCAGAGAATGGTGGAGTTTCTACAATAACGGCTACACTTAGCGCATCTGTTTCATGCGATGTAACTGTGAGCCTGGGATATACGGGTACAGCGACAGGCGGCGGCGTTGATTATACAGCCTCCGCCAGTCAGATCGTAATAGCAGCCGGTTCATTGATCGGCAGTGTGACGATCACTGGCGTTGATGATGCACTATTTGAAGGTGATGAGACTGTCATCGTTGATATCACCGGCGTTACTAATGCTACCGAGTCTGGAGTCCAGCAGGAGACCGTTACGATCACGGATGATGATGCATCGAGCGCCGTCTTAAGTGTGACCACGCACGGTGATGAGGCCGGACCAGTTGATATGGTCTATACTGTGACCCTTACCCCGGCCAATAGTACGGGCTCCGCTATCACGTTTGATTTTGCTGATCTAGGAACAGGCAGCGCGACCTCTGGCATTGATTATACCGCCCCCGGCGCTACGATCAGTGTTTCCGACGGAGCCAGCACTGGCACTCTGACTATCTCTGTTACCGATGATGCTCTTCTGGAGGCGACCGAGACCGTATCCTGTGCGATCACGAATCCTTCGAACGCTTCCGTCAGTATAGGAACGGGAAGTGCAACAGCTAATATCACTGATAATGATGCAGCACCAAACGTGACCTTAGGTGTAAGCAGTCCTATCGCCGAGGCCGCTGGCACCTCTCTAGTGACGGCGACCCTTGATGCTGTCTCAGGCTTACCAGTAACTGTCGACCTGACCTACACTGATGGCACTGCGACCCTTACCGATGATTATACTGTCA
>JAOZUK010000936.1 GCA_029938715.1 Bacteroidales bacterium | reverse complement strand
ACCTGCATACATCAGAGTGCCTGTCAGGTTATTGATGGAGTCTACAATAAATTCAGAGGAATCAAAGAAAGTAGTGATTTCGATATCATCAGGCAGGCTCTCAATCAGTGATGGCATCATGGCCTGGATATCCCGTGCCACCTGTACCGTATTTGCTCCCGACTGTTTCTGAATCACAATTCTCATCCCGGTTTTCCCGTTCAGTCGCTCATCCATTGAGACATCCCTGAGGGTGTCCCGAATGGTGGCTACATCTTTCAGGTAGACGGTCTGTCCGTTGAAGCTGGCCAGTACAATGTCATCAATTACATCACTGGAGGGGAACTCTCCTTTGATCCTCAGGGGGTAGTCCATCATACCCATTTCAATGTTCCCGGCAGGAAGGTTCAGATTTTCTGCATTTAACACCCCTGCAATCATCTCCACAGTTACATTGTAAGATTCCATTTTTCGGGGATCAATGTCCACCTGGATCTCCCTTCCGGGCGCTCCCATCAGTCCAACCGATCCCACTCCTTCGATGCGGTTCAATGGATTGACCAGTTTCTCATCCAGGATATTGGCAATGGCGGGGAAACTCTCGTCGGCGGTCACCCCATAAAAAAGGATGGGCATGGCACTTGAACTGAATTTAAACAGGGAAGGTTTACTCACCTCTTCAGGAAGAAACTGTTCTGCAAAACTGATGGCATCACGCATCTCATTGGATGCTTCGTCCAGATTGGTTCCCCACTCAAATTCACAGACCACGATGGACATGTTGTCGCGCGAGGTGGAGGAGATGTCCTTCAGGTTACTTACCGAGTTCAGGTTATCTTCAATGGTCCGGGTTACATTGGTTTCAATATCGGCTGCACTGGCCCCCGAATAGGTGGTGATTACCGAAATGGCCGGGAAGTCAATATCGGGATAGAAATCGATGGGCAATTTGTTCAGGGAGTAGACTCCCATCACCAGCAGTGCTACAAAGATCATTATTGTTGTGATCGGTCGTTTGACCGCGTTTCCGTAGATACTCA
>JAOZUK010000346.1 GCA_029938715.1 Bacteroidales bacterium | reverse complement strand
GATCCTGCCCTGAGGGAGACTCCATATGTTCAAACACAATATCATCTGCAAATTGGGGTGCGATTCGCTCCACTAATCCTGTAACGGGGTGTGTCTCCTCCCGGTTGCTGCATCCACTCATCAGGAGCAGGAGAATGAATGCGATGGCTGAAACTCTGTGTATCATACGGTTCATTATTATAGTAAATGATGTGAAGATGGTTATTCAGGTCCACATCTGTTTATCCAGCTCCTGTAAACCCTGTTCAGCTCTTTGGCGCCAGGCGCTTTTGAATGGGGATAGAGATGGGTCTGGTATTCCCAACATGCAAATTTCACGGTGTAGGGAGAAACAGCTTCCATTTTATCGAATAACAGATCGGGCGAGATGCTCTTAAACAGCTCAATACCAGGGCGATCCTGATATCTGTAAAACAGTTCTATTACCGCCCCAAGCTCAACCAGATGCTTATCAAAAACAGGTTTAATGGCAGCAAAGTAATCTTCTAATTCGTCAAGAGGAGCAGTAGAGTCCTGAAAAAGAAAGAGATCAATTCCATTGATCATACTTAGTATGATATCCCACTCTTTTGCAGTTTCGGCAGGTGAGAGACCCTCTTCTCCAAGAGTAATTCTTGAAGGGAACCAGGGCGCGTGTGCTACTTTTTTATGGGGTGTAAGCTCTTTCAGGAATTTTGGAAGGTTCTCCAGAATAACCATGATATCACCACGATGGGTTCGGTCACCGGTTTCGTGAGGTATATACCAGCCCCAGAAATTTGAATAATGGCCATACCGCTCATTTAACTCACGATACACCTTTTTGTTTATCTCCAGGTCTTTATGGGGATCCCAGGTGCCACCTAAAAATTGTTCATTGTAAGTGTAGTAAACGCCGGGTAATACCACCTGCATATCACGTTCCAATGCCATTTCAAAAGCTATACCGTACCAATCTGTTTTACTGGGTTCTTTAAGTATCTTCGACGGATAGTAGACCTTTTCACCCCATCCTCCTGTTATCAGGACTATTTTTATTCCATCTTTTCTCATATTATCAAAAATATTTGACAGCTTTCCCTCTGTCATCTCCCCATCAAAGGGATATTCGTGGGTGGGCGGGCCAAAAAACAGAGGAGCGATCTCGATGCGGTTTGTATCGGAATCCACTACCCCGGAATCCATTTCTTCAGATGCATGAATCGTTGCAGGAATGCACACCAACCCAAGGATTAGATAAAATCTGCTAATTCGCATAACATTTCATTTAATGAATGATTTTTAATCTGTATTTAACTGTTAATTCCTTTGCAATTTCAACGCTGTTTCCAACCGGTTCGCTGGCATGTTTTTCCGTTCCGTCAGCCCAATTGATCTCAAATGCTGTCACCCTGTCGAAGAACACCTTCTCATCAAACGGCACCTCATTTTCAACGGCTTCTACCACGTCATGGATAAACATCTCCCATCTTGGGTTATAAAATGATTCAGTGAGCCCGGCCCAGTTCCTGTTGGCATAATCATTCACCAGGTGAACAGTGCCGGTCCAGGTAGTGACCATTAAACGGGCATTTCTTTCGTAGTAGTCAGCTTCGGCGGCATCTTTCCCAAACATCCGGGCATCTTCAATCCAGTGCCCTAAAAGAAATGAGTGGCGGGTGGATAATAACCGGTCCATGTCCATAAGCAAATCATTCATCTCAGCTGCTGTGGTTTTCAGAGAAACAAGATCCCTGTTATAATACGAAGCAGTGAACCGGTCTCTGAGCTTAAGGAAATGGTTTCCGAGCACCTGTCGGCCTATATTGACTACATCATACTGCCAGGCATCACGGGTTTGATCACCGGCAGCCTGCATCAGTTCCCAGGCATGGAAAAGGTCTTCATTTGAATAGCCAACAGGAGGTGAGTTGATCCAGTCACCATCCCTTGCAGTAAATGAAGGACGAATATTTGTTAAGGTAATTGGTGCCAGTGTGGGTACTGATGAATAGACATTTTTGAGTAGTATCTGCCAGGCCTCTCTCACATTGTCATCTTTATTCCCACAACGTCTGTCTGCCCACTGATTAAACCATAACTTTAAATCGGTACCGTCTGATTCCCATGCCTTTTCAAAAATATATTCATACACCATTGGATTCACACCCAGGCCTTCCAATGTGGAACCGATGCCAACCAGGTTCTCACCGCCATGAATCAGTGCATTTTCCAGTCGTTCACCACTCTCTTTCAGATTTCCGGCCAGCACTGTATTTCCTCCGAAATTACCGAGGTGACACCATATATAAGGCCGGCTATGAAATGATTCGGTAAACTTCCAGACCTCTGTATTTTCACAAAAATAATCCAGCATTATCATCCTCTCCTTCGGAACCGCTGTAAGATATGCCTTAATGCGCTCGTCGGTCCAGTGGTCCCGGGAGAAATAGAACAACCACCCCATTTGAAGCCCTGCTGCTTCGGGATCTGCCTCAACCATCGACTCATAGATCGCATTTGATAAATCCGCTAAATACTCCGGCTCCCAACTGGGTGGTTTCACCTCATTAAGCGGATCAATTCCATAGATATGATCCGTGCCAAATAACCGGGTTTGCTCATTAATAAATGCTTTTTGGATCTTCTTAAAAAGTGGATCCACTGGATCAAGCATGTAACAACTATAGGGATTCTCAAGATGGGCCCCAAGAACCGATAGCTTTGCTTCAGGATAGATTCTTGTTAATTGCTGAGGAACATGACCGCTGAATCCGGAAAGTACAGGTGTCATACCCAGATCTCGCTCACGCTCCAGGATCTTCTTCTGAAGCTCCTGCTGATGCTCCATATAGGAGTGTGGCAGAGGGCCTTCCAGTTGATCCACAATGGACATTCTATGCCAGGGCAGCTGGCCAGGACCGGTAAAATAGTTTCTGATTTCTTCATCGGCAAGACCAAAATCCTTCCATACATTATACCAGACCGACTCCTGTCCGGTGATGGCCAACGGCATATTGATGCCGTTCAGCGCCATCCAGTCGATGAGCCGTTCCCAGTCCTGCCACTGCCACCAGGGCATGGTATAACCAAATGTGCAATAGTTCAGGAAGAAACGTTTCGGGACCCTTGCCTCTTTTCTGATCTTCTCAGGCACTTCAGGCAGCACCTCCGGAAGCTGAACCGGCTGGTCGGCGAACCAGGAGACCGAGGTCATGCAATAATACTTCAGGTAGTGATTGAAGCCCATGGCCATGGAGATTGAGTTGTTCCCCCGGATCACTATCTTTCCTTTCCCTGTAGATTCCAGTTCAAACAGATCCCGCCCTGAGGGCGACTCCATCTGCTCAAATAAAATATCATCTGCAAACTGCGGTGCAATTCGCTCCACAATCCCTGTTACTGGGTTTGCCTCCTTCCGGATGCTGCAACCACTCACCAGGAGCAGCAGAATTACGGCAATACTTAAGATTCGGTGTTTCATTGTATTTTCTTTGCTAAATGCGTTTCAATTCACTCTAACCCAGATAAAATCAATTCCTATTTCCTGACCTTCATCACCTTCAAAAGTTAACTCCAGTAGATTCCTCTCTTGCAGCACTGCTGTTGTGGAGAAGTATACATTCATCGACACGGTGTGATAAGCTTCACCCAGATCA
>JAOZUK010000935.1 GCA_029938715.1 Bacteroidales bacterium | reverse complement strand
CCTGCCGGAGAAAGCGTGCCTGAAACCAGTCATAGGCCTCCCAAAGTTTGGGATCTGCACGGTTGACACCGTATTTTTTTATCCGTTCAAGCATCTCCTCTGAATCGTCAAAGTTGACCAGCATATCGAAAAAGTCAGGGAGATCATCTTCTCTGATATCAAAAAAGAAGTTGGGGTAGGAACCGATAAAGCCTTCAATAAAGTCGGCCTTGTCTTTGGCCGGGTTCAAGGTGTTTTTCTCGCTGAACAGGTAGGCCACGTTGTCGTGCCAGCGGTTGATAACGATGGAAATTACCACATCTTCCTCGTCCGGAATCCGGACCCTGACATAGCACACATTGACATTATGATCCTGGACAAGGCGAAAAAAATTGGTGCCCGGTCTGGATACCGCGTTAAAGGCCTGCAGGAAATCCTGGCTGGACACGTATTGTTCAGGCAGGGAAGGATAAGAACGGCCTGCCTCCATGTAATTGACCGGGTCAAATCGGATACCGAATTCCCCGGGCAGATATTCATTGATCACCTTTTCAATAAACTCCCGCTTGGGATTATCACCGACATAATCAATCGGTGTCTCCATACCGGCTGTCTGATATTGTAAATCCTTGAAATCTGCGCCCTGGTACCACTCCCGCATGGTGGATTCGCGGATGTCACTGGGCAGGAAGTCGAGAAAGTAGCTCTCCCCCTCGATTCGCAGGTCATCCATATAAAGACGCACGGCCAACTGATGCCCCACATTGCCGTACACGTCAAATCCTGCGACCAGGGCATAATAAATCCGTTCCAAGAGCGGGTAGTCAATAACCCACAGGGTCCTGGGCAGGTCGCCAAGCACACCCCGGTGGACTGACGCTGAGTCAAAGTGGCGAAATATCGTCATAACCGGTGCGTCGGATTTGTCATTTCCCTTCCAGATGGCATCAAGCCCCAAACCATCGTAGTAATGGGCCATATAAAAGTCCTGCCGGGCATGATAATAAGCCTTGGCCGCATCATGGTGTTGGCTGGCCAGAA
>JAOZUK010000934.1 GCA_029938715.1 Bacteroidales bacterium | reverse complement strand
TTTTACCCTTATTAAACGAAGAGCAAAAGCGAGTGTATTTGGCAACCGAAACAATTTATTTAGGCAGAGGCGGCAAAGCAAAACTGGAGAAGTTGATCGGCGTATCCCACAACACGATAAACAAGGGCTTAAGAGAGCTGAAGGCTGGAGCGCCTATCGTTTCCATTGGCAGGATTAGAAAGGAAGGGGGTGGGAGGAAGAAGAAGATAACGGCAGAGTTGTGGAAAAAAATAAGGGCCTTCATCGAACCTCATACAAGAGGAGAGCCAGAATCGCCTTTGCAGTGGGTCAGCAAGAGTCTCAGGAATATAGAGGCAACATTGAAGACAGACGGTATAAATGTCAGCCACAGGGTAATTGGGGAGGCATTGAAAGAAAAAGGCTTCAGCTTGCAATCGAACAGGAAAACTTATGAAGGCAAAGGGCACGTAGACAGGGATTCACAGTTTGAGTTCATTAACCGCAAGGTTGAAGAATTTCTTTCTGAAAGCCAACCAGTGATATCGGTAGATGCGAAAAAGAGGGAGCTTGTTGGGAATTACAAAAATAGTGGTGCAGAATGGCGGCAAAAGAAATCACCACTTGAAGTGAATGCCTATGATTTCCTGACAGATTCGGAAGGTGTTGCAATACCGTATGGGGTTTATGACATGGGCATCAATAAAGGATGGGTCAATGTTGGTATCACAAAGGATACGGCAGAGTTTGCTGTTCAGAGTATAAGGAACTGGTGGTACAAAATGGGAATTTATTATCACAATAAAGCAACTTCGCTGCTGATAACAGCGGATGGAGGTGGCAGCAACAGTTCCAGGGGAAAGTTATGGAAGTTTGAATTACAGAAATTTTCAAACGAAACAGGTATGACAATCCAAGTGGTTCACTTTCCTCCGGGAACAAGTAAATGGAATAAGATCGAGCACCGACTATTTTCGTATATCTCTAAGAACTGGCGGGGCAGACCATTGATTAGCTATGAGGTTATTATCAATTTGATTGCATCAACAAAAACAACCAAAGG
>JAOZUK010000933.1 GCA_029938715.1 Bacteroidales bacterium | reverse complement strand
ACGAATTAGTTTTGTAATAAGGTGGAATCCAATTTACAAAGTGGGAGTCTTATAATAAAGCTAAAGGCCAGGAGCATGATAACAAGTCATCAAATCTCAGTTCTCAATGGATTAAAGTTATTTGCAGTAGTTATATTTCTCAATTCGGCATATATTTTAAATGGCCAGAAGGTAATTTATACCTCAGAGGGATCGGTCGCAGAAATCCAGGCGGCAAAAGAGGTCAGAAGATATATTTTCCTTCGTACGGGTACAGCTCCGGATCTGGCCATTGCTGACAGTTACAGCAATCTTCCGGATGGAGATGTGATTGTGGTGTCAGAAGACAGCCGGGATATAATCACAGAGCTAAAACAAGAGTATGGTAATGTGGATGCCCCGGACAGCGATAATCGCAAGGGGTATCTCATTAAGTCGGTGGATAAGGGGGATGGAAGGGATATTCTGGTGATCACCGGGGCCGATTCCATAACTACACTGAATGCAGCTTACCGGTTTGCAGAACTGATCGGCTGCCATTTCAATTTGGCCGGAGATGTTATTCCTGATCAAAAGTTATCCTATCCGATCCCATTGAGCGGGTATGACGAAAAATCCCAACCCTGGTTTGAAATGCGAGGCTGTCTTCCCTTTCATAATTTTTTGGCAGGGCCAGATTTTTGGAGCACCGCAGATTACAAGTCCTTTATTTCTCAACAGGCCAAAATGGGGTTTAACTTTTTTGGCTTGCACGTTTATGGCGAATATGGGGAATATGGCGACGCGTGGGGAGAAATGGAAGGTCCTGAACCACAGTTGTGGATGGGGCATAAAGCTGATGTAAATCCTGATGGCACCATCAAGGAAGAGGCTGCCTATGCATCTTACTGGGGAAGTACTTTCCGGCCAGAGAACAATGCATGGAGTAACAAACCTCTTAAAACCACAGATTTTACCAATGGATCCGGTAAGCTGTTTGCCTATGATGAGGCAGCATCGGAAGCCATTGGACTAAAAGTACCTGATACTCCGGCAGAGAAAGC
>JAOZUK010000932.1 GCA_029938715.1 Bacteroidales bacterium | reverse complement strand
TTCCAGGCATTTGGAAATATGGGCGTCATTGAATCCTTTGACCTCCTGTAAAGTGGTTGGGAATCCAATGGCTTTTGAAAGATTCAGCATGCCATTTGCAACTGCTATGCCTAAGCTCCTGCCTGACAGTGAATCAAGGTCTTCAGTGATATAGCCGGCCTTCCGGAATATGTTACCAACATCTCTTAGCCTCTCTTCAATGGCAGGGGAGAAGAACACCACATAATAGGGATTCATCAGGGCGCAGGCCCTGCCATGGGTGAGAATGTCGGTGAGTGAAAAGCTGTTCAGGTGGGCGCCGTTTGTTCCCCCGATCATAATGGCATATCCTCCAAGGTCGGTTCCCAGTCCGATGGCATCCCTGGCATCCAGATCATTCGGATTTTCAACTGCCTGAATCAGATTTTGGACGATGATCTCAATACCGGTGAGGCAGACTGGTTTTGCTTTTTCCAGATGCTCCTCAGGAATCCCCATATACACTTCCAGGCAGTGAGCGATGCCATCCAGTCCCCCGTCCATGGTCAGATCTTTCGGTTGTGTGGACGTAAATGAGTAATCAAACAGTGCTTTTGGAGGAATAACGGCTTCATCTATAATCAGCATTTTCTGTCCAATACCGAAATCGGTGACATTTGAATATTTCGTTAAATGGGCTGCTGAACCTGCAGTGAGCTGGACAGCTACTACAGGAAGCATTTTCCAATTGCTCTTTTGAAGCATCTGTGAGACTACGCCCATGCCAAAATAGTCGTTCAGATCAGGATGATCATCCTGAAGGGCCAGATAGGCAACAGCTGCTTTTGTAGCGTCAATGCTGCTTCCTGCACCAATTGTGATTACCACCTCAGGATCCTGATGCCTTATTTCACTGGCAATCCGGTAGACATCCTCCATGGGTGCATTTGGTCCTGCACCATTGATCATATTTCCGGCAAGCTCAATTCCTGCCTTACTCAGTATTTGTAATATTTTTTCATATACCGGAGCAGACCACTCCTTATCCAGATCAATAGCGATTA
>JAOZUK010000931.1 GCA_029938715.1 Bacteroidales bacterium | reverse complement strand
TTCAGATCCAAATCCATTGGAGTGGCCATCGATCCCCAGGCATCCATCCTGATGGCAGGCCATACGGCCACCGGAGCTTACTGGCTGGATCCCATCCGGGCATCGTGGGTCAGCAGCAGTTACTACATGGATTCACTTCCCGGGTGGGTGAATGAATTCAATGAAAAAAACTACAGGGACCTCTATCTGGACCGCACATGGGAGACGCTCAGGCCCATCTCAGAGTATTCAGAGAGCATGCTTGACAACAATCCCTATGAGATCGGATTTGACGATCAGATTACCTTTCCTTACGATCTGGCAAGGATCAGCGGTGCGTCCGGCGGAGAGACCAATTATACCACCCTCTTGTACACTCCATGGGGGAATACCTATACCAAAGACATGGCCATTGCAGCCATTGTGAATGAAGAGCTGGGAATGGGGGAGACCACCGATATGATACACATCGGGTTCAATGCCACCAAGTACCTGGCCCAGAGGTACTCTACCTGGTCGGTGGAGATACAGGATGCCTACCTGCGGCTGGACCAGGATATAGCTCACCTGCTCACTTTTTTAGACGACTACCTGGGGCTCGAAAACGTACTTGTGTATGTAACGGCCGAGAATGCACTGGCCGTTGACCCGCGATACCTGGCCGAATACCGAATTCCGTCGGGCTTCTTTAACTACCGCACCAGCATCTCCCTGTTGAAATCCTATCTCAATGCCATCTATGGCAGGGGCGATTGGGTCACCTTTTACTATGCACAGCAGATCTATCTGAACCATCAGCTCATCGAGGATTCAAGGCTTTCCCTGGAGGAGGTTCAGGACCAGGTAGCACGCTTTATGGTCCAGATGAGCGGGGTATCCAACGCCGTTCAATCCTATGTATTGCAACGAAACCAGTTTAGCGAAGGAGTGCTGCAAAAGGTTCAGAACAGTTATTTCCAGAAACGATCGGGCGATGTAATCCTTTACCTCACCCCGGGATATGTGGAACACAGCAATGTGGGAGGCGGAGATTTTGCCGAGTTTAA
>JAOZUK010000345.1 GCA_029938715.1 Bacteroidales bacterium | reverse complement strand
TTACCTCATTTCCATTAATTTCTATTGTTGGAGAATTTGTCCATTCCGGGATTCTTAATAAAAAGGGAAAAGACACTTTTTCCGGAGTATTAATCTTAAAATTAATTGTTTCGGAAAATGGATAATTGGTTTTCTCTTCAATCTCAACTTCGGTTTGATTTCCCCCAACCTTTGCGGTAACAGAGGAGGGTCCGTACAGCGATGCAACAAGTCCGTTATCGGGAGCACTTAACCACATCTGCTCCACATAATAGGGCATAAACCGGTTTACATTTCCGGTACAACACTCTACGTCGTGTCCCGGAGCAAAAGCCATCCTGGCCGGATGGTGTCCATATAAATTGGATGTTAATGTGGCCAGTACCTGGTTGGGTGCTGAGAAATATTGATGTGACTTAAAGTCCTTGGTTATGGAACCAATCCCCGCATTAAATACTGCTTTTTCAATTTTATCGCCCAGCTTTGCATCCCCATTAATGCGCATCATGTACCCATAAGTGTGAGGAAATACGGCTGTGTTACAGGTTTCGTGACCGGCTAAATCAGAAATGCCCTTAAAATGCTCAGTAGAGCTTGGCAATCCTGAAATAAGCATCTGATGTTTTTCCATTTTTGCTATACCGTTTTCAGCCTCCTTCAGATACGCTGTATTGCCGGTATGGCTGTATAAAATTGCCGGAATCTTAACCAGTTCCAGGTAAACAACTCCATGCATATCCGGTACTCTGTCAGAACCAAATTGCATATCATGTGCTTCACCACCTTCACCTCTGTTTCTGTAGTTAATATCAGATTTGAACAGGCTATATGCTTCTTCAGCCATATCCAGCAACTTCTTATCTTTGGTTACTCCATAGAGCCAACAGAGTTCTTCAACGTTGGCCAGCTCCAGATCATCGGCAAAATCTTTAGCAGTAAAGGTCAGGTAATGTGTGTGAAGTGCATTTATAATTTTCTGATCTCCGGTTACCTCATAATCTGTCATAAAGGTTCTGAAAAAAGGAACATAGGGCCAGCGTTGCCATCTGTCCTGAAGATTGGTGCCAACTCGTCCTGTTTCAGGGTCTATATGGTCCAACACATATTGTGTTTGGATCTTTGCCATATGTAATAAAGAGTCATCGCTGAGCAAATAGCCTAATCTGTTGGCTCCATCAATATAATAAGCTGTTTGTTCGTATGGCCACCATGCTTTTTGAGAACCTTTAATTTTCTCTGTCGCCCACATTTTAGTATCGAAAGGATACCTGGCTACACTTATGTTTCCTGTTAGCCCTGATTTTTGGCGCTCTAAAAATGTCTTTATCCATCCCTGGGGATGAATATCTGTTATTCTAAGTTTGTTGAATGTAGTGTAATCGGGATATTCGTTGTTTAGAACATCATCATTCCTGCCCTCTTTCGGATAATTTGGACTGTAGAGCATGGTTTCCTCTTTTACAACCAGCTCCCCATTTTTCACAAAGCCGTCTCCTCTCTCGCTGAGATGGTTAACCATGTTTTTACGCCACTTTATCAGTTCGTTTTTGGAATCTGATTTACCAGAAAGATCGGTAATCTCTCCAGGATCGTTTTTTAAGTTGAAAAGTTGCTCTTTGCCGGTCCTGAAAAACCAAATGTATTTCCAGGTTCCGTCAGTTAGTGCGGCCCAATAATTATCTTTACTGTAACAGGTTGCATGCTCCAGATCAATAAATGACCGCCATTTGGAGAGTGGATCTTCAATCAATTTCAGTAATGAAAGCCCATCCATCTCTTTTGGGATTTCAGCAGCTGCCGCATCCAAAAACGTTGGAAGGAAATCACGTAATTCAACAGGATTTTCCAGCTGTAAGCCTCTTTCGAGTTTACCCTGTTTGCTGGCAGGCCATTTTACAATAAAGGGAATATTCGACGATCCTTCATAGGCGTAAGTTTTCCTCCAGTGGTGATGATCACCAAGCATATCACCATGGTCGGAAGTAAAACAGATGATTGAATTCTCATACATCCCTTTTTCTTTAAGGGCCTGAATAATCTCACCCACCATTTCATCGATAAATGTAATGTTGGCATAATAATGCTTCCGGCTTTCCATGGCATGTTCAATACCAAAATTTCCAAATGCAGCACTTTCCCCTCCCTGGACCGAATCCAGAAAATGGCTCCAGTCTCCGGTTACAGGCTTAGGAATTTCAGCACCTTCATACATATCCAGGTATCTTTGGGGAGGATCATACGGGCTGTGAGGGCGGGCAAACGAAACTTTCAAAAACAGTGGTTGGTCAAGATCATAATTCTCTATTAGCTCCACAGCTGTTTTTCCAGTCCAGTAGGTCGGATGCAATTTTTCGTCAAGCTGGTAAACCCCGGCCTGGTGATCGTTCCATCCAATCCCTGTTTCATCAGGATCATATCCCGGCGCCTGCAGCTTAAACCAGTCACGGTAATCGCTGACATAACCATTCTGCTCAACACGCCCGCTTTCGTCGGTGAGCGTTCCATGAAATCCATGCAACGATTTTTGCGGATACCAATGCATTTTTCCAATTCCAAAAGTGTAGTATCCGGCCTCGCGCAACATGCGGGGCATTTCGTATTTGTATCTGCGTGCCACCCTGCCGTAACCTAGCATTCCGTGGTGCCACGGCGACAAGCCAGTTAATAATCCGGCCCTGGCCGGTGTGCAACTGGGCACCGAGGAGTAGCCATTTATAAAAATCACCCCATCATCTGCAATTGCATCTATGTTGGGAGAAATGACTGCACCATTCCCCATGCACCCCAAAGCATCGGAACGATGCTGGTCGGTCATTATAAAAATGATGTGTGGTTGTTCTGATTGTTTACCCGGGCTGAAGGATGTCAATAATAATGCCCCCACCAATAATAGAACAGAAAAGCTTCCTCTTTTCAGTTCAATGATATCTTCTGTCTCCTCTTTTGACATGGTAATTTGTCCGGCCAATATACAATTTCTGTAGTATCTTTAGTGACACAGATTTCGTCGACATAATTAGAATACTATATCAAAATATGAATTACTGACCAATTAAAGCTAAAATAATTATGATGAATCCAGGGCACAAACTAAGAAATGTAGTTCTTTCAATGTCTTTGCTTTTTGTTGCATACCCGTTACTTGCTCAGGAGTTATATACCATTCCGCAGGATGCTCAAACCCGCTGGATCAGTTTTGAAAATCAAACCGGGGAAAAGGGCAGGGGCGGTATGGAGAATAAGGGTGCCAAAGGGCATGCCATGGATCACATTAAGGCGGGTGAATCAAAAGTTCTGTTTGATGTGAAAGGAAGTGGTATTATTCAACGAATGTGGATAACCATTGATGATAAGTCCCCTGAAACGCTTCGTTCTCTTAAAATAGAGATGTTCTGGGACGAAGCGGAGAAGCCAGCAGTTGTTGCCCCCCTGGGCGATTTCTTTGGTGTTGGGCTAGGCCGGATGACCTCATTTGAGAACGAGTTGTTTTCCAGCCCTGAGGGCAAATCATTTAATTCATATATTCCCATGCCCTATAGAACTGCTGCCAGAATTGTCATTACCAATGAATCACCAAAAGACCTGTTGATGATTTTTTATGATATCAATTATATGGTAACGGAGACTGCGGATCCAAATAGTCTCTATTTTCATTGTTA
>JAOZUK010000930.1 GCA_029938715.1 Bacteroidales bacterium | reverse complement strand
GACCAGGCGTTATGCAGGGGGATTCGATGATCCCGGAAGAATGGCTGCATCTTTTGCAGGTGTAACAGGCAGTCCTAATGACAACGCCCTGTCGATCAGGGGTAATTCCCCCAAAGGATTGTTATGGCGCATAGAGGGTGTGACTGTTCCAAATCCCAATCACTTTGCAGGAATGCTGGCTGAAGGCGGAGGGATCCTCTCATTGCTCAGCGCACAACTGCTCAATAACTCAGATTTCTACACGGGAGCTTTCCCCGTGGAGTACGGAAATGCACTGTCGGGAGTCTTTGATATGAACCTGCGTGCAGGGGACAATGAAAATAGAGGATGGGGTGTACAGGTCGGACCGCTCGGGATCGATGGCTTTGGTGAAGGACCCATCGTAAAAGGTAAAAAAGCCTCCTACATTTTCAATTACCGCTACTCCACCACCGCCCTTCTGAAAGGCCTGATTCCCGAAGGTCAGCTGCCTGTTTTCCAGGATCTCAGTTTTAAACTTAATTTCCCTGCGGGGAAGGCCGGGACATTTTCTCTCTGGGGGATCGGCGGACTGGATAAGAATGGCTCCGAAGCGCTGGCTGATTCTTCGGAGTGGAATTCTACCTGGGATCAGACACGCTATATATGGAAAGGGAAAACCGGTATCCTGGGCGCCAAACATAAATTTATTTACTCGGGCACAACGGCGGTACACACCTCCCTTACCGCAGCATCCAGTCAGTTCAGTGACAGCAAGGAGCTATACCAGCCAGGCGGTAGCTATTCGGAATATGAATATGCTGAAAATCTCACCTCCATGCTGAGTTTCAGCTCGGTTGTGACCCACAAGTTCAGCAAGAAGCTTTCCAACCGAACCGGAATTGTGCTGAGCAGGGTCGCATACGATATCACCATCCGTGCTGCTGATCCTCCAGGTGAGCCCTCCATTCAATATGCTTCTGAGCAAGGGAGCACCGCATATATGCAGGGCTTTTCCCAATTCAAATGGAACATGAACAATAACTTCTCTTTTAGCGGGGGATTGCA
>JAOZUK010000929.1 GCA_029938715.1 Bacteroidales bacterium | reverse complement strand
CTGTTAGGAGTTGTGTTTTTTGCTACTCTCAGCCTCCATGGGCAACACAAAATAGAGCATATAGAATTATTGGGAAAGGAGATCCCCGGTAAGGAAAGAGCTTCCATAACTATACCTGACTGGGAGAATGTCGATTACATTGTTGCTGAAGCAGTTTATGTCTACGGGAAGGCTCCCAAAGATGTAAAAATCAGTTCAAATTCAGAGGACAGACTCATAGCGCCAGAGCTGATTGCCTGCAATGGAGCCAACCAAAATGGTTTGAATGCTTCGGTTTATACGACCAAATTTACAGAGCCTACTCCTAAGGTTGTTCTTGATATCATGAATAACTCACCTAAATTCTGCTCCTTTTCATTGTATGTGCACAGACCTGATGGAAATGTAAACTACATTCCAGCTGTTGGAATGCCTCATCTGCAAGGTGAATTAGTCTATATAAATAAGATTTCAAAGATCCCGGAGTTAGCTGAGTTTGAAATACCGATTACTTCAGAATCCAGGGATATCCAACTCAAATTTGGACTAACCGAATTCAATGATGATGATATAACAGCTGTGTTCACATTCGAATCTGAAGGTGAGACGGTTGCTACTGAGAGTCGGACCTGGTTCCAGAATGGAAAAGTGGATTCATATATTGTAAGGGAAGTGTTACTTAAGAACGTAGCAAGCGAAGTGGATAAAATCAAGATGACCATGTTCTCGGCCCATGATAAAAAGGAATCTTTTATAGCTGGCAAGGTCTTTATTGACATGCAGGCTAATAGACTGGCTTTGCTCTTTGCTGTAGGGAATTAGGAACCTGTATGATTCATCATTCGATTCATCTTTATCTTATTAAGAAAATTTAGCTATGAAAAAACATCTACTGTTAGGAATTCTCTTTTTTGCGACCATTCAAATGTATGGCCAGAAATGTGGAACCCATATCGACTTAATGGGGATTGGAATCTACGGTGAGAAAACAGCCACCATTACTATCGATGATTGGGAGGATGTGGATCACATTCTGGCCGAGGCGGT
>JAOZUK010000928.1 GCA_029938715.1 Bacteroidales bacterium | reverse complement strand
ACAATATTGAGTTTAATTAGATAGGAGAGGGATTATGTCTTTATCAAGTTCACTTTTTACCGGTACCAGTGGTCTAAAAAATATGGGGAATGCCTTACAGGTTGTTGGTAATAATATTGCTAACTTAAATACCATTGGTTTTAAAAGAGGAAAGTCAGCCTTTGCAGATACCCTGTACGAAAGTGTGGCAACTCAAGCCGGTACGGACCAGATGGGTCGTGGTATGGCCATCGGAAGTGTGACACAAAACTTTTCCCAGGGATCATTCGAGTCAACCGGTAATACAACAGATCTTTCCATTGGCGGGGACGGTTTTTTTGTCATGCGCCAGTCAAATACGGAGAGCACATTCTATACACGGGCGGGTAATTTCTTTTTTAACAAAGAAGGACAATTGGTAAATCCTGAAGGATATATTGTCCAGGGGTGGGATCTTGATGAGGAAACCGGGGATGATATAGGTGCCATCAAAGATCTTGTGTTAAAGGCATTTACCAGTCCGCCCAAAAAGAGTTCAAGGGTTTCTGCCATCACCAATCTTGATGCTACTTCTGATAGTAGATCCGTTGTTTTACCCAATAACTGGGACAGTGGTGAAGATACCTATATGAGGGCCAGCAATTATGAGTATCAGACGGTAATTAAGGTATATGATGCCCTGGGAAGTACCCACGATGTAGCTATATTTTATGATAAAAAATCAGACACAGAATGGGAATATATTGTAACATGCAATCCAGATGAAGATGAGCGAAATGGGGTACAAGGTACGGATAGTAAGGGTTTGCTGGCAAGGGGAACGATATTGTTCAGCCAGAGCAGCGGAGATATCCTTGATTTCACAATGAGTGAATTTACAGGACGTCTTGGAAATTTTCAGGCCAATGGTGTTAATACAGCCGATGCTATTAATTATCAAATTCTCAATTACGATGAAATGCCCCTTGACGGATATGGTTTTAGTTTTGAGTTTGACGGGGCTGCATGGAATTTTGTGGATATAAATGGTGATAATGTTGTGAATAGT
>JAOZUK010000927.1 GCA_029938715.1 Bacteroidales bacterium | reverse complement strand
TCAAAAATGAGATAATCCAGAACATTTCCGATATTATCTGGAATTATCAACGGTTCCTGAATGCTGTTTTCCTGTTAGGTAATCCTGGATATTATTGACTGTTTAAAGGTTAAAGTTACATTTTTATATTGCTAGGTTTTTGTGGTAACCAATTGACTGCATTTACAGTTTATATACGTAAATTCTCTGATTTTCTTAAATGGTTAAGATTGCCAATAATAGCCTCTACCGTTGCGATAACGTGTGTTCCTGCAGACTATCAGGGAACATTTCAAGATTGGATTGGAGACTAGCTGTTGTCAGTAACAATAAATTACAAAATACCGCCTTGAAATAGCGGATTATTCCACCGGTGGTTTACTGGAAACAGTAAGAGAAAGAGGACTCACTGTTTACCCAAGTCAGCAAGCTGTACAGCCATATTTCTAAAATACTCCACAGATTTTTGTTCAAATCCATCTGCCTGCTCTGCAAATTCCGCCGTTCGGTTATAAAAAGCAGCAGCCTTGTCGTAGTTTCCCATCGCCTCAAAAAGCTCTGCACTTCTATGAAGCCCATCTATCTGTTCCGGGTACTCCTGACGCAGTTTTCGGCACACTTCTTCAGCCTCATCATATTTCTCCAACTTTATCAATTCAGGGATCTGATTTGATAAATCATCCAAATCTGTATAAATAAAAGTACCTCCCACACCGGGTTTGGGAGCATGCAAACAGCATTTCTTATATTTCCTGCCACTGCCGCATGGGCAGGGTTCATTACGTCCAGGTTTTTTCATATGCAGATTCGATATCCAATAGATTTAACAATAGAAGAATACATAGAGCAAAAAGCCTGGGAACAGGCAGAACTGAGCCATTGTCCTTTTCATCCGGACGGTGGTTGTGGCTTCGCAAAACATGGAACCTACTCAAGGAAATTCCCAACCCATTGCCTTGTGGTTCGCTATTATTGTTCTGATGCGCATCAGAGTATCAGTTTACTGCCAGACTTTTTTGCTTCTCGTTTACCGGGAACTTTAGACGAAG
>JAOZUK010000926.1 GCA_029938715.1 Bacteroidales bacterium | reverse complement strand
ACATTCATCACACCAAAATCGCCAATGCGGTTCAGCGAAGTACCAATAGCGATCATTACATAATTAAAGCAGGCTATAAAAAGGATCAAAATGGCAATACTGCAGAGAATATAGATGGCATTTAGTTTCCCTGTTATATCATAGTCGCCCCCGATATCACGTGAATGTAAATAGAGGTCCGGGTAAGGCATAAAATGGTAGGTAAAATGGTGATCTTCTGCTGAAATAAATCCAACATCAACCATATTCTGCAAGTTCTCGCCTACGAAATCATCCACAAGGGTTTGTGCGGTCTGTTCAAGGTGGCTCACATTGTTATTCACATCAAGCATCACATAGAGATAGGTATCTCCAATAAAATCATTGCTCCGGGGATAGACCCTGGCATTTACGTAAGGAATCAGCACACTCCAACGAAATGAATTATTCTCTGGTGGATCCTCAATTACTGCTGAAATCGTATAAATATTGAAAGGGGGACGCTCAGGAAATTCCAGGGTTTCACCTATTATATCATTAAAGCTGATCAGGCTATCCCCAAATATCTTCCTGGCCACTCCGGCTGTAAGCACAACACTCTTGGGCAAAGAAAGTGGGTTCTCCTTATCCCCTGCCAGAAATTCATAGGAGAAAAGCTCAAAGAATGTCGAATCAACAAAACCCACATACTCCTGGAAGAGTTCATTCTTCAAACCCAGAAAAACCTGGGTTGATTTCAGTCGGCAGGTCTGTTCAATACCCGGAACGTTCTCTTTCAATGCAGATGCCATTTCTGCCGGTTGATAGGGGGAGTAAATTCGTTCCCTATTTATGGGATTCATGCTGGAGTACATCCTGTAGATCCGATCGCCATTCTGGTGAAAATCATTGAATCTTAGCTCCCCGGTACTGTAGAGATAAATAATAATTACCAGGGCGATGCTAAAGGAGAGTCCGAATAGGTTGATCAGGGTTCGTCCCCTTTGCTTCACAAGGTTGCGGAAGGCATATTTAAAATAGCTGAATATCATAGTTTATGGGTTTATCCC
>JAOZUK010000925.1 GCA_029938715.1 Bacteroidales bacterium | reverse complement strand
CTGGCAGTTTTGATTTTGTAACCAGGGTGAACTACAATGGTTATTTCAATGTGGTGAAGGCAGCAACCCCTGTAATGAAACGACAGACCCAGTATGGTCCGGGCTATTTCACCGATATCATCCAGATCAATTCCAAATCGGGAATTGAGGGCAGTAAAAAGAACTTTGCATACGCAGGAAGCAAATTTGCAGGCATCGGGCTTACCCACTCATTCGCCATGGAACTGATGCCCGACCGGATCAAGGTAAATGCCATCTGTCCGGGTAACTTCTTTGAGGGCCCACTTTGGTCAGATCCGGAAAAAGGCCTGTTTACTCAGTACCTCAATGCAGGAAAAGTAGCTGGAGCCAAAACAATTGCTGATGTAAAGCGTCATTATGAATCACTGGTCCCCGCAGGTCGTGGATGCCGGATCGAGGATGTGGTAAAAGCAATAAAATACGTAATCGATCAGGAGTATGAAACTGGTCAGGCAATCCCTGTAACAGGGGGACAGGTAATGCTAAGTTAATGACTATTAAAGGAATAATATTTGATCTGGATGGCACCCTGGTGGATACCATTAAGGATATTGGGGATGCAACCAATACCCTGTTGAAAATTCATGGTTATTCACAATATACCACTGAGGATTTTATCCGTTGGATCGGCAATGGCGCGGCAAAGTTCATAGAAGAAGCGATGGGTGAAGAGGTGGAACCGGTTCAATTGAAGAACTACGTTTCCGAATTTAAAGAGATCTACAGAGAAAATCTTCACAATAAGAGCAAGCTCTATGAAGGTGTTTCTGAACTGCTGGATGAATTGACCCAAAGGGGTATAAAACTGGCTATACTATCCAATAAACCACATCACCTCACCGAGGCGGTGGTAAGTTTTTATTTGTCGAAATGGGATTTTAAACCGGTGTTTGGACAGAGGATAGATGTTCCAAGGAAACCTGATCCGGCTGGAGCTATTGAAATTGCATACTTAATGGGTATTGAAACAAATCGCATTCTGTTTGTGGGTGATTCGGTAGGTGACCT
>JAOZUK010000924.1 GCA_029938715.1 Bacteroidales bacterium | reverse complement strand
GTGAAGTAAAAGTTATCTACAGTGCAGATTCGCATATCTATGGGCCTGGTGTGGGTGCAGCAAGTTACAGCCCAGTTGAAGATAAGGTGATCTTTATTCATGGTTTGCAGAATTGCAACGCGGAACGGCCTTATGAGCAATGGCGCAGAACAGGAGTTATTGTTGATGTGAATAATCCGAATGTCCCAATTTTCATGGATGCACGTGATGTTACTCCGCCGTTTACTCCCGGAGCTTTGCGCGGCGGTACACACGATCATGAATGGAGTGGCGATGGCGCTTGGATTGCCTTTACCTACAATGACGAGATTATGAAAGTACTTGAGGATAGAACCGGCGAACCATGGAATTTACGTACCATCGGAGTCTCAAAACCAATTGGAGCTGTAAAAGTTGATCATCATCCCGATGACGAAAATATTGATGGTCTTTGGTATTCTGTGCTCGTGGTCAAGGTTGTACCGCAACCTGTTCCAGGCTCAGATGAGATCAGTCATGCATCCGGTGATAGCTGGATTGGTGTGAGGGGTTATCAAAACACGGATAATAAATGGCAGCGAGCCAGGGCATTTCTAGGTACTGTGAAGAACCAGAAAGGGGAATCTGTTCCTGAAGTTTTTATTGTTGATATTCCAGAAAAAATAAACCAGCCTGGTGACAACGGACCCCTTGAAGGAACCGTTACCTCTTTTCCAATGCCGCCAAAAGGAACAATTCAGCGTCGTTTAACTTTTACAGCAGAATCGAATTATCCAGGATGTTTAGGAACCTTACGCTGTTCGGAAGATGGAAAACATATTGCGTATCGCAAAAAAGATAAGAATGGTATAATCCAGGTATTCTTTATTTCGCCGCTTGATGGAAATTTCGTACAGGTAACTGATCATGAATCGGATGTTCAGAGCGCAGTTCGCTGGAGTCCGGAGGGGGATTTTATCTATTATGTTTGGGAAAATAGTATTATAAAATGCAATGTTCAATCTGGTACCGGATTTGGGAATTTTACAAAATTGACAGAAAAAAGTTCGAA
>JAOZUK010000923.1 GCA_029938715.1 Bacteroidales bacterium | reverse complement strand
AAATGATTCCAAAATTCCTTTAGTCCTTCGGCAAAGGCAAGTTCATTTTCTGAAGAATTTCAATGAACCTGGGATTGTCAAATAGTGGTTCAAACACGTCTCCTGTGGCGATATAAGGTATACTTGGTTCGTGCATTTCATATCCTTTTTCAATAAAGTCCATGGCCTTATCCACTTGATTTACCTGGATATATCTCCGCGCCATGAGATTAGGTGAAACGAAACTGTTTTGAGCTTTCAATTCAAATTGGGCAACAATTTCTTCATAGGCAGCCAATCGACCCTTTTCCCTGAAGACTTCATCAATGGAACTGATTACCTCCTCTTCGAATGGAAGATGGTATTTTTTATCTGCTTCGAAAGCTTTTTCATAGTCCCCGATATTGTAAGCAGCGGCCCCCATTATTCCTTGTGCGAACTGGTGTTTCGGATCAGCAGCAATTGCCTTTTCAGCATAAGAATAAGCCGCCTGATATTCATGCGCATCTTCCATAATAATTGAAAATAGGGCCAGGATCAATGGATTCAAGGGATCCAGTTCAACAGCCAGCTGACCCTGTGCCACTGCCTCATCAGACCTTTGCAGAATAATTAATAATTGCGCATAATAACTCCTCGACATAACATCGTTTGGATTGATTGCCAGGGCTTTCAGGAATTCCTTTTCCCCTTTTTCCCAGTTCCATTCTGTCCATACCGCTATGATGGCATTGGCAAAATGCGAATCGGCAAAATCCGGATCAAGCTCAAGGGCCTTATTAATGTTATGCCGAATTTTCGGAATGGCGATGGATGGCTCTGTAAGCTTCAATTGCTGCCGCAGTGCCCAGACCTGTGCCAATCCTGCATATAAAGGGGCCCACCCGGGATCTTTTTCAATGGCGAAAGTAAAATACTCCCAAGCTTTTGTCAATGACTCCTCACTAAGATCACCCCAAAACGCATAACCCCTCAGGAAAGCATCATAGGCATCCCTGTCAACTGTTTTTGATATGGAAAGCAATCTTTCTTCTTCCGGAGTTAATTCAAT
>JAOZUK010000922.1 GCA_029938715.1 Bacteroidales bacterium | reverse complement strand
GGTGCAGGGAAATAAACAATATATCAGGATCATGCCAGAAAATATCATTGGTTCCGTCCCCGTGATGGCAGTCGGTATCAATGATGGCAATTTTTTTGACACCGTACTGGGATCTGATATATTCCACCATGATGGCTTCCATATTGATATGACAAAAGCCTCTGCCGCCATGGGAAACCCTCATGGAATGATGCCCTGGAGGGCGAACGAGTGCAAATCCGTTTTTCACTTCCTTGTTTAAGACGGCATCTGCAATGGCTTTGGCCCCTCCTGCGCTGATCAGATGGGATTCAGTAGTAATGGTTTTTTCATCCGGTACACAGAAATGTGCCCGCTGGATATCCTGGGCTGCCACAATGTCAGGTTTATATTCAATAATACCATTAATGTCGAAAATACCTTCCTCTGTAACTTGATCCTGGGTATATAGAAGTCTTTCTTCTCTTTCGGGATGGGTAGGATCTATCGCCCAGTCAAATGCGGGGAAGAATACAAGACCTGTCTTATGGTGTGCCTTTAACATTATTGCCTCTTTAAATTATTGCAAAACTTTTTCAAAGCCTTTAATCAGGCCGGGTTTAAGCTGCATTTTTGTTCTGAATATTTTACCTTTGGGTGTGAAATTTCGAACAATATTGAATTGTTGAAATTCAACCACTTCCACTTCATCCAGATTGTCCGGATCTGCCCCTGAACTAATGGCTTTTTCTTTTAAAAGTGTGTATGCGGTTTCAATTAAATCATCTTCAGAATACGTTTTTGAAATGGGTTCAGCAAAATCTTCTTCATGGGCGGTTACAATTCCCTGCTCTGTATCGGCATTTAAGGAAACCTCACAGGTGGTTCTGGCAAGGGCTGCACCAATGGCATTTGCCACGGAAAACTCAGGTACCACATCGGTTTCAATATGATAAAGTTCTTTAATTTTTTTTGCAAAATAGGGAGCAGGTCTTCCGAGAAGCAGTATTTTTCTAGGGCTGATTTTATATCCTTCAAGAAACTCATGAACCGTATAAACGGGCTTGGAATTAAG
>JAOZUK010000921.1 GCA_029938715.1 Bacteroidales bacterium | reverse complement strand
CTTAGTTCGAAAAACACCATCTCGGGTGTCTCTAGATCAAGACATTTTCTTGGTCTGGTGTTTAGTCTTCTTTGAGCAAATAATTCTTGCTCTGGAGTGATTTCAGAAAAATCACTTCCCTTTGGGAAATACTGCCTGAGAAGGCCGTTGGTATTTTCATTGGTTGCCCGCTCCCAGGAAGAATAGGGATGCGCAAAGTATACATCAGTATTTAGTTCTTCTGCAATTCTCAGGTGATCAGCAAATTCTTTACCATTGTCGCAGGTGATCGTCAGTGTTTTTAAACGATAGGGTTTCATCATTTGTACGATAGCTTCTTTCGTGGCCGCTGCTGTCCGATGATTGATCTTTTTCAACAATGTGAAACGAGATTTTCGTTCAACCAGGGTAACTAATGCATAGGAGCTCTTCTTGCCGATCACTGTATCCGCTTCCCAGTCTCCCAGACGTTTTCTCTCTTCAACAACAGCTGGGCGCTGCTCAATGCTAACCCGATTGGCTATATTTCCTCTACGATCGTTACTTCCGTACCGTTTTCGACGTTTTTTCTGACACCGCAGATGTTTGTGAAGATCACCGCCAGCTCTTTTGTCTGTGTAGATGTACTGGTAAATCCACTCATGACTGACACTGGTTTCTTTGTATTTCCTCAACCACAGCGAGATTTGCTCTGGGCTCCAGTCCTCCCGGATCCTTTTCTCTATCCAGGCCCATATCTGGGGTTGAATACGCCTTCTCTCCCACTTACGTCTGTTTATCGCTTTGCGATGAGCCTGTTTTGGTCGATATCCTCGCTTGCCGCGGTTCCTTTTCATCTCTCTGCTGATGGTAGATTTATGAACTCCTATTGTTCTTGCTATCTCCGTTTGGTTGTGGTCACTTTTCAAAAGTGCGTGAATCTGATATCGTTGACATTGGGTAAGCTGGTTGTAGCTCATAAGCGCTCCTTTGACTTGGTAGGTCGCTAGAGGCTTATGTTACACCAGCTTACCTCTTTCAACCTTCAAAGTTGCACTTACGAGTTGAATCTAGC
>JAOZUK010000920.1 GCA_029938715.1 Bacteroidales bacterium | reverse complement strand
TTTTTGAAAGCAAAAATGTGGGAAAATCTCAATAAGGGTATATGGTGAATGCCTTGACATAAGAAGACGATGAAGGACGTAGCAGCCTGCGATAAGCTGTGGTGAGGTGGCAAGCAACCTTTGATCCGCAGATTTCCGAATGGGGGAACCTGTTCCGATGAAGTCGGAGCGCGCGCTAGCTGAATATATAGGCTAGTGACGGGACTACCCGGTGAATTGAAACATCTTAGTAACCGGAGGAAAATAAATCAAATGAGATTCCCTTAGTAGTGGCGAGCGAAAAGGGAACAGCCTAAACCAGTTTAACCGCGTAGTGAATTCGTTTCGACGATGAAGCTGCAGAAGGCGGTAGGGCCACATGTTTTACTGGTGTTGTAAGAGTATTATTTCCATGACCTATTTTAGTGGAGTAGAGACAAAAAAGTAATCTTTAGTTGAAGCGAGCTGGAAAGCTCCGCCAGAGAAGGTGATAGCCCTGTAATGCGAAAAGGTTTATAACTCTACTGTGACATTTCTTGAGTACCGCGGAACCCGTGAAATTCCGTGGGAATCTGGGACGACTATGTTCCAAGGCTAAATACTTCTTATGATCGATAGTGAACAAGTACCGTGAGGGAAAGGTGAAAAGCATCCCGTTGAGGGAGGTGAAATAGTACCTGAAACCGTATACTTACAAAGAGTCGGAGCCTGAATTTATTTGGGTGACGGCGTGCCTATTGAAGAATGAGCCAACGAGTTAGTTCTATGTGGCTTGACTAAGTACCGTTTGGTATGGAGTTATAGTGAAAGCGAGGGTTAACCGCCCGTTATCCATTTTTTTTGTTGGAACATGGCCTTCATGTTTCGGCAAAAAATTTGGAATGTCGTATGGACTAGACCCGAAGCCGGGTGATCTATCCATGGCCAGGTTGAAGTGATGCGAAAGCATCATGGAGGACCGAACCCACTGATCGTGCAATATCAGGGGATGAGCTGTGGTTAGCGGAGAAATTCCAATCGAACTCGGCAATAGCTGGTTCTCCTCGAAATAGCTT
>JAOZUK010000919.1 GCA_029938715.1 Bacteroidales bacterium | reverse complement strand
TGGCGTCAGTCATTGATTGCATGGAAATATGTTGACTAAAGAGAAATACATTTAATAATGAAACGAGATTAAAGTGGGATTGTAGTTCTCTGTTATAATGTGTTAGGAGTAAGGTATTATTTTGAAGTTAATAACATGTGTGTTTACTGTAGCCGTATGTACAATGAATGCGTAAGAGACTAATATCAAAAAACTTTTGGTTTACCAAATGAACCGTAGTGAAATTAAAAAACAAATATCGCTTGGCGAAGATAGTCGGCACCAATTCAAAGTAGATCTACGTAGTGCGGATTCTTTGGCCGCTGAAATGGCGGCTTTTGCCAATAGTGAAGGTGGCACCATCTTCATCGGCGTGGCTGATGATGGTTCGATACCTGGCTTATTAAGCAAAGATGTAAACCGTATTAACCAGCTGATCAGTAATGCAGCCAGTCAACATGTGCGGAGCCCTCTGACGGTTCAAACTGAGAATATTCCAGCTGATTCCAACAGAATTATCATTGCTCTGACAGTACCTAAGGGAATAGACAAACCATATTTTGACAAAAACGGTGTGATTTGGTTGAAAAGTGGTTCGGATAAACGGAGGGTGAATTCAAAGGAGGAATTGCGTCGTCTCTTTCAAAGTGTTGATCAATTTCATGCTGATGAGTTGCCCACTAAGGCTGATATCGATAAGCTGGATAAACTACGGTTCAGAGATTTCTTGCGAGACACGTATAATCAGCAGTTTCCAGAAGATCGACAAAGCTTAATCAAGCTTCTGCAGAATATGAATCTGGTTGCAGACAATGGAATGCTTAATCTTGCTGGAGTGTTACTATTTGCAGAGAAACCAGAATGGATCAAACCGCAATTCGTGATCAAAGCAATTCGATATCCTGGTTGTGATATACACTCAACAACATATTTAGACACTGAGGATTTTACCGGATCTTTGGAGAAAGTATTTGATGATTCTCTTGCCTTTATCATGCGAAATCTTCAAAAAATTCAAGCTGGGCATGGGATAAATTCACCTGGAACTCCTGAAAT
>JAOZUK010000918.1 GCA_029938715.1 Bacteroidales bacterium | reverse complement strand
TTTGCCACCTGTGCCTACGTAGGTATTTTCCTCGACAGTGCACACCTCTATCCAGAGGTGGTTACCCAACTTAAGGAGATTCCCGAAATCACCCAGTGCCACTACATTACCGGCGGGTACTCCATCTTCATTAAAATCTTCACAAGGGATAACGAGGACCTCAAACATGTACTTGTGGATAAGGTACAGGCCATTGAGGGAATCTCCAGGACCGAGACTTTTATTTCGTTGGAAGAGAGCTTTAACAGGCAATTGCCACTGTATTGAGCAGATCCAGCTAACCCCGCTGTCGGACTGCTTCAAATAATACTACCCCGGCAGCCACCGAAACATTCAATGAGGAGATGCTTCCCTTCATGGGAATGGAAACCCAGTGTTCAATATCCTTCAACAGGTTTGCAGATATGCCTTTCTCCTCCCCACCCATTACAATTCCGGCAGGCCCCGTTAAATCAGTGGTGTATATGGAATCTTTTGCTTTTTCAGTAGCACCAAACAATCGAAGGCCACTCTGGTGGAGAAATTTCAGAACCCTTGCCATGTCTTTGTGCCGACACACCGGAATCCGGAGCAAAGCACCTGCTGAGGTTTTAATAGCATCTGCATTGACAGCGGCACTACCCGAAAATGGAATAACAATGGCATGTACGCCAGCGCACTCTGCACTACGCGCAATTGCACCAAAATTGCGGACATCCGAAACACCATCCAGCAGCAGCACCAGGGGATCTTCTCCCGATTCAAAAACCGAGGGCAACAGGTTGGTGATGTCGTGATATGAAATTTCTGATATAAATGCAATGATTCCCTGATGATTCTTCATGGTCACCCGGTTAAGTTTCTCAACCGGAACCTGCTGTACAGGAATTTTCAGTTCATATAGTTCACCCACCAGTTTATTAAAGAGCTCCGATCCAACGCCTCTTCTAATCAGCACTTTTTCAAGCTCTTTACCAGCAAGGATTGCCTCCTGTACCGCATGAATTCCAAATATGAATCGTTCGTTTTTTGCCATTAGTTCCCCATTGAATAGACTTT
>JAOZUK010000917.1 GCA_029938715.1 Bacteroidales bacterium | reverse complement strand
ACCTATCCATGACACCGGAACAATTCAAAGCAGCCATCCTGGAGGGGATTCCACAGGAACTTCCCCCAAAGCGGACCATCGATCCCAAGCTGAATCACGCCCCCAGGCGGAAGGATATCCTATCCCCGGAAGAGAAACGTTTGGCCATCCGCAACGCCCTGAGGTACATTCCACCACAGCACCATCGGGAGCTGAGTGTTGAGTTTTCAGCCGAGCTGAAGAAGTATGGCCGCATCTACATGTATCGCTACCAGCCAGAATATCCCATCCATGCCCGTTCCCTGGAGGCTTTTCCGCATCGCTCCGTCCAGGCAGCGGCCCTTATGATGATGCTCTCCAATAACCTGGACCATGCGGTGGCACAGCATCCCGACGAGCTGATTACCTATGGGGGCAATGGTGCGGTGTTTCAGAACTGGGCCCAGTACCGGCTCACCATGAAGTATCTGGCGGAGATGACCGACGGACAGACCCTGGTCCTCTATTCGGGTCACCCCATGGGTCTCTTTCCTTCACATGCAGAAGCACCCAGGGTGGTGGTCACAAACGGGATGGTGATTCCCAACTACTCTGCCCCGGATGATTATGAGCGTATGAATGCACTGGGGGTTACCCAGTACGGGCAGATGACTGCCGGATCGTTTATGTACATCGGTCCACAGGGAATTGTGCATGGAACCACCATTACAGTTATGAACGCCAGCCGTCTGAAGCTGGAGGGTGGGGACGGGTCCATGAGGGGAAGGGTATTTGTGACTTCCGGTCTGGGTGGAATGTCGGGGGCTCAGCCCAAGGCTACGGTGATTGCAGGGGGGATCTGTGTGGTGGCCGAGGTGAATCCCAAGGTCATTGCCACTCGTCACTCCCAGGGTTGGGTGGATGAAGTTTTTTCGGATCTGGGAGCACTGGTCAATCGCCTTGGAATTGCCCGGGAACGTAAGGAAGCGATCTCCCTGGCCTATGAGGGGAACATTGTGGATCTCTGGGAGTATTTCCTGGAGCACAGGGTGCTGGTGGAGCTGGGCTCCGACCAGACCTC
>JAOZUK010000117.1 GCA_029938715.1 Bacteroidales bacterium | reverse complement strand
TTGGCTTCCTGGATTTGCTGTTGCCATTGCTCTGTAGGCAAAGGGATTCCGATCAAGGCTTCATACGGAGTTCGTCCTTTCAGGGAGTGATGGGGTCGTTCATATTGATAATCAGGGATGATCCAGTCCAGCAGTTTTCTTAATTCATGAATATCCTTGAAGTCGTGTTTGAAGAGATAGTAGTATTTGATGATCTTATTCTGGGCTTCAACCATTGAGTTTGAGAATTTGATATCTTTTTCGGCAATGAGTTTTTGAACGCTAACCTCCTCTTCCTTCCTCCACCTCCAGATGGTAGACCTGTCAATGAAGTTGGCATACTTGTTCGGGAGGCAGTTGGAACGGGCCAGGTGCTTAATGCAGGAGTGGTGGGAATTATAGGATCTCATGATGGACTTTACTATAATATCCCGAATTTGGGGAAATGTAACCTGTTGAGATCTTCATTTGTAAAGAAAAGAGATATATATAATGTTGCATACATTAATGATTTTGAAATGGTTGGAGAAAGTAAAATATTGTTTCTCTGATTTGGTAGTCAGATACTATTACTCAATAACCTGGACAATCTACAGAGCAAACTGACGAGTATGTGAATATCATCAACGTCTTCAAGACCAGCCCAGCAAATCCCAGAGGAAAATCGGATACGCCATCATTCAATCTTCGTTATAAATTCTCTACTTAAAAGAGCAGTTGTATTTTTATTCTTATGGCTGGAAAGTATGAGCAACTGTTTTATTCTGTTAAAATCAGAGTTAGCTTTCTAATAGCAGTAATCAGCACATCCTCTTTCACCCTTCCAATCTTCCGGGTGATGATGCTCTTTTCTGCAGTAAAGAGCCTGTTGGGTCGGATGTTACTGGGTTTATGAAGCGATCCCTTAGTGAACCCTGAATTATCCAGCCGAAGGGCATACTCATCTTGAACGTTTTGGCTTGTGATCTGGCAGAGAATAATATCATTGCTCTTAAGGTCTGCCAGGACCAGGGCCGGTCTTTTCTTTGCGTTGGACAGATCGGAAAACGGGAACGGTAACAACCACATCACCTTCTACAAATCTTTCCATGCTTCGTCTTCTTCGGGTAATAGCCAGTCTTTGGCCAATACTTTTTCACTTGCAAAATGAGTCAATGTAGTATCTCTTTCCTTCTTCTGTCTTGTCTCCTTTTCCAGTACTTCGCTGAGCTTTAACTTTTCACTGTAGGGGAGTTGTTTAATAATCTCCACAACCTGGTTAAAACTAAGTGGTAGGTTTATCTTTAAATCTGTAGCTTTCATTGTTGAACGGTGTTAGATTCCATACGCCTGCTTGGCCTTGTAATCTCTCAAAAAAGCATCCATCAGGGCATAGAGATGGTTCTTGTTCTCGTTGTCAAGCTTTTGGATATCCTGAATACGGTTAATAATGCCCTTATCAAGTAGCAGGTCAGTGCTTCCTGCCAGATAATCCAAAGATACTTCTAGCGCCCCTGCGATCTGCGCAGCAATCTCGATGGATGGTTTTACTTCATCGCGCTCATAACGACCAATTACGGCACCATGATGGCCGATCTTTTTAGCAAGGGCATCTTGGGAAATCTTTTTCTCCTTACGAACCTCTGCGAGCCTGTTTCCAAAAGTTATTGACTTCATAAATGTAGCAAATATAACAGTTAAGCGAACTTTTCAACAAAAATACAAAACATAAATGTATTGGGCAATCCCGATCAGTTTGGCACCACAGGAGCCGAGATGGAGATGGGGGAGAAGATGGGGCTGAGGGTTACATCTTCCACGATAAACCCATCTGGTATAATCAGGGAGATGGGTAGCCCTCCGCCAAACTGGGTGTTATGTACCAATCTTTCCGAAGAGTAGTTTGAAACCTCCCGAAGGCTGTTTTCGGGCAGTTCCACTGTGCTTATGATCCTTACCAGGCTTTCAGCTCCGCTTTCCAGGTCCACCTTGTATAGCAGCAGGGGAAAGGGAATTCCATTTCCTGCCGTGGAACGGAGGATGTAAGCATAATCCAGGTTTTCATCCTGTGCCAGCTGGATCAATTTTTGTTTCAATTCTGCCTTGTTCATGGCGCCTTCTGTGACTTCCATGTCCAGAATACCTGGAGCAAGCATTTTTCCGCTAAAAACACTGCCCCTCATGTGACCGTTGGAGTGTGGAATATCCTTGGTTGGGGTACGCCCGTTTAATTGGTCAACCAGGATCCCATTTTTCACAAGCACGAGTTCTGCCGGAGGAACGATTCCTTCAGCATCCACTTCAAAATTGCCTGTAAGTTCTATTCCCTGGAATCGCTCCATATGGGTCCGTGAGGTGATATTGATATTCCTGGGCAGGACGCGCTGATTCAGAGAGGCTGCAGTGCCATTCATCATGGAGCTGGTATAGAGGTTCATTTGCTGATCCTTTATGAGACCAGCTCTTGTGGCAGTCAGGTAGTTGGTCGATCCCATGAGCAAAGATTCAAGTGTGCTACGGGCTGCCTGACCGAGAAACAGGACAGGACCGTAGTATCGATCATTTGTAATGGGTGCGTTACTTACCAATAGCAGACTGTCCACCATGGAGCGAATGTCATTTTCTACTGTTTCCCCGGAGGGAAGTGACGAGGGACTTGTGGCATTGAAGGTAAGTGAACTAAACAAAGGCTGGTAGTCTTTGCTAAGGCACTGCACCTGGATAATCAGGTTCGATTGATCCTTGGGGTATTGAATCCTGGCCCCTTCGCTATTGATAAAGTAGTGATCGGACTGATGCATGTTCATGGATACATTTGAACCTGTCAGATCGCTATAGTCCAGCAAAATACTTGAGTATTGTCGCAGCATCTCATCAAGAACAGTGGTATCCATTTCGGCCACCTTCCTCTTGATGATCTTTTTGGTGACCTCTTCCTGGCTGAAGTCTGGAATGGGTTCATATCCCGCCGGAAGTTTCATACTGGAAAGAGTTTTCATTTTATGCTTGTAGAGCGTGCCAGCCGATTTGTAAACCTGGTCGGTCATCTTCCAAAAGCTACGCCTGATTCCCAGATAATCGGGTTCCAGTGGAGGAGTTATATACTCTGAATAGTAGTTGTCTGTAATCGACTGGTCTGTGTAATTTTCATCATTCAATTCATAGTTGCCCACCATCAATCTGACATTATTGGAACTGAAATTCTGAATATCCGATTTTTCGATGGAACCCAGGGTGGCAGATCCTGAATAGATCCGATGGTTTGAGAGGGAATAGGATATAAAGAAAGGTTTATCAAAGTCTTTGTATTTAAGTTGCTCCAGGTTCCTGTTCATTTCATCTGTAAGTGCTTGCTCAATGATATTATCACTTGGAGGATTCATTGCTGTGCTATTCATACCTCCCGGCATCTCAAGGATGGGTTTGATCTGGTTTCCCTCTGGCTCTTTCTGGGTCTCAATCCTACTGATAAGTAGTGAGGGCGAGATGGTTGAAACGGGAACTCCCCCTGATTCTGCACCACAGGTACCATTGAAAATCCCATTTTTTTCACCTGCCGCCTCAATCCCTGAGAACATAACCAGGGGAGTGCCGATCAGGGTTACCCCTCTGACCAGCTCATCGGGTCGGCCATCTGTAAATATGCGGTAAACTGTACGGGGTTGAATATTGAAAACATTGGGCTGGTAGCGGTCTGTGGTTGTAAATCCACCCGATACCTCTTCGATGTAGTAGCCATAGTCAAGTCCAAGTTTCTTACATTTCTGAATAAGAGTCTTTCTTAACTGTTGCTCACTCCTAGTTTTTGAGGCAGTGATAAACAGATTTGACTGCCTTGAAACTGCTTCAGAGGTTGCATTGGCGCGACCATGTCCGTTTGAGCTGGAATTTACTTCCAGAGGTTGGCGGGACATCAGGAAGCCCTTTAAGATTCCATTTTCCACTACAGTTACCTTCTGGCCGGGCATCCCCTGTTCATCATAGGCATAATAGCCGTTTAGGTAATGACCTTTGTATTCACTAACGGAGGGATCGCTTACTACGCTCAGATTTTTATTAAGTACCGATTCCCCAATTCGGGATTTAAAGGTCTGTCCATCCGATTTACTCTTAAGCCTGTGACCCTCAATTCGATGACCAAATATCTCATGAAAGAAGACTCCTGAAGCCGAAGCAGAGAGGATAGCCGGACCTGAATAGGGTTCAGCTTTGGGCGCTTTGCTAAGTTTTCTAAGGTCTTTGACAAGGGTCTGGCAGGCAAGTATTACAGAATCGGAAGAGGGTAATCCTTCCGGATCTCTGGCATGATATACCTTTTCAAGGGGAATAACATCCCCGTCTTCAGCAAGTATCGAAGCGCTGAGTATAAGTGTAGCACTGGTGTGGTTCTGGGCAATGCGACTGCCTTCGGTCGATACAAAATATTTTCTTTCTGTAGTGAAATTAAGGACGGCTTCTCCATTAATAAAAACCTTGTCCCGTAGAAAGACCTCTGAGTACTTTTTTACTTTCGACTCCCACTCTTTTTGGTCAAACTGTCCTATCAGATCTTCCATAGGGAGATCTTCATGCCGATGTGGTTTCTCTTTGGAGAAGTCGGGTATGGAATCTCTCTTTTTACTATTGGTCAGTAAATTCTGATAAGTTGAAACAGCCGATTTATAGTTCATATCGGTGAGCCTCCAGATCTTCTGGCGGATGGCCACTTCATTGTTCTCCAGAGGAAGGTTGGTGCTTTGCATCCAGCTGCCTCCATGCCAGTCATTTCCGTTTTCGGAGGGATGGCTGTTGTCATAACCATAGTCGCCCACCTTTACTGAGGTGAAAAGGGTCCGGTACTTATTCTTCATATGGTCTGTTAGACTTCCGAAAGATCCGGTTAACGTGATCGATTGAATATCGGAAGCCCGGTATTCCATGAAATAGGGGGGCACTTCCGCTTTCTGTAGGGTGGTGAACTCCCTGTTTAGTTCATCAGAAAGAATGTCTAGTAAAGAGGTTTGAGCTTGAGTTGGTGCTGCAAAAGCCAGGTATGTGGCAATTAAAAGCCACAAGGAATTCTTGGATGTAATATTCATGGATTATCAGACGGATTCATTTAGTTTCTTATTGAACGATATAACATGGAAAATGTTCTACTTGTTACCCGGAACAAAGTTAATAACTACCGGCAACCATAACTCTCTTTTTTCGTACCATTGATTTTAGTTATCTGACTGAAGAAGTCAGCCATGTTTCAACCTTCTTACACCCCAACCATGAAGAGAATAGGGCTTACTACATTTTCTATTGCTATCCTTTTAGGTACGATCAGTTTTTTCACTCCTTGTTTAAGCGACTTGAACGCGCAATCGGGCTATCCGGTCATTGATACCACAAACCTGGTGGCCTACTATGATTTTCTGGGCAGTTTTCGCGACTCCACTGGAAATAATGTGACTGCTGTTCCCAACAATGCTGAGATCACAGAGGATCGGTATTGTCATCCCCAGAACGCAGTTTATCTGTCGAGTATAGAAAGCTATTTAAAGGTGGAGGATCACCCTTCTCTGGATTTCACCGATGTTTTCTCCATTTCATTCTGGATCTACCTGGATTCTGTTCCTGAAACTGAGACACGGATCATCTCCAAATCAGATCCGGCAGATCCGGATAGCGGTAGTTACTGGATCTCTGTCCATCCGGGACCAGATGAAGGCTCTGGAACACCATGGAGTTTCTCTTTTACAGATGGAGAGGGTGCTATACAGACCTTCAGATGTGAGTGGGGAATGATCACCGGGCACTGGGTAAATTATACGGTCACATATGATGGAAGCAGGGTGACCTTGTGGCTGGCTATTGAACCCTGTGCTGAATTTGAAACGGGTGTTAGTTCCATTCAACCCAACGACGATCCCCTCTGGTTTGGAAATTCAGCGGGGAGTGGAATTACTGGGAAAATGGATGATATCCTACTCTACAATAGGTTGATAACCATAGATGAAATAGAAAATCTGGGTACATTATCCCTTTTTATTGCTGACTTTGACAATGTTTTGTTCGAACCTGCAATTGGAGATACCATTGAGCTTTTTTCCACAGCCTCCGGACCCAATGTACAGTTTCAGTTTTTTAAGGGAGAAGAGGTGATACAGGATGGAACGGATTCAACTTGTATAGTAGTTATTGAGTCCGAGTCAGACTTTGGTATGTACTCATGTAGATCGTATACCTGTACTGATGAAAGCACCAAGCATTTTAACCTTAAGTCCTGTGTGCTGTATGATGATATCTACATTTATGATGTGACATCTCCTGAGATTTATGCAGCCGAAGGAGATGAAGTGAGTCTGTTGTTCTATGTGAGTCACAACCTGATTGGCCTTGAATATGAGATGTACCATAACGGAATCCTGCTCCCCGATGTTAGAAATCATTATACCATTAGCCAGGCTACTGCAGCAGATACGGGAGCATATTATTTAGTGGTATTTAATGGATGTGAAAGGATTGTTTCCGACACGGTTTTCATTATTATGGACGGGCATTCCTATGTCGATTATGAAGTAGTGGGCTGGGACTGGACCGGTAACATTAGTGGCGCCGGCACCTCTTATTTCAGCAGCATTGCCACAAGTCATGACGGTAGCTTCTGTCTGCTCGGTCACTATGGGGGTGGATTGAAGGTGGAAGATACGGAGGTGTTTTCCTCCATTGCTGATGACATATTTGTAGTAAAATATGGTGAAGACGGTGACTTCCAATGGAGCAAGTTTTTGCAAAGTACTTCCCATAAAGGGAAAGGGGATCTGGCAGTAGATAGTGAGGGGTATGTGTATGTAACCGGTTCGTTCTGGGATTCAATACAGATTGAGGATACGGTTCTTAACACAAATATGGTGGCTGGAAGTGGCTATATGATTAAATATGACCATGCAGGAAAACAGATTTGGATTAAAGAGCTGGAAACAACCCGGGGAGTCAGCTGTGATAACATTGAGATTGATTCATTAAATCGAATTTACCTGGCCGGTAACTTTTCAGGTTCCCTAACCATTGATACCATGGAGGTCACCGGCAACTGGAATGAATATGCCAATGTGATGTTTATCGCACAGCTCGATACGGCCGGTTCCTGTCAGTGGATCAGCCATGCTGTAACCGATGAATTTATGGATCTGTTTGGACTCATTGATATGGACCTAAGCAAATCGGGGGAAGTGGTGGCTAGTGGAACCTACACTGGCCAGGTGGAGTTTGGAAATGGAGTGACGCTGAATACACCTATTGAGGGTCCTTTCCTTGTGAAGTTTGATGAGAAAGGTGTGGCTAAATGGGGGACAACCACAGCTACTGAATTCGGATTTGCAGAGGCTTTTGATGTAAGTGTGGATGATGTGGACCGGATTTTTCTGACAGGTATGCACCTGGGTGAAATCAATTTTGGAGAGTTCAGTGCCGGCAACACCGGGATGGTTATGGAGGAGATCTTTTTAGCCCTGTTCGATTCAGCTGGTATTTGTACTGCACTGAATTCTTACGGAAGCCTGGGTGAAGGGGGCGACTTCGGTGTATGTTATGAACCTGCAACAGATACCACCGGCTACCTGATGGGTATGTTCGGTGATACATTAATTATGGGGCTTGATACCCTGATCGCTGGCCCGGTGTCGGGTGGGGGCGGAGCAGTCTCCCCCAATATGTTTATTGCCAAGGTTACAGATAAGGGAGAGCCTTTGATATTGAAATCAGCAGGCGTAATAGGAAATAATTTCTTTGGTGAGATTCAGGTAACTGCCGAGGGTCGTTTGTATTTTGCCGGACTTAATGCCGGTATTTCGGTGAAAAAAGAGAGTGCCTCCGAAACAGGTTCAGTTGCTTTTGTGGGTTATTTGGAACAAGGGTTTCTTGAGCGTGTAGTCCGAACTGAGGTTGTAATCAACGAACAGGAGACCATCTGTCTGGGCGATAGTACACTGTTTAGAAGCAGCTGGTATAAAGATGCCGGAATCTATCAAATCAGGGTGAAAAGCACAGATGGTATAGATACCATTTTCAATCTTGAGCTAACCACCGAGATTTGTGTTTCAACTGAGGATAAGCTTACTACCGGTATCTACATGATCTATCCCAATCCTGCCAACCAGGCACTCTTTGTAAAGTCACCGAATGAGGAACCTTTTGAGCTGCAGATGTATGGAATGTCAGGAACTCTGGTGTTGAAACTTGTTGGCCAAAACGCATATGAACTGAATGTTCAGGAGTACCAGCCTGGTCTTTACCTACTTAAACTGAGTAGGCCAGGAGTGTTCAGTATTCATAAGGTTTTGATTGAGTAAGTAGCGAGATACTCATGGGATTTATAACAGTAAAATTAGATGAGGTATGAGTGAGGGATGTGAGGCTACACGACTATTGTCTTGAGAATTCTATCAATGGCTTAATATCTCCTTTGTCAGCTGCATAAATCGCCTCCAGATAGATTTTCCTTATTTGCCCTGATTTTGATAGGTCCGATCGTCCCCAGGAAAAGGGCGGCCTCGTAAAAAGATGGGAGATAAATATGTCTGCAACCAGCCTGGAATGTCTTCCATTGCCATTGGGAAAGACGTGAATCATTACCAGTCTGTGACTAAATCTAATTGCAATTTCATCTGGATCATAGGTCTTCTTTTCGAGCCAATATTTGCAGTCCTCAATTAGTTGCTTCAGTTCAACTGATATTTGATACTTGTCCACCCCAATATTTTTATTGCTTTTTCGTTTTTCCCCGGCCCATTGCCAAACTTCAGCAAACATTTTCTTGTGGACCTGGAGCAGAAACTCTTCAGTAAGAATTCGATCCGGGCTAAACTTGTATTTTAATGTCCATTCAATTGCCTGTTGAATATTGGCTTGCTCAAATTCATCCAGTTCACCCCGTGTTGAGATGGTTTCGATAAGTATTCCCTCCCTCTCGTCTTCATTCAGAGGAGTTTGTCCTTCTATATAATTTGTATCTAATCCCAAAGATATCTTGGCATTTGTGATTTTAAATCGTTGGCAGTTTCAGTAATAGCCTCGTTGATTCTGGCTGGCTCGTTCTCCTGGTCCTCAAGCTTCATGCTAATTGAAGTTCTCTGTACAATTTCCCTGGCTAATTCCATCGCTCTTTCGTTTATCATACTTTCCAGACTCGCCCTTGCTGGTATGAATCCATAGACTAATTTCATGTTAAGCGAATTACCGAATTGTTTCAATACTTTTAATGAGATGGTTCCATACATTTCACGTTCTTCTATTTCCTTAACGCTTTGTGCAGTAATCCCCATTCTACTTCCAAGTTGCCTCAGCGACAGGCCCAATGATTTCCTGATTGCCTTGATCCAACCAGTTGAAGGAATCGCTAAATCTTCAATGCTTTTTAGCAGAAGAATCTTTCTGTCAATCTGTTCTAATATGAGTTTCTGTTTTTTCATAAGGGTAAAACCTTAAAAGAGAATTACAAATATAAGGTAATAGCCTTAAAAAGCAAATTAATATTAAGGCTGTAGACTTATTATTTGAGAATCAAGTGCTCTAACCATTAAGTCTTTTCTCTTGTTCTATCATTTTTCTTTCACGGATTAACTCCTGTTTCAGTTCTTTCTCCGATGGTAGATACAATTTGTATTTGGAGGCAAAGATCTGCTTGCTGTCTTCTAATAAACTGTACTTTACGATAGTTCGATTATTTTCTGCGCAAAGAATCAGACCAATGGTTGGGTTGTCGTTATCCTGTCTTATTTGGCCCTCGAAGAATCTCACGTAAAAGTCCATCTGGCCGATATCCTGATGCGTGAGTTCACCGGTTTTCAGATCGATAAGCAAGAAGCATTTCAGGATGAAATTGTAAAAGACCAGGTCCACATAAAAGTGTTTAGTGTCGGCCGATATCCGGTATTGCCTGCTGACTAATGAAAAGCCTCTACCCAGTTCCAACAAAAACTCTTGAAGTTTATCTATTAAAGCCTGTTCAAGTTCACTTTCAAAGAAAGTAGTGTTGGATTTCAGGTTCAAGAACTCAAGAACATATGGATCCTTAATTATTTGAGCAGGTTCAAACAGCTCATTCTTAATGTCTGCTTCATGTTTTACCAAAGGCCGATTGTTCTCCTGAGTCAGCAGCATTCTTTCAAAATATTGACTACTAACTTGTCTCTCTAACTGCCTTGTACTCCAGTTGCCTTCTACAGATTCCTGTAAATAAAACTCTCGGGCATCCTCTTTTTCAATTCGCATTAGCATCCGGTAATGAGTCCAGGATAATTGTTGACGCACTGCGTCGACAATTGGAAAAGTCCGATAAAATCGGATCATATTCCATAGATTGGTCTTATGGAAACCTTTTCCATATTCGGCAGTTAATTTTACTGATAAGGTTGCTACTAAGTTCTTTCCATATTCTGACCGGTTGCTGCCTTTTTGCTCTTCTTCAACAATCATTTGCCCAATATTCCAGTATGCTTGTACCATTTCAGAATTTGCAGCCCGGTATGTATTGCTCCTGGCCTCTTCCAAAATGGTTTTCAGCTTGTTGTAGAAATGCTCAAAAGAGGGTGATAATGTCCTATTCATATCACGACCAATTTGTTTTGACCTGCTAATCCATTTTAGATTAGCAAGATGTCATAAGTTTATGGCACTAAAAAAGAAATATCACCCTGCAGTGTCTAATTCTCTGATACAATTGCAGCAATTATATATGGAAATCTGACAGTCGTTAATGAGTTTCCTGTTAAAAATGTAGAGATTTCCTCAAAAAAGGCAAAGCGACAACTAGTCTGACTCATTGGGCAAATGGAGGCAATGGAGTAGTGATTATTGAAATGAAGAAATAATCCATCAAATAATCCTAATACCCTGCCAGAGATGGCAGGGTTATTCCAAAAACAATTCGATGGTCTGGTAAACCTCCTGTTTCTGCTCCTCGGGCATGTTGTTGATGCGCGTGCGGTGGGAGCCACCCTCTTTGAAATAGATTTTTGAATTGGTGGTGCCGGTACTGGTAACAGCCGTAGCCGACCAGGTGTCGTATTCGCCGTAGATAAAAACGAAGTTATTGGCATCCTCCTCCAGGTACTTCTCTAAATCGACAGATAGGTTGGCATTGAAAGGAATTTCCACATCTTCGGGGATGGTAAAGGTAAATATGGGATTGTCCACGTGCTTGATATATTTTTCAAACTCGACCAGGGCGTAGCCGTAATAGCCCATCTCGGTGAGGGCCTGGTAAAAGAAGGGCTGGTTTTTGGTGATAAAACCGTCGTCGAAGTAGTCGAAACCGGCCACCCGGTTCATGTGTTCTATGACTTCCCTGGCCCTGGCGGCCCTTCTGGGGATCTTATTTACAGGAACATAACCCCATTGCCAGAATGCAAATGAGTATTCCAGTACGCAATATTCATAGGCTTTTTTAATGCCACCGGCCAGTTCGTAGGTATATCCTTTCTCCTCTGAAAAATTAATAAAGGCAGGAATGTACCGGTCCTGGTACTTCAGGGCCATTTTCTGAAACCTCTTGACCTTCCTTCGATCCCCTGGCCTTCCCACCTGGTTGAGAAATGAGTAAATGCGTTCGTCCTCTACCTTAAAGTTTAGCGGAGCCACATAGGGAACCCGCACATCCACATCCTCAGGGTAGTAGTAACTGTGGTACATGACCGTCTGGCCTCCTTTACTGATTCCTGTGGAGATCCATTTCCCGGGATATAAATCCTTAAAAAGGGTAATGATCCGGTGATGATCTGAGGCGGCCTGCCAGGTATCCAGGTATTGCCATTGGGGATGATCCGGAGCACTGCGCCCAAAGTAGCGGTGTTCGACCATCACCTGGTTACAATTCAACCGGGCGGCAATTTCGGAGGTGTAATAATATTTTGCATCGTACCCGGCTGTTACAAGCACAACTGGCCGGGAGGGATCGATGTGGGATATATAGAGCCTTTGGGTAAAAGTTTCTCCATCGGGATTGCGGTGATCGACCGGTTGCTCGATCATTACTTCCAGGATGCGGTCAAAGTTGGATTCACTCTCAAGTACCCGTACTTCGGTCACATATTCTCTGCTCAGAAAATCATCCAGTTTGACGGTTGCCCCAGCCTGAAACAGGACAAAGGTGACCACTACCCATGTAAGGAAAGACTTCTTCATATGCACATCAAGAGTGACTTTCTACTCAACAAAAATATATAATTTTAAGTAGTTCAGCAATTTATTAAATTTCATTACTTTTAAAATAGAACCTAAAAAGATGACTTATGAAATTATCCAGGATTTTACTTTCAGTATTTGCCCTCTCAATAGCTTTCACAGTGGTGAAAGGACAGAATTGTGCTGACTTTATTCCTCAGAAGGAAGGGACAGTGTTGAAGTATGTGAGCTATGATAAGAAGGGAAAAGTGACAGGCAGCACGGAAATGTCTTTCAAGGGGAAAACTGTAAAGGATGATTGGGCTGAGGCAGTCTTTATGTCTACTTACAGTGACAAAAAGGGGGAGGCTATTTTCGAAAATGAGGTGAAGGTGGAGTGCAAGAACGGAATCCTTTACTTCAGTTCCAGTAAATTTCTGGATCCCTCCACCATGAGTGCCTATGAGTCCATGGACGTGGAGGTGGATGCTGAACATATGGATCTACCCCTGGATAGCAAGGCAGGCACTGAACTTAAGGATGGGAAAGTCACTGCCATTGTCAGAAGTAATGGCATGAAGCTGGTTACTATCTCTGTGGCTATTTTCAACAGAAAAGTCGAGGCCATAGAGACCATGGACACCCCTGCGGGATCCTTTGAATGCATTAAGAGTAGCTATGATGCACGTTCTGAGATTGGGTTTGTGAAGATGAACATGAGTTCGGTCGAATGGTACAGTCCTGAGTATGGACCCATACGCTCTGAAACATTTGACAAGAAGGGTAAGCTAACGGGCTATACGATATTAGAATCAATTGACTGATCTGTAAACGGGGTATCGCATATAGGTGGGTTCTGACCAGGGTGACCGTTCATAGATAAACCGGAGCTGGCCATAGGCATTTCCTGCAAATTGGGGATCCTCTTTTTTCTTTTGCTCAAATTCGCGACGTAGTTCCGGATTCTCCTTCAACAATT
>JAOZUK010000916.1 GCA_029938715.1 Bacteroidales bacterium | reverse complement strand
GGTTTTTAACCGAGCCAAAGATACAAAGACATATTGGGCTGCAGGAAGAAAAATTTCACCTGTTGGAGCGGGAATGGCAATTGCATCTAACTGGATGAGTGCTGCATCATTCCTAGGAATGGCTGCAATTATGTATGGCTCTGGCTATCATGGTTTATCGTATGTTGTTGGATGGACAGGTGGATACGTTCTCCTTTTGATTTTAATGGCTGGCCAAATTAGGCGTTATGGAAAATATACTGCGGCTGATTTTATTGGCGACAGATATTACTCACAAGGCTTAAGAGGCGTTGGTGCTGGTTTAGCAATCTTTATCTCCTTTTCATATTGTGTAGGTCAGTTTGCTGGTATCGGACTCATGTTCAAATGGATTTTAGGAATTGATTACTCATGGGCAGTTATTATTGGAGCATCTGTAGTACTAACTTACACTCTCATTTCAGGTATGTTGGGAGTTACAAAAAACATGCAGATCCAATATGTGATAATTATAATCTCTTTCATTATTCCACTATTTATTTTAACATATAAATTTGGATATTTTGCATGGTTACCTCAAGTTGGTTACGGTCAAGTAATTAGTGATATTGTTAACGGTATTGCACCAGGAGGAGGTCTTTCTTCAATGGGGCATGATTTTGCCATCCTCCCCTCGCCCGAGTTTGCCATGCCCTGGGACCCCGCCACGGGGCAAACAGCATTTCAGTGGTTAGCAATTTGTTTCTCTTTGATGATTGGGACAGCAGGGTTACCACATGTTATTCAACGATTTTATGTTGTGCCACGTGCAAAAGATGCAAGATGGTCAGTTGTTTGGGGTCTATTCTTTATTTGTATTCTTTACTGGAGTGCTCCAGTTTATTCCGCATTTGGAAAAATTCTATCCTCAAGTCCTGAAGCAGGAAAATTAGCTAAAGATGCAATTGTTGTTTACACAGCACAGCTTGGTGATTTGTATCCACTTGTTATTGGCTTTCTTGCTGCCGGTGCTGTCTCTGCTGCTTTCTCAACTGTATCAGGATTGTTAGTTGCAGGTGCAT
>JAOZUK010000116.1:5940-13079 GCA_029938715.1 Bacteroidales bacterium | reverse complement strand
TTTCTGCTGATTCATCGCAGGTTACCTGGTCAGTTTTAGAGGAGTTGGAATTTGTGAACAGGTACCTTGAGATAGAAAAGCTTCGTTTTAGAGAGAAGTTTATCTACAATGTGAATATTGAAGAGGATCGGTTAAATAGTTTTGAAATACCCAAAATGAGTGTGCTTACTTTTGTGGAGAATGCACTAAAGCACGGGCTGAGGCATAAGGATTATGACAGAAAACTGGATGTGGAGGTGATGGCATTGAAAAAGGGATTGAAAATCACCATCTGCGATAACGGGATCGGGAGGGCAGCTTCGGCCAAATATAGGGATGAGTCGGCCGGTCAGGGCATAAAAATGATGAAGAAGTATTTCAAGCAGTTTAATGAAACAACAGGAAAAAAGGCTCGTTTTGAGGTCAGGGATCTGTTCGAATATGATTTAAAAGCATCCGGAACCATAATTGAAATTACCATATGATGATAGATGACCATATTAGAGTACTGATAGTGGATGACGAACCCGAAGCCAGGGATTTGCTGACCATGCTTCTTGAACCGGTAAAAGGGGTAAAGATTGTGGGTTATGCAGAAAATGTAGATGAAGCTTTGGTCCAGGTGGCCCAGAATGCTCCGGACCTGATTTTGCTTGATATTCAGATGCCCAGGAAAAACGGTTTTAAGCTGGTGGAAAGTCTCCGTGACAGTGAATACTACCTGGGGATTATTTTCATAACTGCATATGATGAGTATGCCATCAAGGCGGTAAAAGCAAGTGCTTTTGACTATCTGCTAAAACCTGTGGACCCCGAATTACTCAAGGATGCCATCTGGAGGTTTAGAGAGGAGAAGCAGAATAAGATGCTCAACGAACGAGTCGATAACCTACTGAACAATCTGGGTTTAGGTAGGCGAATCAAGGTGAATACACGTACCGGTTTTTTAGTGATTGATCCCGAAGAGATCGTTTGTTGTACTGCAGATGGGAACTATACTGAAATTGTTATGGCCAACGGAAGGGTGGAGATTATTTCCAGTAACCTGGGGTCCATGGAGAAAGAGCTTGCAGATGATAGTTTTTTTCGAGCCAGTCGTTCGGCCCTGATAAACATCACCCATTTAACCCATGTAAACAGCAAAACCGCTATCTGTCGTTTACAGGGAGAATCGGTTGTGGAAATTACTGTGGCCCGGAACAGGTTGAGAAAGCTGGAGAAAATCTGGAAAGTGTAAATGAACAAATCCAATTTAGAAGTTATTCAATATCCTCCCGGGTAACTCCCTCCAGCTCCAGTACAAAATCGGCTCCGAATGCCATGGCTGGAGTCTGGTAACCAGGGGAGATATTTCCACTGAGTATCTTTTTTACAGCTGCTAATGCAGTTTGGGATGTCCATGTGAGTCCCGCTTCAGGTCCATATAATCGCACTTCTGCTTTGTTCCCGGAATTGTCGGTTACCTCTCCCCATACATGTGTGACAGTCTTTTTACATTCATCCGGGGTGGGACCTGGCTTTACTCCGAGTTTAAAAAAGTTGCGCACCGCAGCCATTTTGAACAGAGGACCAATTACTCCAATAAATGCCAATCCCTTTTTCATTGATTGGGATAGTACAATATAATCCTCAATGTTGGGAATACCTGTGCTGAACCAGGCTGTAAACACATCGCCCCAGGTGAATCTGGTGGCCTCTACCGGTCCTTCTCCAAAATCAATCATTCGTGTTTTGACCTCTTTTCCCGGATCCTTTAACTGACCTTCGATCCTCACCCTATTTCCAAATGGGATCAACTCAAACATGGTCTTTTGCGTTCCGGGCGGAAGCCCTGCGGGCCCCACACTATGAAAGGCCAGCGATAGATGAGTGGCAGATGGCAATCTTTGTTTCAGGTGCATGGCCAGACAATCGGTGGGGACAATATCAAAACCAACTCCCGGCAACAGCATTACACCCTTTGATTTCGCCTCTGCATCGCGACTTAAAATGTCCTCGTAAACAGGGATTTCACCAGTGATATCAAGGTAGTGAGTTCTGGTTTTGAGACAGGCATCTACCATAGGTTTCGAAGTGTAGATATAGGGTCCTGCACAGTGAAGGACAACCTCCATATCCTTAATCTCTCGTTCAATCACCTCTGCATCATCCAGGCTGAATACCCTGTACTCTAAACCCAGCTCACCAGATAGTATCTTAAGTTTCTCCTTGTTTCTTCCAGCAATTATAGGTTGAAGTCCAATTTGCACAGCCAGCCGAGCCACTTCGGATCCCACAAAACCATTGGCTCCGTATAACAGAAAAGGAGTTGACATATACTTTTTAGAGATAACAATCCGCTGGGTGGTTGGGTTCATTGTGTAAGTTTTTGTATTTTAACTTTTCCAACAAGAGAAAATGATGAATAGGAACTTTTTGATATTACTTGTAGTTGCAGGATGGGTTCTGGGCAGTTGCTCAAATGATAGAGGTGAAACCCTTGAAGAACGCGCCGGGTGCATTTCAAAGGCTGAGATGATTGGGGTGGCTGGGATGCTGGGTCACGATCTGTTTGAGGGCCGTGCACCGGGTACCAGGGGAGGGGATCTGGCGGAGGCTTACTTGAAAAGTGTCTGTCAGTTTATGGACCTGCAGCCCGGTGCGGGGGATTCTTATTTTCAGCCTTTTGTAATGAAAGGGTTCTCTAATACCGGTTTTGCACTGAAGGCAGGTGGAACGTCTCTGGAATACATAGAAGATGTGGTGGGAACCTTTACGAAGGAAGAAGAATTCATTAAGGTGGATGGAGATGCCGTGTTTGTGGGTTTTGGGATTACCACCGATTTGTGGGATTGGGACGACTATAAAGATGTGGATGTGGAGAATAAAATAGTAATCACCCGTGTCAACGATCCGGGTATGTATGATACCGATATCTTTGAAGGGAGTACACTCACCTATTTTGGCAGATGGACCTACCACATAGAAGAGGCAGCCCGGCGGGGTGCTGCAGGAATCCTGCTGATTCATACCGATGAGAGTGCCGGATATGACTGGAATGTAGTAAAGAACTCGTGGACCGGTGAGGAGTTGTATATCGATTCTGATCTGCAAAATAACCTGAAGTTCAGGGGATGGATCAAAGAGAATAGCCTGAGAAAAATTTTGGATACTCAGAACATCAAACTGGAAGAACTGTATGCAAAAAGCCGGTCGAAAGAATTTCGACCCATTCATCTGGGTACAAAAATCCAAATTGCTGGCAGGAACAGCTTCAGAGATGTAACCATAAATAACGTGGTGGCCGAAATACCGGGTAAGACAGAAAAGCGTATTGTACTGAGTGCACATATCGATCACCTGGGGATTGATCCATCGAAGGAGGGGGATCAGATTTACAATGGAGCCATTGACAATGGAACGGCTGTGGGCGCCATGATGGTGGTGGCCAAAATACTTAAAGAGTTCCAGTCCGATCTCTATTACACGGTCACCATCCTGGGATGCAATGCAGAGGAGTCGGGATTGCTGGGATCAAAATACTATGCCCAGAACACCGATCGAAGTAGCATTATTGCCAATATTAATTTTGAATCTACCCCAGTATGGGCCCGGTCCAACAGCATCATGGGCATAGGAGCCAGATTCTCTGATTTTGAAGAGATGATAAAAACCCTGGCTGCGGATCATCACCTGGAGTACTCATCCTTTTCGCTCACCAACCAGGGGCTCTTCTACCGGTCCGACCAGTATTCTTTTGCCAGGTATGGAATTCCATCCGTATGGATCTCGGCCGGCGAGGATGAGGTGACAGGAGCAAAAAATTATACAGAATTCTGGGGTAAGGATTATCACACTGTGAAGGATGAATATGATCCTGAGTGGGAGCTGGAAGGGATGAAGCAGACCATCGAATATGCCCTGTTGCTGATTGAGCGGATCAATAATAGTCAGTCCCCTCCTCAGATGAAACCAGATCTCTCTTTTCCCCTGGAGGATTAAACTAGCAACTATTCAGGAATATTCCGGTTTCCCCACCTTGCCTATAAAGACTATTGCTCCAGTCGAATTCTCTTTAATCAGGTAGAGAAAGGGCCGGTCTGCTTTAAAAGGAATGGCAGAAGCTCCTCCGCCGGCACTGAGCTCACGCATCTCCACAATGGTAGCTGCGGCCGCTTCGGTGCCCTCTTCCTGCACATCGATAAAGCTCTGATGAATAACCCTGGATATCCAGATACCTCCAGGTGCTGTAATCCTGGTAAAGTCTGCCTCAGCAGGTGAGAATGCCACACCCAGCCCCAGGTTTTTGAGAGGTTCATTCAGTAGCTCCTTAAAATCATATTTGAATTTTGGAAGATCGATCTGAACCCCGGTAAATCTTGAATTTTCGAACCATTCCCCCCATTTCTCAATCTTCATACCAGCTATAAGATCATTAATGGTGCTTCCATAGGCTGGTAGCATTACTAACATACTGAAAGCACTGTCTCCATAGGGGAGTTCCACAGCAGAAAATTCTTCATTGACGGTATATTGAAAGTTTCCAGAAACCCTCATGTAATCCACCTGGTGTGAGGAACCACCTGAAATCGCAAAGTCGCCGCTGTAGGTTTCAGATTTGTTAAACTCATATTTCCACGTAGCATTAAAATAGATGGCATTGATCAGGTACATCACCGCATTACCCGGGATGTAATCGAGCATATCCTGGATTTTGTCATTGGTTTTATCCTCAATCCAACCATTGATCAACTCCAGGGTGTTGGGATCGGAGAAATCAACTTCCTCCACAGCTGCATCAAAAAACTGCTGGTTGGTATTGATAAAGTCTGGTAATACCTGGAAGCCCTTTTTATACCAGATGCTGTTGGCGATGGAAAAATCTACCCTGTCATCCAGGTTCAGTAACTGCCCCATCAGATCCTTGTAACTCTCATTGACTTCTATGGTGGTAAGATCCCCAAAATGTAACACCTCATTAAAGGCCTGCAATGTGGATCCTGCTGCACCATTGTATGTCATTCCCAGGGCATAGGAGATACTGAGTGGCGAGATCATTATATTCTCCTCTTCGCTCAACAGGTTAACCTCGTTAAATAGTTCGAAGGCGAGTGCATTGTCTGCCTGTAAAATCTCTGCAGCTTTTTTATGAAGGGTGATTTTTGGGGTCTCTTTTTGAATGGGATCGGCTTCCTCGCAGGAAGTCAGAGCAACCGCGGTAATTGCAATGGCAATGAATAAATGGAGATGCTTTTTCATCTGCTTATATTGTTGGTACATCTGGAAGATGCAGAATCCACCTTAATGGTTGGGTATGAAAACGGCGTTTTGATGAAAAATATTACCGGTTTCAGCATCATATTCCATGATTTCACCTGCAAATGGACCGCTCAGAATACTCAGATGACGGTTATCCCGATCCTTAAGGTCAATAGGATACATTGTATTCATAAGGTAGTGAATCGCCTATTCGTTTTTTGCCCATTTCGCCTTCCCACCCTATTGCTGCAGGATCGAAATATCCATCGCTGGCAAAATAGGCAAATTCTGATTTGAAATTGATCTTACTCCATTTTACTGCATAGTGAATAACCAGGCTTTCCGGGTATTTCATGAATTTCGTATTCATTGGAGATAATATAACCATATCCTCGTAACTGAGCTTATCTCCAGATGGGCTTTTTACAGTAAACTTTGTGGAATAGAGCTCATCGGCCCAGAGTGCCCTGAAAAAGTGCATTCTGGACCCCAGAAATGTGCGTTTTCTTTTGTTCATGGTAAACCGCCTGTAGGTCGAATCATCTTCACTGAAAAGAATATTTCCCGAGAAGAAGAGGCTGGTCGAACGCTTATTGAACTCAAACTTATCCAGGTAGTAGGTGACTTCATATGCCAGGGCTGTGTTTTGTATTTGAATGGGTTCCATGGCATATGCCCGTATGGTATCTTTGTTGGAGTCATAGAAAAACGAAATGACTTCTTCATTCAGAATTTCACATTTCCTGGCATTGGGGGTTTTGCCCAGGAATTCGTTTCTGAATGCTTTCAAGTTGACTTTCCTTCTTCTGGCTGCAGTATTTCCGCTTATTTCAACCTCTCCTATCTCGTATATTTTGGGTGCAAGAAGGATCACCACCGGTCCGCCAATTGAAAAATCGGTAAGGGTATAGGAGTAATACCCAATTGCACTGATGGTTAAAGGCATGGAAACAAAACTTGTTACATCAATCTGAAAGTTTCCGGTCTGATCAGATGTTGTACCCACAAAGGTCCCGTTAAAATATACAGCTGCAAACGGAACCGGCTTCCTGGTCTGGATATCAATAATGCGTCCCTTAACAATCTGGCTGAAAGCCGATGCAGGCAGGAGCGCAAGTAGAAATATCAGAAAATAAGTTTTCATGTTTTGGGGTCACACGAATTACAGGATTTCAGACCTGTAAAATGCCTGAAGTTCATCTTTCCTATCCTGGCTCAATCCATGCCAGCGAATGTCCTGTACAGCTCCTTCAAGGGCATAGAGCATCAAAAGGCAAACTCCATTCCAATCCTTCACGGCCAGCTTTGTTACGGCCTCTTTGCTTCCGGTTTTCTTTAATTCCTCCAGGTTGTTGATTCCGATCTCCTCCAGCTTTCCCGCGAGTGTTTTACCTATATTTGGCGATTCTATCAGTGGCGTCATTCATTCTAAGTATTAGATTTAACAATATTTAGTCCTTTATCACTATAGCCAAATCCTCCATGAAGTAATAGCAGGGGTGATCCGGAGTCATATTCTTCATAATAGATCTCTGTATCTGATATGGCCAGGTGTTTTCCGGAGTTTGAACCATAGTTGATCTCCTGTCCAAATAGTATTGAAAAACAGGGAGCCAGAACTATTGAAATTAAAAGTAATTTCTTCATGCTAGAGACATATAATTGGTATTAAGGTACAAAAGCTTCATGACTTTGGCATTCTGAAGCCTAGGATGTTTGGCTGAGACAGGAAAAATCAGGGGATATGCCTGGAGTACCAATAAGATTGAGAATGCAGGAGCTTCAATTAAGTAGTTACAGCATCAACAAAGTTATCATTTTAGATTCAGCCAGTTCCAAAGGCAATTTAGGTATGAACATTCCTTGCCTGTTAATGGTCTGTATTGAACAAACGGGATATTCATATTAACTTTGAGGAAAGT
>JAOZUK010000116.1:0-5840 GCA_029938715.1 Bacteroidales bacterium | reverse complement strand
CTGTTAATGGTCTGTATTGAACAAACGGGATATTCATATTAACTTTGAGGAAAGTGCCAGATATGCTACCAACGGTAGAAGAGATATTAGAAGTTTTTCAATGGGGAGACCAGGAGCAGAAGGTGACATTTATAGACACTTGTCCCATAACACTCTTCAAGAATATGGCGCGGCAGGCAGCTGATAAAGAGGCAACTATGGAGAATACGTGCCAGCTGCTGGATTTTCTTTCCAGGGGTTGTCTTGAATCAGAGCAGTTTGGTTTGTCGGAGCGAATATCTGAATCCTGTTACCTTCTGGCAAGATCAAGTTGCGATTTAAATCTGGGCGATACTTTTAAACTGAGGTTATTTGCCGGGAGAGCTACCTTAAATTGGATCACAGCTCTTCAGCTTCAGGGAGATTATAAACAAATAGAAAACCTGATTGATGAGCCCCTTGATTGGCTAAAAAAGTCTGGAGATGCGGACAACTTTAATCTGCTAAGTATTAAGAAAGTCGAATCTCTACTGGACCTGAATTCATATGGGGAGGCAAAAAAATCATTTAAGAAAATTGTTGAATCTAAACTTTCCGCAATTCAACGGATCCAATATCGGGCCATTGAATACCGCATTCGAATAGGGAAGAGTAAAAAAGCTCAATTACCTATTGATTTTAGCGAACCAGAAAGAGATGAAAGAGAATCCCTATCCTCGTTCAGGGGCTTTATGGGTGTTGATGAGGATATGATCAGGAAAAAAATACTGAATGCAAGTTACCTCCTGGCAGATCCGGTTAAGGGCATGAATCCTGATGAGATCGAGAAGATCGAACCAGATCTTTTGTATGGAAGGGACTGGATGAAGGATCACAATTTTACTGCCACAGAGAATGATGCCTGCTGGTCACTCTACCTGGCATATAACAGAACGAAACGCGCAGAACTTGCTGTAGAACAACTTCAACGCATCCGATCCAATACAGAGAGCTTAAGAAGTACTATTTCAGATCCAGCAGCAAGATCCAGGTTAGCTGAACGTTTCCCTTACCTTTATGCATGCCTCTGTACCTTATTTTATGATCTGGGCAGATTCGAGGATTTATTGGAAGCGATTGAGGCCAGCAAAAGCAGGATACAGGCTGATATGATCACACAAATTACTGAGAAACCAGCCACGGAAAGGGAATTCACAAAAGAGATAAAAGAACTGCCAAAAATATTGGGTAGATTAAATAGTCACTATTGTACCTTCTATGTGGATGATGAATGTGTATACAGTGTGATTCTTACAGCGGCAGGTAAAATCAGGGCTTCGAAAATAGATATAAGAAAGGAGAGAATAGCCTATTATAGTTCAATCAGCAGCCCCGAACAGTGGGGACAAGGGATACCAGATGACCTGCCTCAGGAGCTGAGTCCTTTTACTGATTTAATTAAATACTTATTAAAGAAGCGCGAAATAAGAGAGGGTGATCATATTTGCTATTCCACCCACGATGCGTTTTTAAATATTCCTTTTCAGTACATCAACTTCAAGGGAGAGCATCTGGTGGATTTCTTCTCATTGTCACAAATTCCAGGCGTTTATGCTTTGCTGAAGATCATGAAAAGAAGCGCTTATGATCCTGAGAGGTATGTCCATGTTGAAGTGCCCTCCATGCAGGAGGCAAAGGATAAAGAAGCTTTGAAGGCATTTAGGGAACCAGGAGAATGTCTTTATGAACTTGTGAGTAATGGAGTGCACCATGCGGGTGAAGAGGCTGATATGGATAAACTGGCAGGGACAGATTTGAAAGAAAGTGTGGTGCATTTTAGTGTACATGGAAAATTGCCTGAGAATAGGACGAAAGGAAATATTGATCCCTATAAATCCTCCGGTCTGATTTTGGCTTCCAGGAGCAAACTTCCCGACCTTGTTTTGTTGGGTAAAGGAATAGGGGAGGAACATAGGATAACGCCTGAGAAAATAATGAAGAGGGAACTAAACTTTTCCAACAGCCATATAACACTCCAGGATAGTGTTGGTGGTCCTTCAGAGAGAGGGCGTGGAGGTTTTCCTCCTGGCCTTGAATGGGCATTTTTGCAGAATGGCGCGTCCAGTATCCTCTCTGCAAACTGGTCCTGTTCAGCAAAGTCTGCAACACTCTTTATGAATGCCTTTTATAAGAACTGGCTGGAGAATGGATATAGCCGTGCCGATGCCTGGCGACAGGCTGTGATTGAATTGAAAAATTCAGAAGCTACTTCAGATCCGTCTCACTGGGCTGCCTTCTCCCTGATTGGAGATTGGAGGTAGGGATGAACTCACTCCAAAGTTTCATATTGAAATTGCCAGCCCGATCCTGTGGAATTACGATCTGTTACAAACCACACCAGTACTTCATTGGTTCTGGATACTACCACGGGAGGAATGTCTTGTCCGCTAAATTTCGCAATGAAGTTCTCAGGAATGGCTGTGTGTCCGTCAACAAGGTAAACGAAGTCAACGTTGGGTTGTGTGTCCATTCGATCGAAAGTGAATTTTATCCTTTTGCCAGCAGGAACTGTAATGATCCATTTGCATGAACAGTTGCTGGCGTAGTTGTTTTTGCCACTTCCATCATCGATGGTTCCAGATTCAATGTTAAGATAACTTGTGCCACCGCAGTATAACCGGGTTGAATCAATGGTTTTCCCATGGTATTTGATTTTGAATACATCATTTTTTCTGAATGAGGTGTTTTGCGTATTCACTCTAAATGAACGAGAAGGGATAAATAATTGATCGGGTAGGTTGGAAAGGTTATACTCGTTCCAGATGGTGTCTTGCAGAATAATGTTGAATGAATGCTTATCAGGATTCCTGATATTTGAAATATCCGGCTCAAGGTAGAAGCCATGGAAACCTCCGGCTGGATTCACTTCCCGGTATGGAGGATGGCTTTCTGAATCAAAGATGAGAGTTCCTTTTGATCGAAGAGATGAAAAATGGTTTTCCCGATTTTGTATGTTGTTCATATAATCAAGCCCGCTTGAAAGATTTACAATTCCTGCCCCCATTTTGCCTCCATAGGTTGTAAAATCACTGGCAAATGGATTGGAGGAATTCATTAAAGCATTTCTTACATCCATATTCCGTAGTCCAGACTTGCTGGACATAATAACTGCAGCACATCCGGTGACTAACGCTGCTGAAGCCGATGTCCCATTGATATGAATATAGGCGTTATCCTTCTCTGGGTGAGCTCCCTTCACATACTCTGCCGGTGCAGCAATATCGACCTGCATACCATAATTTGAGGTTTCCTCTTTCTGCAGATTCATGTTGATACCTGCCACCGCAAGTACCTCTGGTGCAAGAGCCGGATTCTGAATTTTCTCTTCATTGAAGTTTCCAACTGAGCCAATAATTAGAATACCTTGGTTATTCGCCTCATGAATTATGTTCAGATCTTCATCACCAGGATTCCCTCCGCTCCAGGCAATGCAGATGATATCAGCTCCATTTTCCATGGCATACGCAATGCCTTTATAACCATCCTTAACATAAGTACTGCTTGCCTGGTTTGAAAGAACCTTGACTGGCATGATCTTTATAATATTACTTGCTTCTTTTCCATAATGGAGAAACGCAATTCTGGTAATAATACTGGATATATAAGTTCCATGGTAAAAATCCTTGTCCCGCCCTTCAGGCACGGAAACATCATTGTCTTTATCAGAAATATCCCATCCGGATACATCATCCACATAATCGTTTCCATCATCGTCGAGTTGATTTCCTGGTATCTCTTCAGGATTCCTGTATATGAAACCTTTAAGCTCATTATGTGAGAGCCGGAAAGCATCGTCCACTACCGCCACAATAATTGGATTTTGTTTTTCACCAATTGTTTTAGATATTGGAATATCTATACTGTCATAAGCCCATGAGCTTAGTTTTTCAGTGGTAATTTGAGCGTTTGATTGAGAGAAAAGAAAGCTGGCAAGCATGATAATGCCTGCCAGTGTAGAAGCAATCTTCATATGTTACTGATAGGTAATTATGTGATTATGTGAGGGCATCTGGCCGATGGTCATTGTATTTGTTTCGGAGCCTCCACTTTCTCCAAGTCTTCTATTTGAAAGACCCGGACCGGTTCCGGGATGGATTGCCGTTCTACCTCTTAAATCGGGAAGTGCAAAATTAGTCCTTCCATCACCTCCGAAAGTTGTTCCCAAAAGAGAAAACAGTGCTGAGTTCTGTGCTATGGAAAGTAATTGACCATCACAAAATGCCCAACCCCGAGGTGCAAAATTCCCTCCAAACATAATAATCTCAGCTATGAAGGGATCACTTTGGTTTCTTGATGGGAATACGCCAACCAAAGCAATTATATGATTTATACCTAACCATGGTTGCATATTATTCTCTGATTGACCGCCTCCTGAAGCTTGAATCAGCGCATCTTTTGCAACCCAGTTGGTTCCATCATAGGAAATCAGGTCGTTTTCCACTGCATTTGCAGGACCCACTACAGGGAGCTTTACAAAGCCGTCGTCACTGAGGAAGATGGTGTCATTGCTGATGGAGAGGGACTGTTTGGGCAAAGGATTTGCAAGGGAATCTGCTGTGATTGCATGAAATGCATAAGATACACTCATTAACTGGCTTGTACCAGATATTGAATAAGCTGTTCCTCCATCTGGATCTGTTTCAGTTTTTATAAAATAAGTACCAGAAGCCCAGCTGATTGCAGCAAAGTTTCCACTTACAATACTCCCTTCACCAATAACAATACTCAACAATCCGTTGGCGTTGGTGGTTGACACATGTGTTTCCACATAAACAGGAGTTCCTGAGGACGAACCCTCCAGGATGCTTATTTGGAGGCCCACTGATCTACTTGTTACCAGGTTGGTTTGAGTATCTCTTATTACCGCCTGATAACTCATCTTTTCGGGTACTTGAGCAAGAACACCAGCTGTTATTAAGAATGTTGCTAAAGCTGTAAATATATTTTTCATGGCTGGATCTGTTTTAGTTCTTAATAATCTTAAATGTTTTAATCTCTTTCCTGTTCTCTGTTACTTTCAGAATATAGGTGGCAGGTGTAAGGTCCTTCATAGAGACTGAGGTTTCGTTGCTTCGAATTTCTTTGTTCTGGAGAAGTCTTCCATCGGTGCCATAAAGCTGGTAACTTAAGTTTTCAAATCTGCCATTGCTAATTTTCAACTGCAGATAATCCATGACAGGATTGGGATACGCAATGCATTCAATGTGATCTGCATTCGCATCATTAATTCCTATAATAACGGAAATTTCATAGGGCTGTTGTACCCCCTGTTCCATTGAGTTTTCTGTTCCCGTGATTGAGGTATATACCAATTGACCGACCGTATAGCTTACAGAGCCTCCGTTACCATAGGCGTCACCACCAGAGGCAGGTATTGTTTCCTGTGCCTGTAATCCTGTTATCCCTGTTACTAACAGGAAAATGGCTCCTGGTATAATGGTTTTATATTTCATAGTTCCATATTTAATTGATTCTATAGTGGGCATTTCAACCCGGGTTTTTAATGGAAGAAATTCAGGGTAGGGAGAGCAAGCAGACTTCAGAGAAATCTTCCGAGGGTTTTAAACACAGTCACATCTTCTTGATCCCTAAATTAATAAATTAATGCCATTAGTCAATAGGGGGAGGCATGGAATGCATATGGCCATACCTTGATGCTTCCTTTGATCTGTGCAGCTGATTGGCAATGGCAGGCCTGTAATTATTCTTCGTCGGCAAGAATCATTTATCTCTGGTGAAATAGATGAACTGAATGAGACCTTTATATAAAAAAAGCACAACCCTTTCGGACTGTGCCTTTTCAATATGAAGATTATATAGAG
>JAOZUK010000344.1 GCA_029938715.1 Bacteroidales bacterium | reverse complement strand
CCAGGAAGGTAACCAATACTCCATTCAGCATCCATACTGCAAAACAGACAGTAAAGGCCAGGGTATTGAAAAAAAGCATTTTATGGGATTTCAGAGTAGCAATTTGTTCCATTAGCTTAGTTTTAACTTGGTATTAGAAATTTATTTATCGTTTCCCTATACCCATTTTCACGTCCACCTCTGGTAAATTCAAGCTCCTTTAGGGCTGCGATTGCGACTTTGACCTCATAGTCAACCGCAAATTTTCGTATTGTTTCTAATATTAAGGAAATTATTGATATCAATCTTGTAACAGATGTTACAAAGTCTCAAAAATGTTACATATTTTCCCAAATAATCAATTCCAATACTTTATATATTAACATTTCCTGGTATTTCTCTGGTTCTTAAAGATTTGGGTAATGTCCTGAATTCTAGAACCCGATAAGCTCTTTATTAGGAGCTCTCAAATGGTTTAGATAGCGTTCTGCAAGTTCATAAGGCATTGAATAATCATTCCGGCCAAGGAAGAAATATACCGGAACTTCAATTTCTTTAATCCTGGTGATATCAACGGTAGTCACTTGCTTCTCTGGCTTTTCTTAATGTATACCGGCGGAAGTTTCAGATTAGAATTTTTGACAGAAAAAAGATATATTTAATACATCGAATATGAATTATACAAAGATTGATTTTTCACAGCGGAATGTCGGCATAGATCTTTTCCGGGCGCTTACCATGTTCGTCATGATATTTGTGAACGATTTCTGGAAAATACACGATGTGCCTCACTGGTTGGATCATGCTATACGCGGTGAGGATTTCCTTGGGCTTGCCGATGTTGTTTTCCCTTGTTTTCTTATTGCAGTTGGGCTGTCAATCCCTTTTGCCATTGAACGGAGATATAGTAAAGGAATGTCCGGAGAATCCACTATCGGTCATATTCTGTCACGCACACTGGCTCTGTTGATAATGGGTGCATTTATTACAAACTCCGAGGCGCGCTTATCTCCTGATGTAAGTTATAGAATAGGAGTGTACTGGATATTGATGGTTACAGCATTTATCTTTATCTGGAATTATTACCCGCGAACCGATAATCCAAACGGGAAAAAACTGTATACTCTTCTGAATGTTATCGGAGTAATCATCCTTATTTATTTAGCGCTTACGTTCAGGAATCCAGAAGGAGGAGTTTTTGGAGCACGATGGGGTATTCTCGGATCGATTGGATGGACCTATCTGCTCTGTGCTTTTATTTATGTGTTCACCCGTGATCGTTTGAAATACCTGGTACCCATCTGGATTGTATTTGTGATCATATGTATACTGGGATCCCGTATGAACACGGCTTGGGGAGAAACAGCGATATTGTCATTTCCCCGTCCGAATTTTTATAACGAAATGTTGAGGATCTTACACATTGGTAACGGAGCCCTCCCTGCTTTTACGTTGGGAGGTGTTATTCTTTCCCTGATAAGCACAAAATATAGACAGGTACCTGTATTAAAAAGGGCTGTTTATGCTATTGTCGCCGTAGCCATCTTTTTACTGGCCGGGATTATATCCCGTCAATTCTGGATACTTGCAAAATTAGGTGCAACACCTACCTGGGTATTTTTTGTAACAGCTATTGCAATAGGCACATATGCAATCCTCAGCTGGCTGGCTGAGATAGGGAAAGCCTCATGGTTTAACGTGATCAAACCGGCAGGAACTGCTACACTTACCTGCTATCTGATACCATATGTATGGTACGGACTTGCAGATATTACTGGGTATATATTGCCAGATGGGCTTACTCATGGCTTTATGGGGATTGTCAAATGTCTCTGTTTTGCTCTGGTAATTGTTGGAATAACTTATTTATTGGGTCGGATTCACATTAAATTGAAGATATGAGAACTGAACTAAAACATTTAATAATCAAGTGCATGAGGAATTCAAAAATTCTTATTCTAAGCTTAGCGATAATTGCTTCTATTGCTTGTTGCAGTACGAATACTGAGGAGGTTCCTGAATATCCAATGTTCTGGACCTGGTTGGATTACCGGCCCGGGATGAATTTCGATTCAGTTTGCGCTGTGATGAATGAAACAGGTATTGATGGAGTTATGCTTAATGCACCTTCACCTGATGATTACCGTGAAGCGATCCCCATTGCCCATAAGTATGGAATAGAGGTTTACGCCTGGCTTTGGACAATGAATCCGGAACACGGCCGGGATGTCATACAAAAGAAATCTCCCGACTGGTTTAGCGTAAACAGGAAAGGAGAGAGTCTTGCCGATAAGAAAGCATACGTGGATTATTACAAGTTCATGTGTCCGGCTTTACCGGACGTTCGCGAGTATATCAAAAAGAATATCGTTGCCTATTGTGAAGTTGAAGGATTAAATGGTATTGCTATCGATTATCATCGTTTTGTAGACGTTATCCTTCCGACCACACTCTGGTCGAAGTATGGTATTGTACAGGATAAAGAGTATCCGGAATTCGATTATGGGTATCATCCCGCAATGATTAAATTGTTCAAAGAAAAACATGGATACGACCCTCGTGAACTGGAAGATCCTTCAAGCGATGAGAAGTGGTTGCAGTTCCGTTGTGATCAGATTACAGAGGTTGCCAATGAGATTGCTGAAGTAGTTCATTCATATGGTAAGGTAATGGCAGCATCACCATTTCCGACACCAGCCATGTCGAGAAAAATGGTTCGACAGGATTGGGGGAAATGGAACCTGGATATTGTTTTCCCCATGGTATACCACAACTTTTATACAGGAGATGTGAGCTTTATATCCGATTGTATGATTGAAGATGTACGGGATAAAAACCCGATGACTACCCTCTATTGCGGTATGACTGGTACCAATGGCCCGCTTATGTTTGAATGTATGGACAGCGCATTTAATAATGGCGCCCAGGGTATATCAATATTTACTATCAGGAGTTTGCGCTCTTCTGAAATCCGTGAAAAATTTAAAGCATATGCTGACAGTGCCAGAGCATCACGGGCTGCTTCAAAAGAAAATTCGGGAGTTTCAGTCCCAAAGGTCGTAAACACAAATCCGTTTGAAAATGCAGGTATCATGAATGCAGCTAATATGCATATGTTGGCTTATCTCAGCATGGCTAAAGCTTCATTTCTACCTGAACTGAAGAAAACCGATCAGGCCACTATCGAACTTGTGTTTAAAAATGCTTTGCGAGGAAACACTTCTGAAGATTATATTAACCGCCTTATGACTGCACCGAGGAGAAACCAGGCGCTTCAACCTGTTGCAAAAGCATTAAGCAATCAATTCATCAAGGATAATAATCAAGCCAATGTGAATCTTAACGGATATAAACTGATCAATGAATATGGTGCTACAAAATACTATCAGGTAACCGAACAAAACAGTAAAGTTGTATTTGATGTTACTTTTTACTTTTACGGAGGAATTATTTCCGGATGGAGCGTCGAACCAGAGAAAGTATCATACAAAAAATACAAAGATGGACTTGGTTACCCTAGTTCTTAGTTAAAATTGAAGACCAGATTGCTGATAATCAATAATAGTATTTCTCACACATTTGTCAGAGAGATAGGCTACGAGCGTTCCGAATTTATATACTATTGCAAGAACCAATTTATTATAAGATTGTTAATAGGCCATGCTTGCAGGTTGGAATCGGTTTTTTCAAGAGCTAAAACGTCGGAAGGTGTACC
>JAOZUK010000915.1 GCA_029938715.1 Bacteroidales bacterium | reverse complement strand
CACCATTAATTACAATTTCCAGCAAACATTTTGGAGTTTCTTTAATACCAATCACATAGAATATGTTAATCCTTACAACAAAGTAGTTTTGGATTATTTACCCCGTGCACAGTGGTTTGCAAAACAAACGTATGGTATCGAAGGTGCATTTTACCCACATAATCTTTACCGGCACGAACCAGCTAATCCGGAGGAATGCAAATCGAATAATAACCGGATGTTTGCCGGAGGCCCCTGGGCATATACCCTTGGCCTTTCCAGTTTTTTAATGCATAATCTTTGGTTGTCGTATAAGTTTTATCCTGAACAAGAAAGGCTTCAGGAGATTTATCCGGCCATACGGGAAATGGCAAGGTTCTACGTTAATTTTTGTGAGAAATGTAAGGTGCAAAAAGATGGTAAATTACGTCTTGGTCCAACCGTTTCACCTGAACATATGCCCTTTGGCGTATATAATTGTCCTTTCGATATTGCTTTTATGAGGTTTTCTTTTCGGGGTTTTATAGAGGCTTCCGGTAAACTGAATCAAGATCAGGAACTTGCCAGTAAAGCAAAAAAATACATGAGGATGTTACCCGATTATCCTGTTGATAAATCATCGGGATTTGTGGTCGACCGTGAAAAAGGTAAACCACTTGAATACAATATCCCAGTGCCCATCACCCCAATTTTTCCAGCAGAGCAAGTTACTTTTTTCTCTTCTTCCGAAGAAAAGAAACTTTTTGCACATACCTTAAAGCATATTAAAACAAATGAAAATAATTCAACCATTATGCTTGCTGTTTCCAAAGCACGACTAAGTACTCCCGATGCTAAAAGTTGGCTCGAAGAAGCTCTTCGGTTTCGTCGAAAACCAAATGGGAGTATTCGTTTTTCCACTTATGAGCTTTTTGATGGTTTTGGCCATTATACCGAGATGTTTGCAGCAACAGGTGCTATTTCAGAACTTCTGTTACAGAGCGTTGACAACATTGTTCGCGTCTTTCCGGCCTGGCCCAAGGAAAAGGATGCTGAATTCACAACCTTACGGGCTCGTGGAGGGTT
>JAOZUK010000115.1 GCA_029938715.1 Bacteroidales bacterium | reverse complement strand
TTTTATCAGCCACCGGCTGGATACCATTCGATACCTAGCTGATCTTTGTTGGATCATACTGGTTACCTCATGTTATCAGATATTTAAGTAGGCCACTGAAACCCAGCGTGGACACAGAGATATGATTTTTTTTTCTACTTTTGAAATAACGCGAACCTTTGATGCAACAGACCATCCAAATATCTACCTCCTCCCATAACGGCCTCTATGACATCACCCGCCTGGTGGAAGCCATTGTTGCGGAAAGCGGAATAAAGACCGGCATGGTCAATGTCTATGTCCAGGGTGCCACCGCTGGAATCATGATCCAGGAGAACTGGGATGAGTCAGTACAGAATGATGTGGTGACTTTATTAAACAAGCTGATTCCATCCGGTATTTGGGAGCACGACCACCAGGACAACAATGGAGATTCACATCTGAAGGCAGGGATTGTGGGCCCCCAGGAAACCATTCCAATTGTAGATGGCAAGATGGGGCTTTCCACCTGGCAGAATATTTTCTTGTGTGAGTTTGATGGTCCCCGCAACCAGAGAAATATCATGGTGACCGTCCTGGATGCAGAACCGTTGCGGGACTAACGTTGTCAGGCAGGATTACAATCTGAGGCTGCACTGCTAAACATTTCAAAAAAAGTATGGGAATATAAAAAGAATTTGCGTAGTCAACCCGAGGTCGAATTAGAGTATTTTTTTTGATAAATTAGTACTCAATGAAGCAGCGTGTCCTGATCTTTTTCCTGCTGAATATTTTGGCAATCTCCTGTATTGATCCTTTCCACCTGGAACTGGAGGATTATGAATCCCTACTGGTGGTAGAAGGCATGATCACCGATGAGTTTGCTTCCAACACGATACAACTTTCCAGGACCTTTCAAAACGAGAATACTTCCCCTGTTTTGCTTGAACATGCTGAGGTAAGTGTACGTGACGAAATTGGCACAATCACTGTTTTTACTGAGCTTGAACCAGGTATCTACAAATCAGATTCAACACAGTTTACGGGTCGGGTGGGAGGAACTTACACACTGCATATCAAAACTGAAGATGGACTGGAGTATACATCAGATCGCTGTACCATGACAGCGGTTCCCCAAATAGACAGCATTTACTATGAGGTTGACAGCGAAGTCTACGATAATGGAAAGGTCGAAGAGCTAGGACTCAGGATCTATCTGGATGCGGAAAACCAGGTTGAGGCAAGTCAATACTTACGCTGGGAACTTGAAGAGGTATGGAAGTTTCGGGTCCCCTATCCGGTATTCTATCAAGATCTCGGCTATATGCAATACAAAATAGTTCCTGGTGAAAACGATATCTGCTGGAAATATGAACAGTCCAAACAGATTCTTATTCATTCATCAGCAGAACAAAGCAGTGACCTGATTAGCAGGAAGCCCATCCATTTTATTCCTTCCGGCAGATCCAACAGGTTGCTAAAGCAGTACAGCATCCTGGTCAATCAATATTCACTATCACTGGAGGAATTCTCATTCTGGAAAAAGCTTAAGGAGGTCACCGAATCCGAAGGAGATATCTTTGAGAAACAACCCTTCCCAATCGTAGGGAATATAAGCTGCATCAACAATGAACATGAAAAGGTGCTGGGATATCTCCAGGTTTCAGCTGTAAAGAGCCAGAGGATGTACATTACTCAAAGCCAGGTTAATGAATTGGATATTCCAGTATATGAATATCCATGTGAGCGCATTATTTATCACACCTGGAGACTGTATGTAAGAATCTATGAAAATTTATTATCCAACGGATATGTTTTGTTTTGGGTCGAAGAAGATGAATTTGGGCTACCTATAGGTTTCCAATTTACCAGCGCTGAGTGTGCCGACTGCTCTCTGACCGGAAATCCGGAAAAGCCCGGTTTTTGGGTAGATATGGACTGACCTGATGATTATATGCAAACCTTTTATAACATAAGATTTAGATCTGTTTTGCAAAAGATGGTTTGCCTGATTTGCCTGGGTTTGCCATGCTGGCACCCAGGATTCTCACAGGATGGTCCACAGGATTATAGAGAGGCAATATATCTCCAGACCGACCGGGATCTATATATAGTTGGTGAGCAGGTTTGGATGAAAGTATACAAGCTGGATGCTCATGGCAACAAGCCTGATAATTTCAGCAAAGTGGTCTATATTGAACTGCTCAACCAGGCCGGGTACCCTGTACACCAACTTAAACTGCATGTACCTGACAAGTCCGGAAGTGCCGGGCTCACTCTCTCGGACACGCTGAGTAGCGGGAATTACCTGCTTCGTGCCTATACCAGCTGGATGAAGAATTATCCTGCAAGGGATTTCTCATTCAGGACAATATCCCTTATCAATCCATTTCGTAATATGGAGAGTATTGGGGTGAGCTCAATACAAGTGGGCACGAGTACGGATACTTGTCCTACAGTTCAGACTGACAACGGACTTCTTCTGGAGCTTACATCTGATTCAAGCACATACGGTACCCGGGAACGGGTTAAGGTAAATATCCAGGCAACAGATTCATCCGGCAATCCTGTGGAGGCAAATCTCTCAGTTTCCGTTTCGAGATCTTGCTTGTATAATGATCACAGGGCGAATATTCATGCTCTGCTTCATCCTTCCGGAAGGGAAGAGCCTGGATCTACTCCATATCTACCCGAATTGGAAGGTGTTGTTCTTAGTGGTACCATGTTGCACAGCGTTAGCGATGAGCCCATCGCTAATGAGAACATAGTGCTGTCGATCGTAGGGAAAGCAGCCAGATGCCAGGTTTACAAAACAAACGATAAGGGAAAATTTTATTTTAACCTTGATAATTCGGGGGTGCAGGAAATTGTTATTCAGCCGGCAGATTCAGCGGTGAGTGATTATTATGTTGAACTTGAACCAGACTTCCATATTGGATATGATCATCCATTACCAGGTCCCTTTTACCTGGATACCACAAGACTCAAGGCATTGAATCATGGTATCATCAATATGCAAATCGAGAAAATCTACAAAACATACCGCCAAGGTAATTCTGCTGCCACTCCTGAAGCACCTAAAATTGACTTTTATGGTGAACCGGAATATCACATTCAGATATCCGATTACGTCCTCTTGAAGAATGTCCGGGAAGTGATCAAGGAGATTGTGCCGAAGGTCTCTGTTCGAGTTTCGGAAGGGAAATCCTCTTTATGGGTAGATAACGGGATTGATGATCTGTATTTCGACAACAAGCCTTTGGTACTGGTCGATGGAGTCCCATTCGATGATGTGGATCAGGTCTTGAATATTAGCATAACAGAACTGGAACGGATTGAGGTGATCAACCTGAGGTATTTCCTGGATGGCCATATGTTTGAGGGTATTATACATTTTGTCACAAAAGAAGGAAAGATGGCAGGCCTGGAATTCGACCATGCAATTTTCAGGCAAGCCTATGCTGCATTTTCTGAGGAATCCTGTTTCAGAGGCCCGTTATATAGCAGTGATTCAGTAAAAAATAGTCCGCTTGCCGATTTCCGAAACACCCTTTACTGGAATCCCGATTTGCATACCCGGGAAGACGGAAACACCAGTTTTGAGTTCTACACTTCAGATGATACCGGCGATTATACTGTTATTGTGGAGGGAATTTCCCCGGATGGGAAGTCCGGTTTTATATATAAGAAACTGCTTGTGCAATAATCATGATAAAGGTAAAATGAAATATCCAAGTATACTCCTGCTGGTCCTGTTTTCGCTGTCACTAAGGGCTCAACAACCGGAACAAAATGCCCTTCAGGAACTTTATCAGGACCTCCTGCATCCCTCAGATCCACTGCTGAACGGCAGGGAATACAAATACTATTTCCACCCGCACTTATCCACCCCACTTATCCCGAAAGATCTTCTTCCTTCGGCTTCTGTGGTTATCCGGGAGAAACAGTATCAGAATGTCATGTTGCTGTATGACACTTACAAGGACCAGGTAGTCTATTATAATCCCAATACCCTTTACAATAATATGATAATTACGGTGATCGTCAATAGCGACATCATTGAAGAATTCACCCTTCAACTGCAATCCGGCCAGGCCAGATTCAAGTATCTTGCGTTTCCGGAGAATCAGGAAGGATTGTTAAGCAATGGGTTCTATGAGATTGTGAGCGAGGGAGCCTGTAAGTTCATTATAGACCATAGTTCAGTTAAGAAAATCAAGGAAGGTATGGTAGCATATCAATACACAACAGAGCGATATATTATTAGCTCTGGTGCTGTTTATAGAATCAAGGGAAAGAAAAGTCTATTAAAAGCGCTCTCTGATCAGGCTGCGGAAGTGAACGACTACCTTAAAAGAACAAAGGTACAGGTGAGAACAGCCGACAAAGAACAGCTCAAAGAAGTGCTTGATTATTACACAGGTCTAAAACATTCATGAGACTTAAGGGGTGAAAAGATTGGTATCCATATGCATTCTGGTTGTGTTGTGCCTTCCCCTGGCGGCTCAGAAAGGAAAGCTCACCCTAAATCTGCATGATGTGTTGTTCAGTGAGTTAGTCGACTCTCTGGAAAAAAAAGTATGGTGCAAGGTATTTTATGCGGATGACTGGGTTGACAGCTTCTATGTAAGTGTGGATGCAGAGTATGAAGAGCTCGGGCAGGTAATGACACATGCACTGGCCGGGAGCGGTTTTACTTTTATAGTTACCGGTAACAATCAGGTGATCCTCTCAGAAGGGCATACTATTAAGACAAATTTCCGGGAAGAGTATGAAGAGTATCTGGCCGATCGTATGTCGAAACTGGATACTGCCAGTTACAGTTTGAGCGGGCTGGCGGAGGAGGAAGAAAACGATATCAGTGAAGAATTCAGGTTGTATAAAATAGGAAATCCGGCGGAATTGGACAGGATAAGAAAGGTCACATTATCCGGAACTATACAGTACACTGGATCCGATGTACCTATTATGGGGGCAATCGTCTATATCAGGAAACTCCAGATCGGTGCTTCTACGGATGCAAAAGGGAACTATACACTGCTTCTGCCTAGGGGACAGCATACGGTTGAATTCAGAAGAGTGGGCATGAAATCCACTATCAGAAACCTGATTGTTTATTCAGGGGGAACATTCAATATGGAGATGGAGGAGAAAATTAACCAATTGGAAGAAGTAACCGTTTCAGCCGAGCAGGAGAACCAGGTGCTCAACATGAGAATGGGAACGGAAAAGATCGACATAAAGATGCTGAAGCAAATCCCAATGGGTCTTGGAGAAGTTGATGTGATCAAGAGCTCCCTATTGCTCCCGGGAGTACAGTCAGTCGGGGAGGCGGCCGCCGGGTACAATGTACGGGGTGGCAGTACGGATCAGAACCTAATGTTGCTGAATGATGCTCCCATCCTTAATCCATCCCATTTTTTCGGTTTTTTTTCCACCTTCAACTCTGATGTGATTGGAGATGTTACACTTTATAAGAGCGGGATTCCGGCTGCATACGGCGGGAGGATCTCGTCGGTGATGGATGTCAGGCTTAAGGAAGGCAACAAGGAGGGATTTAGGGTCAGCGGAGGCATAAGCCCCGTCACAGCGAAGGCCATGATCGAGGGCCCGGTGACGAAAAGGGCAAGCTACATCATAAGCGCAAGGAGCACCTATTCTAGCTGGATACTGAAACAGCTGTCCGACAAGCGCCTGCAGAAAAGTAAGGCCGGATTTTATGATATCCAGGGAATGACCAATATCCAGATCAACCAGAATAATAGGATCTCCTTATCGGGATATTACAGCAAGGATAAATTTGATTTTTATACGATAAGTGCTTTCAATTATGTCAACGGGGCCGCAACCTTGCAGTGGCATCATGATTTCCAGCCGAACCTGTTTGCTGATTTTTCAGCCATCATAAGTGATTACAGTTACCAGATCAATAGTGTGGAGAACCCGCTTGCCATGAAAGGGATGCGCTATCGCCTGGATCAGCGCTTGGCAAAAGCAAGTTTCACCTATTTCCCCTCGGAAAAGCATAAAATCAACTTTGGCCTCAATTCCACGTTTTATGAGCTTGCCGCGGGTGAACAATTCCCCTTAAATGATTCGTCAAATGTATTGCATCAAAAGCTGGAAGAAGAGCGGGCGCTGGAGAGCTCTGTTTACTTCAGTGATGTGTTTTCCGTTTCACCATCAATTACGATTTCAGGCGGGTTGAGGTATAATATCTATACATCGTTCGGTCCGGGCAGTGAATACAGGTATGCTGAGAATGCACCACTTTCCACGGTGAGCCTGAAGGATACTGTATACTATGCCGGAGGGGAGGTAAAAAGCTTCTACCCAAATCTTGAATTCAGGATCTCTTCCCGTATTTTGCTGGGGCCCTCGTTATCTCTCAAAGTGAGCTTTCAGAGAATGTTCCAGTACATCTATATGTTATCCAATACCGCTGCCATTTCTCCTACAGATATCTGGAAACTGTGCGATAACTATATCAAACCTCAGCGCGGCGACCAGTATTCATTGGGTATTTACAGGAATTTCAGAAGGAACACCGTAGAGGCATCCATTGAAGGATACTACAAGGATCTAGATAACATCATCGATTATAAAAGTGGGGCAAAGCTGCTCATGAACGAGCAAATTGAGACCGTTATGTTGAACGGGAAAGGCAAAGCGTACGGCATTGAGTTTATGGTGAAGAAAAACAGCGGCAGTGTTACAGGATGGCTCGGTTATACATACGCACGCATCCTTCATAAAGTGAATGGTGAATATGACGAGGAAATCATCAATAATGGCAACTATTTTCCTGCTCTATACGACAAACCACACGACCTGAAGCTGGTGGTCAATGCAAAATTGTCTAGGCGGTTTAATCTGACATCTAATTTCGTCTACAATACAGGTCGGCCCATCACCTACCCGGTTGGATATTTTCAATATGGAGGCGTGAACAGGTTTTTTTACTCCGACCGGAACGAATTCAGGGTACCGGACTATATCAGGCTCGATCTGGCTGCAACCTACAACGGAAATCTTTTGAAAAGAAAATGGATCCATTCATCATTTACCTTTGCTGTATATAATGTGCTGGGCAGGCGCAATCCCTACTCCATATACTTCAGACTGGAAGAGGGGGTGGTGAAAGGGTACAAAATGTCAATCTTTGGACAACCCATCTTCACCCTCACCTACAATTTCAAGATTCGGGGGAACGCAGAAGATGATTTCTAGTTTTAAAGAATTTTTTCGGAACCGAAGCCATCTCAGACTGGAAGGTGGGGAGCACCCTGGTATTCCAGGGAGAGTGGGAAGGAAAGAGCTATCAGGATAAGGGCAACATCCTGGCATTGGAACCGGGTAAACTGCTTCGTTATAATTATTGGAGCGTTAAATATCTGCAGTAAAACGTAGCTCATCAATCCCGGCTACCTGGGAAAGGTTCTCAAGCAGGTCGCTCTCCATGCGACCCTTTACGTGGACCAGTACATTGTCATTACCTCCAACTACAACAATCAGATCCCTGATCTTCCCATTCTTTTCCCTGGCAGCGATGAGCACATCTTCATCTCCATCATGCACTTCCAGAAGCAGCTTATAACCGCCTCTCATATTGGACAGATCCACCTCTTCGGTAAAATTCACACCCGGATAGAGGTGGTTTTCTTCAATGGTGAGCACGGTCACAGATTTTAATGATCTTAGCAAATCTCTCTCCGGGCCTTCCAGATCAGCTATGGATCCAGCCAGTTTCATTACAAAACCGGGGATTCTTAAGGCTACAACTCCCTCTTCCCCTTTATATTCATAATAGAGTCTGTTAATGCCATCGGGCTGTGCAAATAGAGTTATGCAAAAAGCACTTAAAACGGCAGCAAGTATGATTTTTTTCATGAGGTTCATCTTTGGGTTTCTGGAATTAAGACGAACAACCTCTGATGATGTTACAGGAAAAGTGCTCCTTTTTCACTTATTTTTGAATAAATGCCAGGGTGCCCTTCAATTTATCAAAACCGGCGCGCTTCACAGGAGATTGTTTAAACAGTTGGGTGTATTTTTCCCGCTCCAGATCAACCCATTGTTCAGCCGACATCTCCATCAACCCGGGTGCAGGTTGAAAATCTGGTTCGAGATGTTGCAGAGCGTTTCGGTTCCAGGGGCATACATCCTGACATATGTCGCAGCCAAATACCCGGTTGGCAAGTTTTCCTGACAACTCCTGGGAGATATCTCCTTTGTTCTCAATGGTCTGGTAAGAGATACATTTTTCCGCATCCAGGGTACGATTATCCAGAATGGCTTCTGTGGGACAGGCTTCTATGCATCGGGTACAGTTTCCGCAAAAATCACTTTCAGGAATGGGGGTATACTCAAGTTCCATGTTCAAAATGATCTCTCCGATAAATACAAAAGATCCGGCAGAACGTGAAATCAAATTTGAATTTTTGCCGATCCAGCCCAACCCTGCTCTCCTGGCCCAGGCCCGATCCAGCACCGGTGCCGAATCCACAAAGATGCGTCCCTCAGCTTCAGGATTCTGCTTTTTGATAAAATCAAAGAGTAGGTTCATCTTCTGCTTTAACACAAAATGGTAGTCTTTTCCATGGGCATATTTGGAGAGGACCGGCGCTTCCGGATCAGACTGCCTCTTATCTGTGTAATAGTTGTAGAGGAGGGAGATGACACTTTGAGCCCCATCCACCAGAAGGGTGGGATCGGTTCGTTTCTCAAAATGATTGGCCATATATCCCATCCGGGCATGGTTCCCCTGTTGTAGCCATCTCTTCAGGCGTTCAGCATCTTTGGGAAGAGCCTCTGCCCTGGAAAATCCACAATCGGCAAAACCAAGCCGAAGCGCTTCTGTTTTGATCTGCCGGGATATGACCCTTATACTTTCCACTTTTTACTTTCCACTTGAGGGTTGCTTTTAAAGCATCCCGAGCTCCAATTTGGCTTCCTCCGAGAGCATGTTCTTATCCCAGGGCGGTTCAAAGACCAGGTTAATGTTGGTCTTCTCCACTTCCTCCAGGGCATTCACCGCATTTTCCACATCCATGATCAAAATATCCACCACAGGGCAGTTGGGTGCGGTAAGTGTCATATCAATATTGGCTTCTTTCTGATCGGTATAGTCTATCTTATAGATCAATCCCAGGTCATATACATTTACAGGGATCTCCGGGTCATACACTGTTTTAAGTGCTTCCACGATCTTCCCTTCGATCTCCAAAAAATCCAGTGATTCACTCATGTTGTTTCCCTTTCGATATTACTACATTCGACATTACGACTTTTGACTTGCCTTGGCTTGGTAGGCCAAAGCGTAAAGTTTCATCTTCTTCACCATGGCCAGCAATCCATTGGATCGGGTAGGTGAGAGGTTCTGCTTCAGGCCAATCTCTTCGATGAAGTAGAGCTCATTTTCAAGAATTTCGGCAGGAGTACGTCCACTTAGCACCTTCACCAGAAGGGCTACAATCCCCTTGACAATGATGGCATCACTGTCGGCCTTAAACTCTATTTTTTCATTCACCAGATCGGCATGGAGCCACACCTTCGACTGGCATCCATTGATCAGGTATTCATTGGTGCGGTACTGAGGATCTATGGCAGGCAGGTCGTTACCCAGTTCAATGAGGTAGTTGTACCTGTCGAGCCAGTCTTCAAATATTGAAAACTCTTCTACTATATCCTTCTGTGTTTCGTTGAGGTTGGTCATTATAATATGATATTATGAAAGCATCTTTATGGTTTGTTCAATTCCCTCTGCAAGCCTGTCTACCTCTTCCCTGGTATTGTAAAACACAAGGGAGGCCCTGATGGTTCCCGAAATTCCAAAATGATCCATCACCGGTTGGGTGCAATGGGTTCCGGTTCGGACAGCTATTCCCATCTTATCCAGGATCATACCGGCATCGTAGGTGTGAATATTATCCAGAAGAAAGGAGAAAACAGAGATGCGTTTTTTTGCATTGCCGTAAATAATCAATCCCTCAATGTCACCCAGCTTTTGTTTCGTATAGTCGATTAGCTCTTTTTCGTAGAGACCAATTTCTGAAATCCCCACCTGCTTCAGGTAGTCAATGGCCGTAGCCAGTCCGATGGCTCCTATATAGTTGGCCGTGCCGGCTTCAAACTTAAAGGGGAGTGTGTTGTAACTGGTGTCTTCAAAGGTGACCTGGTCTACCATATCACCTCCGCCCTGGTAAGGGGGCATCTCTTCCAGCAGCGACTCTTTTCCATAAAGGACTCCCGATCCGGTAGGTCCAAAGATCTTATGGGAGGAGAAAACGTAAAAATCACAATCCAGCTCTTTCACATCCACTTTCCCATGCTGAACCATCTGAGCTCCATCCAGCATCACCGGGATGTTCCTTGCATGGGCCCTTCGTATCACCTCCTTCACCGGATTAATTGTCCCCAGTGAATTGGAGGCATGAGTAAGTGCCACTAATTTTGTCTGTTCGGTCAGCAGGGCATCCAGTTGATCGAGCAAAAGTTCCCCATTATGGTCAAACGGAATTATCTTGAGCTTTGCACCTTTTCTCTGGCAGAGCATTTGCCATGGAACAATGTTAGAGTGATGTTCCATCTCCGAGATGAGGATCTCATCTCCTGCTTTCACATATCTCTCACCAAATGAGAAAGCAACCGCATTGATGGATCCGGTGGCCCCGCTGGTAAATATTACTTCACTGGTAGAAGAAGCATTTAGGAAAGCCCTTACGGTTTCCCTGGCTGCTTCGTAACGACTGGTCATCTGCTCACTAAGAAAATGGATTCCCCTGTGAATGGAACTGTTATGTGATTCCTGTAATTCTTTAATTGTTTCAATGACCACGGCGGGCTTATGGGTGGTGGCCCCATTGTCCAGATAGACCAGGGGTTTGTTATAAACCTTCTGGTGCAGTATGGGAAAGTCATTTCTGATGCGATCAATGGAGAATGCCATAGTGGTGTGGTTTTATTCCTTACAATCCATGGCGCAGTTGTTACATCTGGAGAGCTCTCCACGAAGGCGTTTACCCACCAGGTCCCTGATCCGGATCTGTAAAACCGTCTGTTCGATGCGGGAAATTACCCCGTCTGCAAAGGCATCCATCAGAAGCAACCGGCTTTCATCTTTTGGGATACCCCTTGATTGGAGGTAGAAGAGGGCATCTTCGTCCAGCTGTCCCACTGTGGCTCCGTGACTGCATTTCACATCATCGGCATAGATCTCCAGCTGGGGTTTGGTATTCATTCTTGCTGAGTCTGAAAGGAGGATGTTGTTGTTGGTCTGAAAGGCCGCAGTTTTCTGGGCATCGGGATACACATGAATCTTTCCATTGAAGTAACCTGTGGATGCATCATCCAGTACGCCCTTATAATGCTGGTTGCTGGTGCAGTTGGGGCTGGCGTGTTCAATGACTGTATAGTTATCCACATGCTGCATTTTATCGGTGAGATAGAGCCCCAGTGCATTGGATTCGGCTCCTTCGCCAACCATTTTCACATGAAGGTTATTCCTGATAATCCCCCCGTGGAGTGTAATGGTGCTATGCTGGCAACGGGAATAACGCTCCTGTGTAATCCAGGTGTTGGTCACCTGGCATGAGTTGTTGTGCTCGTTTTGCAACCTCAAAATATCCAGGCTGGCATTTTCGTCAGTATAGGCTTCAGTTACCGAGTTGGTAAGGAACATGTAAGGAGCCAGGGTGTGGTCGCAGATAATCACATGAGCCGATGCATTCTTCCCAATCACAAAGAGGTTGCGGTGGTGCACCATCTGGTTCTTATCGGATAATAGAAGGTGAATGATCTGAATGGGCTTATCCATGGTGGCTCCATCAGGAACAAACAGAAAAATCCCATCCTGTGAAAAAGCAGTGTTTAAAGAGACAAAGGTCTCATTTTTCATGGAAGCATTTTTCCCCAGGTATTTGGCCACAAGGTCAGGATACCGAAGGGTAGCCTCTTTTAGACTGCCATAAATAATTCCGTTTTCCAGCTCATACAGAGGTGGGTTGGTGGGATTGTTGTAGAATCCATTAAGGACTGTCAGTACATGTGAATCGAGCATGGGTACATCGCACTGGAACAGCTCTTTATCATCAAACTCAATGTTGCGAGGTCTAAATTCAAAGTCCAGTTCACCGTCAAATACCGGCTCAAGATGTGTATATTTGTAATGCTCCTCTTTACGTCTGGGAAAACCAGACTCCCCGAAGGACTGAATGGCCTCCTCACGCAACTGCTTCAAAAAATCGGGCTCTCCATTGCTTATCTGAGCTCTGTTTTTTTGAAACAATTCAATATACTTTTCTTTTGTAGTCAATGTGTCCACTATATCCTTCATCCTTCGATCCATTAAGCATCCATATCCACTTCCTGCTTGATCCATTCGTATCCGTGTTCCTCAAGCTCCTTTGCCAGGTTCTTATCACCCGATTTAACAATGCGTCCCTTGTAGAGTACATGCACAAAATCGGGAACAATGTAATCCAGCAACCGCTGGTAATGGGTAATAACAATGGTTGCATTCTCGGGAGAACGAAGATTATTTACCCCGTTGGCTACAATGCGAAGCGCATCGATATCCAATCCCGAATCGGTTTCGTCAAGGATGGCCAGCTTGGGTTCCAGGAGGGCCATCTGAAAGATCTCATTCTTTTTCTTTTCCCCACCGGAGAAACCTTCATTTACAGATCGGTTGGTCAGGTCAGAATTAATCTCCACCACCTGCTTTTTCTCACGCATCAGCTTTAGAAATTCTCCTGCCGGTAAAGGCTCCTCACCCCTGTACTTTCGCAGAGAGTTAATGGAGGTCCGAAGAAAATTAACCATACTCACACCGGGGATCTCCACCGGGTATTGAAATCCAAGAAATATGCCCTCCCTGGCCCGGTCTTCAGGAGCCAGTTCGGTAAGGTCTTTCCCATTATACAGGATCTTCCCATGGGTAATATCAAAATAGTCGCGCCCGGCCAGTGCCGATGCCAGTGTACTTTTACCCGATCCATTAGGACCCATAATGGCATGCACTTCACCGGCATTCACTGTAAGGTTAATACCCTTAAGTATCTCTTTATCTTCTATATTGACTTTTAAGTCTTTTATCTCTAACATAATTTACTCACTTCGTTCGTGTTACATTCTTGCTTCGCAAGGGTTACATTCTCACTTCGTT
>JAOZUK010000114.1:2214-13139 GCA_029938715.1 Bacteroidales bacterium | reverse complement strand
ATCCGGATACTTATATCTACACAGCCGAGCTGATGGACGATCCATCCACCGGTACTATTGATCCCCTGGAGAAGATTGCATTTTACAAGGAGGACTATGCCACAGGTAGCTACAATTACAACGGCAGCTGGAAGATCATTCTTAAGTCGGGAGATCTGAACGGGGATGGAGTTCTGGAGGTGTTGCTGGGTTGCCAGAGTGGGGTGCGGATTTTTAACCAATCCTCTGGTATGCAGCTTGAGTATGTGGGGAAATCTTCCGGGGTAAACGGGTTTGATTCGGACCTTCCATCGGTCAACTATTTTGATGTGGCCGATGTAACAGGTGATGACCTGGAAGATATCGTGGCCGTTTACCACTATTTTAGTGGTGAACCTGTAGGAGACCAGGGATTCGGAGTTCAGCTCTACCAGTACGACAGCCTTTTTAATAATACAAAAATTTCCTCCTTAAACCAGTATAATGAAATAAGCAATGGAGGGGGAGGGGGCATGCACCGGACCCACTTTGCGGTCTCTTTGAGCGATTTTGACGGCGATCTATACCGTATCGGGGAGTACACCAGTTTTGGGTGCTTTAGTGAAGTGATCAGACCTATGACGGTCCTTAACACCCCTCCGGTGCACATCGACTACATCGATGGAGTGATCCACGATGTGAATGAGTGTTTTGGAGGGAACGATTGTGCCAGCAGTGTACAGAAATCCACCGAGCAATTTACCCAGGATGAGTTTTCCATTGAAACCTCCAGCACCGGCGACTGGGGGTTTGATGCGAAATACACGTTGGGGATCGATCAGGATCTAGGTGGAGTGGGAGGTGTTTACATGTCACCCATTGAAATATCCTCCTTTTTAGGGGGAGATCTGGAGGAGATCGTTGCCGATGTAACCACCACCAGCATAGGCAAGAGCACCAGTACTTCATACTTTCAGACTGCCTCCATGGATAAACGCTTCAGCCGGGACGATGCCCTGCTTACCATTGTAAGTGATTACGAACGGTGGGAGTATCCGGTCTACAATGAGCATGATGTATTGCTGGGGGAGATTGTAATCCTGATCCCACAAACCACCAACCAGGAGAACTGGTTGCGAGGCAGGCAGGTACTTGAGGTGGCTGGGATGGTGCAACTGCATGAACCCGGAAACCTTCTCTCCTACAGGAAATTCAGTAATACCCCGGAAGAACTGATAAAGGCCAACCCCGATATAAAAGAGCTCATTTCCATTGCTAATGAGCATGAGCTGGATCTGAGCTCCAACTATACGGAAACTATCACCTGGGGAAAAGATTTTGAAAACCAGGATGTAAGTGTCGAAAATACGGTGGAAACCTATCCCAGCGCCGGGTTTAATCTGCTTGGCTTTCAATTAAGGGGAGAAGACAGTTCGGTGGCAGAAGAGGAGGTCATCACCTCCCATGTTTACAAAGTGGGAAAGAACCTGGGCATAGAGGTCTTTGGAAGCTCGCTTGCCGCGAACAGTTATGAGTTTAAGGTAAAGCCTTACTTCTACTGGTCCATAAGTGGTGCACTGGTGGTGGATTATATGATTGACCTGAGCGCAGGATCCTTCTGGCAGCAGAACTACAGCCTGCAGGATCCTGGTTTTATTTTGCCCAACCGGCTCGACTCGCTGAAAGCAAAGAATGAGATCGACAAGATCACCGATCTGGATGAGTACATTAAAACTCCGTCCATTCTTCTCGATCCTGCCATCCCTGTGAATGGAGAAACGGTTAAAGTTTCTACCATTGTGCATAACCTGAGCCTTTCCACCACCAGTGATGTGGTAGAGCTGTCGTTCTACCTGGGTGATCCTGATCATGGTGGCACCCTGATCTCTGATGTGGACGGGAATACCCTTTTCTCCACACTTACCACCATTGAAGACCAGGCCTATGCCATTGTGGAATTTGAATGGGTGGCGGATTTTAAAAGAGACGACCGGATCTATGCTATGATTGATCCCGGTGAAAAGCTGGCAGAGAATAAACTGGATAACAACAAGGGGTGGGCACCGGTGCAACGTTTTGGTTCTTGTGGTGATACGGAGACTTCGGGACCCATCCCGTTTCAGGCCATTACCATGGAAGATCGCTTTACCCTCTATCCAAATCCCGCCAGCAACCAGATCAATTTAACCTATGCTGGTCCCGATATCTCTGAGGTAGTGGTGACCATCACCGATCTGAGTGGTAAAAGATATATAAGCCAGGAACTTAATTACATGGAACTGGATTACAGGTCCACCATCGATGTGGGCATGCTTCCCCGGGGCGTATACATCGTAGGTTTTTCCACCAATAATTACCGGCAGCATACCAAGCTTTTGATTGACTAGAATCCAGGGTTATGATACAAAGGGGCTTAAGCCAAAAGATATTCAGATCATAGCCAGAACCTGGTTTAGGCGTAGTTCTCAATAAGAAACTCAATATATTTGTAAATCTGAGTTCCCAGGTAGTAGGGCAAATTCATTAACAAGTAGGGCGTGCCTTGAGGAGTTTTTGTCTCTACAACATTAAATTCTCCACCATATACTCTTATTGCAAAGGGATGATTGGTGTGTTCCACAAACTGATGCAGCGATCTTAATGTTCCCTCTTTACCTGATTTAACTTCAATGGGAATTGCTTTATATTGATATGAGATTACTATATCTACTTTTGCGGATGATTGTTTTTTCTCCCGGACCCAGAAATGAGGTGGATTGGAATTCAGAGTATTTAATGAAATTAACTCTTGAATAATTAAATGAGGAATAATAGCTCCTCTATAGGAACTATTTAAATCTGTGAAAGAGAGCATTTCAGCCTGGATTCCCAACTCATTATTTAGTAGTCCGGTATCCAGGAATTGCAACCGGGGTGATTTTCTTAAATCCGAGCCCAGGGGAGCCTCAACATCTGTGGTGGGATAAATTAGCTGAATAGCTTTCGCGTCATTTAAACTCCTGAAGGCTTCTCCAACCTCCCGGGACTTGTAATTTGATTTTCCGAAATTTTGAAATTTAATGCGTTGATCAATGTAACTATGTGCCGTGGACATGATGTGCTTAATTACTTTTCGTGCAGTCTCATTATCAGCATATTTTTCCACATCGTTCCTGTAACTACCCCAAATACTCTCATAGACTTTTGGTAGTTCCGTCATACTCTTCAGTTCTAAGTAGTTGCTGACTACCTCAGGCATCCCTCCAATTATGGCATATTGATTAAACAGATTGAGTAATACGGAATGTGCAAATGCATCGTGAGGTATTTTATCAAGTTGATCAAGTGCAGCTTGATGATCTGTGGCCTCCAGGTACTCTCTGAAATTCATAGGATGCAGGTATAGATACTCTACCCTTCCAACTGGAAAGCTTTTTACTTTTTTCATCGCAAACTCAAGTAGTGATCCGGCTGCGATCACATTAAGGTCTGGAAATTCTTCATAAAAGAATCGGAGCATATGAATTGCCTTCGGAGATTCCTGAATTTCATCAAGAAAAAGCAATGTTTCACCAATGGAGGTTATGGATATATTTCTGGACAGTAACAGAGATTCTAAAATGGATTTTACCTCATCATAATTGTTAAAGTAAGCTATATCCGAGGGTTTCTCCAGATTTAGTAAGATGCTGAACTTGTAAGATCTGGCAAACTCTTTAACCAGGGTAGTTTTACCTACTTGTCTGGCCCCCCTTAGTATAAGCGGCTTGCGATTTAGACTTTTCTTCCATGCCTCAAGATTCCTCTCAGCTTCTCTTTTAAATATCAAGATTCTGTTTTTAAGATAATGTATGTAACAAAGTAAGGGTAAAAATACGATAAGATTGTAACAAAGTCAGGGGTGTCCAATAATTAAGTACTATTACCCTTTGAATAAAGCGCTTTTGATTAAGATTTTAGAAATACTTTAACTCTATCGATTTTAACCCCACTAGCCAACGTCCTAATAACTGAAAGAGACCACCGAGTAGTTAGCGATCTTCCATTCACCCTCCATTTTTCGTCCGGTGATGTTCACGATTACTGAACTGGTATTAGTCAGTTTGTCCTTATTGTAACTTCTCAGAAGACACTTATAGGCTATATTGAAGAACTCCCGGTTCTTCACCTCAATATCCAGGAAGGAGACATCCCCAAATTCCACACCGAACCTTTTTCTTGATGCGATCTCCTCCAGGTATATAATATAATCCTCGTGGGTATATACGGCCACATGTCCCTGGTTGTCCACATCTATACCGATCATGTTGGTCATAAAATTGGGCATGAAGTATTTTAGGATTTGTTGTGGGTCTTTATCCTCGGGAAGCTCTTTCCAGGAAACATGCATATTTGCAACCATCTGACGCAGGGCCAGTTCATCTTTACTGCGTTTCGAAGCCTTATTGTTTTTATTTGCCACGCCCGCCTCCAGATGATTGATCTCCGTATGAAGGCTGTCAACGGTGATCTGTTGAAGATGGATCTGACTTTGCAGGAGCATGCTTTGCCTGACCAGTTCTGCATTTTTGGTCTTCAGATCGGATAGTTCCCGTTCTTTGATTCCGGACTGGCAGGAGAGGAGAGCCACGGAAAGAAGGGCAGATACTACCCACAAAGTGATTTTTTTGATTCTTTTTTGTGAATTGTCAGTCATGATTGATTGTATAAAATTAAACCACCGGCCACTATGAAGTACATTTCAGGAGTATAGGCCGGTCTGGCCAGGGGTGTAAACAGCAGCTTGCCCTGTTTCATCTTCCGCGCCTTTTTCGCCTTCCGGATCTCCCTTTTTGTAGTGGTATCCTTATCCTGGGCCGATAAGGTAAGGAGTGCGAATGCAGAAATAACGATGATGATTCCGGTTTTTATCACTGTACAGGAAGTTTCTTTAGATTAAGATTTTAGAAATACTTTCAACTCTTTGTTAATAGCCTTCCATTCTCGTTCATTGGTGTTCCTGATAATTTCCTCCCTCATTTTGGCATATTCCCTGGATGCCCGGTATCTCAATTGACTGGACCGTTCATACAATGCTTCAAGCTCTTTCCTGGTGGCATTTTTATTATCCAGCATGATTTGCCTTTGGATATTCAGGTCATGTGCGTCATCTACAAAAGCGAAGACGGTATTTTTAAAATCATTAAGATATCCTACAATCAACTCTGTCTTCTTTGGATCATCGATGTGTTTGACCACAATATCATTGATGTCTTCAAAAAACTTGTGGAGTTTTTCTTCAGCTTTCTCATTTTGTTTGTTGTCCTTTCGCCGCTCTTTCTTTGAGGTGAATATGGCACTCTCATAAATTAGTAATACCTCCTCCTCGGTGATCTGCTCCTGGAACAGCATACGGTAACCGATTAATGAGGCCAGCAGCCTCTCCCTGGAATTATAATAGTAATCGTACTCGCGTAGAAATTCATTTCTGCTTACATTTTTGTCCGCGGCTGCCTTATCCGCTCTCTTTTTCAGCTTTCTCGCCTCTTTTTGGGACTTCTTTATGGTTTTCTCATACACTTTTACCAGTGCCAGAAGTTCTTCTTTCCTGGCATCATCTGTTACATTTTTCCTGATTTCTCTCTGCAGATGTGGAATAGAAGAGACAAATTCTGATTCGGGACCTCCACTGGTGCCAAAGAGAATGGCAATTATAAGACCGATCAACATATGATTGAGTTTTAATGGGTTTGATAAACCTGATCAGGCATTTCAGGGCAATTTATGAATTAAAAAATGCTTTCAACTCTTTATTGATCTGCTTCCATTCACGTCCGGTTGTGTTCTGGATCACTTTTTCCCTGAGGATTGCAAAGTCTTGCGCTGCCTGGTACTTCAATTGGCTCGATTGTTCATACATCGCCTTAAGCTCTTCCCTGGTGGGGTTAGTAATGAGGAGAGAGGCCGTTCTGTCAGCTTTGGTATCTCGTGAGGTATCCACATAGTCGTACATGGTTCGCTCGAAATCATAAAAGCTCTGGGTGACCGTTTCAGATTTGTCGGGATCCGCAATGTTCCTTACGATAATATCATGGATCTCGCTGAATGCCTCATTCAGATTATCCTCTGTTTCTTCTTCCCGGATCTGTTTTTCACGCCTCTTATCGGCTGAGGAGACAATGGCATCCTCGATGACCAGTAACAACTCCTCTTCGGTGATCTGTTGTTGAAACATAAGACGGTAATCGATCAATGAGGAGATCAGTCTGACTCTTGCATGGTAGTACTCATCGTAATGACTGAGAAATTCTTCGGTGGATATACTTCTGTCCGCGCTCACGTTATTTACTTTCTCCTGAAGGCGATCTTTCTCCTTCTCATAGTCTTTTATGGCTGCCTCGTACCTGTCAATAAGTACCAGGATGCTGTCTTTCCTGGCTTTGTCCGTTACAGTTCGCTTCACCTCCTTCTGAAGGTTTGGGACGGACGAGACAAATTCAGATTCACCACCGGAACCAAATATCAAAGCAAATAACAGACCTAATAACATATGCGTGCGCTTTAAAGAAGAGCCTCAAATTTATAAATTCCCTTCATTCTAAAGGAACTATAAGTACTGGTATTTTTGATTTTCTTATGATTGGCCCGGAAACACTTCCGACAAATGCTTTGTAAAGAAAATTATGTTCCTGATGTCCAGCAATAATTAGATCCACATTTAACTCCTTTTTTCTTGAGTACATTGGTGTATTCTTGCAGGAGTTTATGTTCTTTTCTAAGTTCTATTGCACGGAATTCTCTTATGTACTGGGGACCGACTTCATAACTCACAAAATCGGGATCTGGAGCAGTAATATGTGTGAGCCATATTTTTGAATCGAATTTCTCAGCCAATTGAAACGCTGTATCAACTAATAGCTCTTCGTTATTAATAAAATCAATGGCAACTAATATATTTTTCATGTCTCTTATTCTAATCATAGAATTCCTCGAGGCTCTGCTTCGGGGTCAGAGGAAAGTTAAGAAAACCTAAGGTTTTCGCATGCATGAAAATGCATGTTTTTGATGCATGAGCGAGCACATAGTAAAAGGCACAATAAGAATCTATTGATGTATCATATTGTTCTTCCCCTGAAGTATCGTCGTAAGGCAGTAACGACATCAGTAGGGAATACAATAAAGGCTATATGTCAAGGTATTGATTAGCTGTGGTAAAGGTCGAGTACTATTTTCTTAAAGGCATCGATGACGATGTTCGTTATTTGTTTCCCTTTTTCTGCAGAGACCTTTTGCGGATCTCCAAACACACCGTTTGGAGTTAAGCCTTTCATGCTTTTATACAGTGAAGCTTTAGGTCCCCGAAGCAGATCACCGGTAGCCCATTCAAAATTTTGATGGTTTTTCTTACCCTCAATTTTTTCGTGACGCACCAATTCAGGTGCAATGCTCATCATCAGTGAGGTCTCAAACTCACCAGCATGTCCTACGCCTCCTGCACCGGTCTCATTCAACTCATACAGGGCCTCGCCGGTAATTTTCCACCAGGTGGCTAAAACAATCCTGCATTCCGGATGCCGGTTCCCAAAATGTTCAACGATCACCTGAGCGATTCCAGCGTTTCCACCATGACTGTTAAAAATGATGAGATTCTTAAATCCGTGATGTACAACTGAGCCAAGAATATCTTCGGCCTGTCGTAAAAAAGTATCATGTTGAAGGGTGAGTGAACCCCGAAAATCGAGATGATGCTCAGAGCATCCTACACTCATGGCGGGTAATATGAGTATGTTATCCGGAATTTCTCCGTTTAGCTGCTGACAAAAATATTCGCCGATCATCCTGTCGGTGGCCAGGGGTAGATGTGCTCCGTGCTGCTCTATGGCGGCAGTGGGGAGTATTACTGGTATGCCTCTATCCAGGGCATCTATTTCCGGTGATGTTAATTGTTCCCAAATCATTTTTTTATGGCCCAAAGTTCTATTTCAACTAAAAATTTGTTTAAAAGTCCGGTCTGAACAGCTGTTCTTACCGGCATAGGTGATGAGAAGAATTCTTTATAGATGGTATTAAAACGAGTCCAGTTGTCCAGGTCACTTAGATATACGGTGACCTTGAATACCTCATTCAGTGAACTTCCTGCGCTTTCCAATTGTTTCCTGCAATTTTCCAGTGTGAATTTTGTCTGTTCCTCAATGGTATCGCCGATGGTTTCTCCGGCTGGATTAAGGGCAGCCTGTCCGGAGATTACAATCAGTTGGCCGGGATTTACTTTTAATACCGGTGAATATGGTCCTGCGGTGGCATGTTGTGAAGCTGTTTCAGGTAATTCTACCGCAGGTTGTTGAGTAGAACCACTCCCCGGGTGAGGTAAAAAACCTGTAAATCCAGCGATTTTCCAATGCCCGTTTACTTTTCTGCACCGGTATAAGGTCTGCCAGTTTAGCAACTCGGTGGGGCCATTCTTTTTCTTGATTGCCCCATCGAATTTTTTATGTACCAGGGCACTATCTTCCGAAATATCAATATCCCGTAGTGTAGTAACTTCGTAAAGCTTTTTCTGAGGGTCATCTTCCCAATCGGTTTCGCTGAAACTGGCAGCCTGATCACACCAAAACTGTTGGTATGATTTCAAGTTAGGAAAGGATAAATCCCATGAATCAGGGTTGCCTGAAAAGTGTGCATCGGTTCCCATAAAACCTTCTTCAATAAAATCACCAGCTACCTTTTCCCATTTATTTTTTATAAATGCTTCGATATCTCTTTTTACCAACATTTCCCATATTGCATAGCGGTCGGGATCATGTTGATTAAACGGATTGGTAAACCGACTCATTATCGATAGGATTTTTGATTCACCTGAAATTGGTTTATTGCATCTTCATCCGGCTCAATACCTAAACCCAGGCCTGTAGGTAACTCTACGAACGGCGGGGTGATTTTCAAAGGCACTTTCAACAGATCATGACTTCGTATCAACCGGCCAAAAATGTCACTGGGCCAGATACAGGATTTTGCGGCTGCGGCTGAATGCACGTACATGGCTTCTAAAATCCCAAGATCCATCTCAGAACCATGCCAGCAGGGAAGCCCTGCTGCTGCTGCCAGGTGGTCCAACCTTTGGAAATCTGCCAGTCCACAGTTAAAATTGAAACCATCCACAGCTTCAGCCTGCAGGGCATCAATGGCATTGTCAATTCGCTGGCCATGTGCCATATTTGAAAGGGAAACATGCAGTACAATCGGGACAGCCCCGAATCTGCGTAATTGTGAAAATTCATTCAGTTTCCATCTCGGTATAGGATCTTCCAGACATAACATATTGCCTATTTCCTGTAACCCATAGATACGCTTTCTTGCTTCCCCGGCAGTTTTCCACCTTTCATTGGGATCCAGAATAACGGACATGGATGGTGCTGCAAGTTTAATCTCCCGGCACCAGCCGACCACATCATCCTCCAGATCACATTTAAGCTTTAAACAATCAAATCCCTGCTCAAAATATTTCGCAGCTAAACCGCCCACATCATCCAGGCGCCTGTGTCCGCTCCATGCTCCTACTTTTACCTGTTCCCTGACCGGGCCTCCAAGCAGGTCCACCACCCGGAGCCCATGTGCTTTTGCATAGGCATCCCAGATTGCACACTCAAATCCGTCATATTCCCTGCAAGAGTGAAATGGAAGAGATTGCAGGGTGAATGAATTAATATCTTGTCCGATCATTGATTCAGCAATGCTGTCAACAGTATTCCAGTTAGCATCTCTGTAGAGTTCTCCCCAACCAATGATCCCATCCTCAAGCTCCATTTTCAGAATGATCTTGGAAAGTTCATCAAATTGTATGGTCCATGCGTCTTTTGTTCCAACAGCAAGTTTGTGGAGGGGTTTATTCATTCCTTTACTTTCTATAGCTCCCGGATGTGCAGGAACTATTACTTCATGTGCGGTAATTGTAAGAATTTTCATATTCGTTGTATCTATTTAGAGGTGTTCTTTAATTTATTTCTGAGAGGTGTATTCGTTATTATAAAGCAAGTTGGTTGCGCCACCGTCCACATATATCGTCTGGCCTGTGATGCTTCTGCTCAGGTCTGAAAGCAAAAACACCACTACATTGCCACAATCTCTGGCAGTTGTAAAAGAGTTCAGGCACTGGTGGTCGGTTTTATGATCTTTCATCCATTTGATGGGATCATGTGCCCACCTCGATATAATACTTACACTTTGTTCTGAGTAGATCATCCCCGGTGCAACTGCATTACACCTGATGTTGTGTTTACCGAAGTCAATGGCCAGTCCCCGGGTAAGTCCGTTTACAGCTGATTTTGCACTGGAATATATGGCCATCCTGTGCATGGTTGCAAATGCATGAACTGAGGAGATATTGACAATATTTCCACTCTGTTTGGCTTTCAATAACTGTTTAACAAATTCCTTTGAGACCATCCAGATACCTTTTACATCCACATCAAATAAACGATTAACCTCTTCTTCTTCAGCTTCATGTGCATACTTTGCTAAACCTATTCCTGCATTGTTAACCACTCCGTGAAGAATCCCCACATCTTTATTGATCTTATCAAACATCTGTCTGACTTCATCGGCATTACTTATATCAGCCTTATAGGCCACCGCATTGTTGTACTTTTCGGCCACTTCCCGGGCTATTTCCAGATCGAGGTCATTAACAATGATCCTGCCACCCGAGTGATCAATTGCTTCACAGATTCCACTTCCCATACCATCACCTGCTCCTCCTGTTACTAGAATGTTTTTTCCCTGTAAATCCATCTGTAAATCTTTGTAGGTTTGTTTAAGGATATGATTATTCTATGGGTCACTTTACATGACTCCATATTTTTCAAATGCTTCACAGGTACTCATTCCCTGTTGAATGGCGTTTCTTACTTTTTTTTCACTATCCACTTTTTCAAGGGCGCGATGAATGATATCCTGCTCATTTTCCCATCTGTTTTTCATTAATGACCTGGTTTTTATCCGATAAATAAAAA
>JAOZUK010000114.1:0-2114 GCA_029938715.1 Bacteroidales bacterium | reverse complement strand
CCTTTGGTGCGTCCGTTTGCTGCCGTAAACCCGGTGACCTGACCGGTATTGTCGCGCTGGAAGGCCAGTTCGCCGATAAAATATATATCTCCTTTATAGTGGTCTTTTTTCAGAGCTGAAAGCTCGATCTCCTTTGTGTTCCGGATCAGGAGCACCAGGGTGGTATCGTGAAGCTCTATGGTGTAGAATGTCTCCAACTCCTTGCTAAAGTACTTTCCTGCGAGTGCCTGGAGTTCATCAACTGTGGGCGCATAGGGAGCTACCCGCTCCAGCTCGAACTTTTGTCCACCCTGGGAATGCACCGCCCCGGTCACCTCACCGCTGTCGTTTGTATTAAACACGATGGTGGCTTCTACGCCTTCATATTTGAATTCGGCTTTGGAGAGCGGGTTCAAATAGACTTCGGGTTGTCCCTCCGTGCTCATTTTCAGTCTGCCATCCACCACTTCGTAGCTCAGTTCAACTCCCATGCCTGCCAGCAGATACTTCCCTGCATAGGCCTGAAGAAGTTCGTCCGGCACAAGAATCTCCTTGATTTCAGCCTCTTCACCGGTCTCCACTTTCTCCCCTTCTTCGGCTTCCATCTCATCTCCAAAGTACAACTCGGCCATATCATACGCGATACCGCCGGAATTAAAGCTCCCATTGTTGCTCATGGCCACCACACCGGCATCAATTTCAGGGAAGTAAACCAGGAAGGCCCTATGGGCTATATCGGCGCCTCCATGGGAGTAGGAGGTCAATCCCCTGAACTCGTCCACCGAAATGCCCAGGGCATAGCTCATGGTATCGCCATTATTCAAGGTATCGACAGTCACTAACCTGGTTACCAGCTCTTCTCCGCCCAGCACCGGATTAGCGAAATTACCCATCCATTTACTGAAATCCTCAACAGTTGTATAGATTCCCCCGGCCCCGTATGCGGCATAAAGATCGCCCGCTTCATGATACCCAGCAGAATCGGCCACATACCCCTGAGAGGCACCCGGGATAATTACAGTTGGATTTGGCCTTACAAGAGAGGAGGTCATTCCCAGGGGACCAAACACATTCTCTTCCATAAACTCAGGGAAAGTTTGTCCGCTGATCCGCTCCACAATTTCGGCCAACAGGATAAAGGCCGAGTTGTTGTAGTTGTACTCCGCTCCCGGGGCAGCCTGCAACTCCTCCTGACGCTTCAGCATTTCGATGATCTCCCCGCGCCGAAGCTTATCTTCGCTCTTCCAGCCAGTCATGGGCATGAGGTTATACACCTCCCTGAATCCGTTGGTATGGTTGAGCATGTTTTTGAGTTTAATCACCTGGCCCAGGTCGGGCAGTTCGGGAATATGCTTGCGCACATCGTCCTCCAGCGACAACTTTCCCTGCTGTTCCAGCAGCAGGATGGCCGTGGCAGTAAACTGTTTGGATACCGATCCGATGTTGCTTGGTGTATTAACTTCATAGGGGATCCCATGGCTTAGGTTTGCCATCCCGTAGGCCTTTGAAAAGACCACCTCTCCATTTTTAATTACGCCAACCACGCCTCCCGGCACACCCTTTTCACTGTATGCAATGAAGAGCTGGTCGGCCCGCTTGGCGGGTTCAGTGGCCACAGCTTCCACCACCTTCAACTCCAGGGTGTAGTTACCCGTCTTCTTCTCAAATGGAGCTACTTCGAGCATGTATTTACCCGCTTCACTTATGGTGAAATTGAAGGTCTCCGGTCCCGCCGCCGGGCCGTCAAATTTCCCCAGGGAAGTTCCGGCAGAATCGTAGAGCGAGACCTGCACATCGACTGTCACCTGATTGCATACCCCATAGATAAAGGTATTGGCACCAAAATCGACATAGAATGTATCTGGACTCTCCAGCTCCAGCTCGCCTTCCACAACTTCTCCTACTTTCAAATCGCCGGAGAATTCAATTGAGTCACTAAGGTTACAGGCAGCCAGAAAGAGCGCCGCCACGACAATCCAAACAATATTTTTCATTGAGTTTAGGGTATTGATGTAACTGACTAATATACAAAAGTCCATCCATGCCAGTCAATACCTGTACAGTTTTATTATTCAGGGGAATCCTGAAAGTCATGAAACTGAATAGACGCGGTTGGTTTGCAGGGGCTCCTCCAA
>JAOZUK010000343.1 GCA_029938715.1 Bacteroidales bacterium | reverse complement strand
TAATCTGCCTGTTTGTCGATGTTCGTTTCGGCTAATTTCTTTTAATTGAAAAAGGGCGGGGGAAGTGGGATTTAGTCATCTTCGGATTGTCTCTTGAACCCTACTCTTGATCTTGCTTTAGGATTCTCATGCTTTTCAATGAGTTCGTCAAGATAAGTAAAGACCAAATCAATATTTTTATCCTGATTTTCAAGCTTTTTCTTGATCTCTTCTATTTCAAGCTTCACACTTAGAGTATCCGTTAACATCTCCCGGATCTTAGTGAAGATTCGTACGATCTGGATATTCAGCTGTATTGCCTTTTCGCTGTTTAACACGCAGGATAACATTGTGACGCCTTGCTCGGAAAAACAAAATGGTGCATATCGTATTCCTTTTCTTTCTCCTGTAGTCGTTGCAAATTCATCTCTCCATTGTTCCAGTTCCTGACGCGACATCTCGAACATAAAATCGACGGGAAAGCGTGTAATATTACGTTTTACGGACTGCTTGAGCACCCTGGTTTCTACTCCATATAGTTCCGCTAAATCCCTGTCAAGCATGACCTTTTGACCTCTGACTAAATAAATCTTACTCATTACCACTTCATCAGGGATTGCTATGTGCTTATCTGGCTCGCTCATCTGTTTGGGTTTTACCATTAAAAAAGTGTTATTTCTTCTTTCTTAACCATCTTGGGCTCATATATTGATGTGACAAAATATACAATATCAGTTAGTTGTAATTTGGAGATCACAAATTGTGATCTCCAACGTTGGCGACAAGAGGATGGATCTTCTCCAGCTTACTCATCCTTTGAGACCTGAGTAGTTACAAAGTAAGCGGCTGGTATCTGCCTTGGAAAACTTGAAAATGGATCTTAATCGAGCTGTTTATTGATAATCGGGAATAAAAGGTAATCCATACCGGAGCAGGACCGTATTCACTTCCCCACTGCCATCGATTGTAACCACATAGAGACGATCATACTCATCAGGCTCATTAATTTCTGTTCCTGACTCTCCCCCCAGCAATTCTACCATCCGCGGGGTTGTATTGCTGTGTCCCACCACCAGATGTCGCCCCCCTTTTTGCCGGAGTTCAGCAGCAAAGCTCTTAAGATCGGATGGCTTATAAACCTCCACCTCAAGACCATTGATGGCTGCAGCTGGTTCGGCCGTCTTCATTGTTCTGATAAAATCAGTGCTGTGGACATACTGAATCTGGCTATTCTGAAGGGTATGAGCCAGTGTGGCAGCGCGAATATACCCTGCTGATGAAAGCTCAGGATTCCTGCTCTGATCTACCTTCTCCCCATGCCTTACCAGGAAAACCACCAGAGGTTCGGGATTGTTGCCTGCTATACTCCTTTCCTGAACCTGTGAGCAACCCACCAAAAGTGATATACAAAAGAGAAGAAACCACCTGTTGTAATTTACGTTCCTCATAGCGCTAACTTATTCATTAATATATCTTTGAGCTCTATTTTTATTTGCTCAAAATCCAGGGATTTACCCAGCTCTTTTCCCATGGAGGTCACCCCTTTGGTTTCAAATCCGCAGGGATTGATGTAGGTAAAATAATCCAGGTTGGTATTCACATTCAGAGCAAATCCATGCATGGTGATATAGCGGCTCGATCGCACTCCTATGGCACATATCTTCCTGGCTTTAACGGGGTGGTCCACATCTAACCAGACCCCGGTAGCTCCATCCATCCGGGTAGCGGTTATTCCATAGCTTTTAAGTAATTCTATGATCGCATCTTCTAGCAGGGATACGTACTGCTTCAAGCCGATCCCTAAAGACTCAAGGTCCACAATGGGATATCCTACAATCTGACCCGGTCCGTGGTAGGTTATATCGCCCCCTCTGTTGGTTTTAAAATAGGTGGCATTGATCTTCTTCAGAAACTCCGCCCTGATTAAAAGGTTGGCTTCATCACCACTCTTACCCAGGGTATAGACATGGGGATGCTCACAAAACAGCAGATACTGTTGGGGCAGCCCCCTCACTTCGGGTTCTCGTTTATATGCCACCAGCCTGTTAAATCGTTCCTCCTGGTAGTTCCATGCCGATTTATATTCGACAACACCCAGATCCTTATATATAATTGTATCCCTTTTGTTTACCAAGCTCATCTTTAGTGTTACTTTATATGTTTCTCTGCATGGTATGAGGAACGAACCAGGGGGCTTGATTCTACTTTGTCAAATCCCTTTTGAAGGGCTTGCTCCCTGTAAAATTCAAACTGGTCGGGATGAATATATTCTGCCACCTCCATATGATCCATGGTGGGTTGCAGGTACTGTCCCAGCGTGAGTACTTCACAGCCCACTTCAAGCAGGTCATCCATAGTGTCCAACACCTCCTTCTCTCTCTCTCCCAAGCCCAGCATTAGCCCCGATTTAGAAGTCAGATCCGAATTGGCGATCATACCTATAACTTCGAGACTTCGCCTGTACTTTGCCCTGGAACGGACCGCTGGTGTAAGCCTCTCCACCGTCTCCAGGTTGTGCGAAATTACTTCAGGGCTGGCATCAATCACCAACTGAACCAATTCTGGGATGGCATCAAAATCGGGAATAAGTGTCTCCATGGTAAGACCCGGCACTTCTTTTTTAAGATGTTTGATGGTCTCTGCCCAGAATCCGGCTCCTTTGTCGGGTAGATCATCCCGGTCCACCGAGGTGATCACTGCATGCCTTATCCCCATTGCTTTGATTGATTTGGCAAGCCTGACAGGTTCCTGCATATCCATAGCAAGGGGTTTCCCCGTCTTTACCGCACAGAATTTGCAGGAACGGGTACATATCTCTCCAAGGATCATAAAGGTGGCAGTTCCCGCGCCCCAGCACTCCCCTATATTGGGACAATTTCCGCTGGAGCATATGGTATGTAGCTTATACTTGTCCACCTGCTGCTTCACATAGATGTAGTGATCTCCCCCGGGCATCTGCATCCGCATCCAGGATGGAAGCCTCTTTCTGCCTTTTAAATCCTGATTTCTCTTTCCACTTTCCATCCAGCGAAGATAACCAGAATTATACTAATTTTAGGTTTTTCAAAAGCTTCATATGAACGACCAGAGTGAACTTTTAAGACTTGCAAAAAGGGTGCAGGCCATTGCCGAGAACGGACTTCATTTCACAGAGAATGACTTTGATAAGGATCGTTATACAGATCTGGATGAAATCTCCATCAAAATGCTTTCCCTGTTAACCAATACTCCGTTGAAGACCATTCAGGTAACCACCCTTGAGAAGAATGGTTACCGGACCCCCAAGGTGGATGTTCGCTGTATCATCTTTAATGATCAACATGAGATCCTGATGGTACAGGAGCGGCTCGATTCCCGCTGGTCGCTGCCCGGCGGATGGTGCGATGTGGGTTATACTCCTACAGAGACAGCCGAAAAGGAAGCATTTGAGGAGGCAGGTATCAAAGTAAAAGCCAGTCGCGTGCTAGCTATATTTGATAAAAAATGCCATAACCACCCCGAGGATCTCTTCTATTCCTATAAAATCTTTGTGGAGTGCATAGCAGATAACTACGAGATCTCTACTGGGATGGAGACCCTTGACGTGGGATTCTTCAAACAGGAGGCCTATCCTGAGCTATCCACACCCAGGAATACCTCCTACCAGATTGATAAGATGTTTGATTTTCACTACAACCGGATCGCCTGGCCCATTATTGATTAGGGTTGAGGGTTTATCCACAAAGGCT
>JAOZUK010000914.1 GCA_029938715.1 Bacteroidales bacterium | reverse complement strand
TCCCTTGGCGGAGCCCTTGCATCAAAAGTGAACAAAGTAACCATTTGCCCTTTCCTACAGCGGGGGCATTGTCTGTGTACGAATTTTGGTTTGTGGGGTAGTTTGGGTTTTCCCAAAGCAAGTTGCAAAAGGGGTATCACCGACTTTTTACGCACACTGCTCAATATCCCGTAATGCCTGATACGGACAAAAGCCTTTGGCAGGATATGCAAAGCAAACCAGCGGATGAACTCTTGTTGCGACAAGGTAAGCAGGTGCTTTTTGCCACCCTTTCGGTAATCTTTGGCTGAAAACACCACCTTGCCATCACTTGTATTTTTAATCCGATGATTGCCAATGGCCACCTTGTGTGTATACCTGCCCAGGTATTCCACTACTTGCTGCGGTCCGAAGAAAGGTCGCTTGCAATACACCACCCAGTCTTTGGCAAAAAGATCTTTGTAAAGTTCAGCAGGCAAGTCCAGTTCTTTGCGCAAGGCTTCCACATACCGGGCACGGAAAGCTTTTGACATCGCTTTAACAGGAAAAAGGAACTTCCCTTTTCCTTTTGCTGGTTTCCATTTCCCGGATGGGGTAATACCGCCACCCGGAACGATGCAATGCAAATGTGGGTGCAACGAAAGGTTCTGGCCCCAGGTGTGCAATATGGCTATCATACCTGTTTCAGCACCCAAAAACTTCGGATTGGAAGCAAACCCTTTAATAACCGACCATGCTGTTTTGAACAAAAGCGAGTAAATGACAGCCGGTTCATACAAACATACTTTATTCAACTCAGCAGGTAGTGTAAACACGATATGGTAATACGGCACATTAAGGAGTTCGCTTTCCCTTTTGCTGATCCATTCTTCCCTTTTGTTGCCCTGGCATTTTGGGCAATGTCGATTACGGCAACTGTTGTAGCTGATACGTACATGATTACAGCTGCTATTATCACATTTGTCTATATGCCCTCCCAATAAATGGGTACGGCAAGCCGCAATGGCATAAAGTGTCCTTGCCTGCCAACTGTTGGCCGTCAGTTTTGGGATATGTTCAATGTTTTG
>JAOZUK010000113.1 GCA_029938715.1 Bacteroidales bacterium | reverse complement strand
AAAGAGCAGACCGGTAATCTCCTCAAGTTGTTGTTTTAATAGAATTCCTTCATCTCCGCTAAACACCACATCGCTGTGGATAACCACTTTGTAGGATACGACTGAGCTCCACTCCTTCAGGACAGGAGTTAATTCGGTTAGTGAGGCGGAGGTTATGGCGATGCTGTTAAAAACGATGGCTCCCGGTTTTGTGGCAGCATAAATATGTAGCTCTTCTATTTGTAATTTTTCAGTGGCTGAGGCAAATTGCTCTATGGCATTGGGGGTGAATCCATTGATAAAAAATGCATTGGGTTGATTGCCAAATTCGGATTTGAGCTGGTCCAAATCCTCAGCGATCTCGTCAATAACTATAAAGACCGGATAGTTCTGCGAGAAAACAGTGGCCATCGAAAATAGAAAAATGAATGACAAGGTGAGTCTGGAACGATTCATAATTAACTTGATTTAGTACGTATACATTACCTAATAGCCACTACAGCTGTAAGTTGCATGGAGCAAAACGGGTTGCTGAACAAAACAAATGGCTTATTCTCAAAACTTTTTATCAACGTTGTTTCCATGGCTGGATACATACTATACGGATAAATCCTTCCAGGGTTATCACTATATTTGTTTCAAAACCTTCACCATGATCTTCAACAAATTCTGCCTGATCATCACTATAACACTCGGGTTTTACATGCATGCCATCGGACAGTCCGGCTATATGACCCAGTGGCCTCAGTTTCGTGGTCCGTTTGCCAGTGGCATTGTTGAATCTCAGGACCTGCCCGTTACCTGGGATATCAATACCGGGGAGAATATCAGGTGGAAAGTGAAGATTCCCGGACTTGGACACTCCTGTCCTGTCATCTGGGAGGACAAATTATTTGTTACCACTGCCATCAGCGGCAGTGGTAACGATTCACTGAAAGTGGGACTCTATGGAAATATTGATGAAGTAGGGGATCGGTCTGAACATGAGTTTAAGTTGTTTTGTTTTGACAAAATTACCGGAGAGTTGCTCTGGGAAAGGCTGGTCTGTAAGGGTATACCGAAGACTGAAAGGCATACCAAATCATCCCATGCAAATCCCACTCCTGCCACTGATGGACGGTATATTGTTGCCTTCTTTGGATCGGAGGGGCTCTATTGCTATGACTTTGAAGGAGTGCTGATCTGGAAGAGAGATTTTGGCAGGATGAATGCCGGTCCCTACACCGATCCGGATGTGGAGTGGGGTTTTGCCAGTTCACCTATCATTCATGAGAACAGGGTGATCGTGCAGTGTGATTTCCTGGGGGATGCTTTTATAGCATCGCTCGACCTGGAAACCGGGAAGGATATCTGGCGTACGCCGAGGGATGAAATCTCTACCTGGTCTACCCCCAACTTTTATAACCAGAACGGGTACCGTCAGGTGGTGGTCAACGGCTTTCAGCACATAGGAGGATACAATTTCGATACGGGAGAGGAGATATGGAGGTTAAGTAATGGGGGAGATGCTCCGGTACCGGTTCCTGTCTTTGGGCATGGACTGATCTATATTCATGGGTCCCATGGACGTTATTCACCCATCTTCGCCATTAAGCCAGAAGCCAAAGGCGACATTACATTGGATAAGGAGGGTACTTCGAATGAGTACATTGTATGGAGCATCAAAAGAGGGGCTGCCTATATGCCCACCATCCTGATCTATGGTGATTACCTCTATAACCTGAGAATGAATGGGAACCTTACCTGTGTTGATGCAAGAACGGGAGAGCTGATTTACAGGGAGCGATTGCCTGAAGCCCGTGGGATCACAGCCTCTGGAGTGGCATCTAATGGAAAGCTTTACTATGCCACTGAGCAGGGCGATGTGTTTGTGGTGAAGGCCGGTGCTGAATTTGAGGTTCTCTCAAAAAACCCGCTGGAGGATCTCATTATGGCAACTCCTGCCATTTCAGAAGGCATGCTCTATTTCAGAACACAACATTACCTGGTGGCGGTGGCGGATTTTTGAAATGTAAATTCTACTTTTGTGCTCAGTGAGCAATCTTTTTCGCATAAGGCTTTTCTCTCTGGCATTTTGTTTGATCTCAACTTTTAGAGTTGACGGGCAAGATCTTGTCATCAACGAGTTCATGTCACAAAACGATACCTTCTTGCGGGACCAGGATGGGGATTTTTCGGATTGGATTGAAATTTACAACCCAGGTGAACAGAACATTAATCTGTTTAAATATAGCCTCTCAGACAATCTGACTGAGTCCCGGAAATGGAACTTCCCGGAGGTAACTATTCCCCCCAAAGAATACATATTACTTTTTGCATCGGGTAAAGACCGGAAGGATACCCTGGAGCTTCATACCAGTTTTAAAATCTCCTCGGAAGGAGAATCCCTTGTTTTAACAGAACCTGGAGGCGCCGTGATTGATATTGTCGATCCAGTGATCCTGGCTAAGGATCAGGCCATGGCCAGGATACCCGATGGAGACAGACTTTGGTTGGTGAGTTCCCTTCCTACCCCAGGGGGCCCAAATAAGGTGAACAATCAGCTGGTATTTTCGCATAAGCAAGGATTTTATAAAGACCCGTTTCATCTGGATGTATACTCAATAAATGGAGATACAGTTCGTTACACGCTGGATGGGTCCATTCCTTTCGAAAGATCTGCATCAGTTTCAGAGGCGATCTACATGGATTATTTGGAATCAGAGCCCAACTTTTTTTCTGAAATACCAACTTCCACTGCCCAGGAGAACCAGGCTTATAAAGCCTGGGAAACTCCAGGCAAGACAGTTGATAAGATACACGTAGTTAGATGTGCCTCATTCGATCGGGGCGAAAGAACAAGTAAGGTATGTACCCGGACCTATATTGTAGATTCGAATGTGCACGAAAACTTCTGCATGCCTGTGATCTCAATTTCAGCTGAGGGTGATGACCTGTTTGGTTATGAGGAGGGAATCTTTGTACCCGGGATCAGTGAAGATCATGATAAAGTGGGTAGTACCGGTAACTTCTTCATGAGAGGCGATAACTGGGAACGGCTCATACATATCGAATACTTTGAACCTGATGGAACATTGGGCTTTTCCCAGGAGGCCGGCATCAGAGTTCATGGCGGGATTACCAGGCAATCAGCTCAGAAATCGTTAAGGGTATATGCAAGGGAAAAGTATGGCAAAGATTCATTTGATTATCCCCTTTTACCGCAGAAGTCTGTCAATTCTTATAAACGATTTCTACTAAGGACAACCATGGGAGGATCCACAGTAGATAATGCCACCATCAGGGATGTGCTGGCTCACGAATTGTCACGTGACCTTAATTTTGAGATCCAGGATTATCAGCCTGTGGTGGTCTATATAAATGGAGAGTATTGGGGTATTCAAACCCTTAGGGATAGAATTGATGAACACTACCTGGAATACACGTATGGAGTCGATTCCGATTCTGTAGATATCATCAATGCAAACCACACCCATGTTGATGCAGGTACCAACCTTAGCTTTATCGATCTGGCCGGGTTCATAAATACCCACGATCTATCGGTTGAAGCCAATTACGAATTTGTAAAATCGAGCGTAGATGTTTTAAGTTTGGTTGATTATGTTATTGCTGAAATGTTTTTCTCTAATTGGGACTGGCCAGGTAACAATCAGAAATTGTGGCGTTCCCAAAGTGAGGAGGGCAGATGGAGATGGATCTTCTTTGACCTTGACATTGCCTATTATAGCGTCCCAAGTATGTTTGAAAAGGCCATACTTGATGAAAGGGAACACCCCTGGTATGAAGAACCTGTTTCCTCCTTTCTTTTGAGGCATTTATTAAAGAATGAGGCGTTTAAATCAATCTTCATTGCCCGAATGGTAGAGATTCTGAATGTTGATTTTGCTCCTTCAAGGATTTATCAAAAAATGAATGTTTTGGTGGATCTCTACAGGGACGAAATTCCAATGCATATCTCCAGATGGCATTACCCTTCCAGCGTGAAAGAATGGGAGGAGGATATTGTAGATAATATGCTTTCTTTCCTGCTTAACAGACACTGTGATCTGGTGCAGGAAGCAATCCTTTTTTTTGATTTGGACGAGTTCGCGTATGATTGCCATTCAAAAGAATATATTGAGAATCATTTGATGATTGCCCCAAATCCGAGCAATGGATACTTCTTTATCATGAACAATTCGTCTAAAGGAGTGATTTGGAGCTTAACTGTCCAAGATAATACCGGACGCATTGTCCACCAGCAAGATGAAGTGTTCCTGGGTGATTTTGAAAAGAAGTATTTAGATCTAACAAACCTGGCCGCAGGGGTATACTATTTAAAATATTCTACTGACCAGTATCCAAACTACTCAAGTCCGGCCCAATCGGTGGTAAAACCCATTATAATCTTCTGATCTGCCCACTCATGTATGGCCTAGTTAAACCAGTAAGATAGTTTCAATACAAGACCCCGGTTCTTGGTAGTAAAGCCTACTGGGTATGAGTTCTCGGTATAGACGATAAAGAGATCTGATACTGGGGCAAATCGCCACTGGAGCCGCATGTTTATGTTTACGTTGTCGATCTGGTTGTTGTACTGAACAAAGGTGGTGAAAAAGAGGCTCTCTGTGAATGTGATGTCAAGCTTGGGACCGACCAAAATCAGGTCTGTACTGGTATAGGGCTCGGGCTGAAGGATTTTATGATAGGTGGTCATTAAAGAGATACTGCCATAAGGCTGTACCCGGTAATTAATATCTGCGCTAAAGCTGGTGCGGGTTCCATCAAAGTACCCTCCATAGCGGCCTGATACCATAAATGTAAAGAGCCTGCGCATGGTGGAGGTATAGGTTAAAGCCACCTCGGTCCAGTTAAACTCACTTCCGGCAGGATACTCTGCGCCTCCAGTATTGGTAGGATCGAAAGGTTCCAGGAGTTTCAGGTACCCCTCTTCAAAATCGAGAGAGATTGTGCTTCGGTCCTGCCAGGTCAGTGAATAGCTCAATTCCAGCTCCCTGTCAGTCAGTGAAAAAGAGGGTTCGAAAAAGAGATCGGCTGTAACCGAGGGACCATGGCTGGTAATTCGTTCTGATACGGGGTAGAACCGGTATCCAACTGTGGGGTTGGTCTGATGATATCCCTGCCTCCTCACAAATCCCATTTCGGCCAGGTAATTTTTGCCCACATAGGCCTGGCTCCATCCAGCTGAAAACTGCTGGGTTTCATAAAGAATAGATGCGGCCGAAGTAAAGCGGTCGCCAACCGGACCGGGATTGAAGGAGTAGTGATAAAAGGCTTTGCCTGTCCACCTGTTGTCTGTACTGGCATAATTGAACTCTCCGCCAGCTACCCGGTTGAAATCATACCCATTATAGGCAGTGTCTTCAGGAGTGGCAAGCACCTGTTTATTGGTAAGGAATGCAGCTACATTGGAGCGGCTGAGCACCTTTCGCTGCAGGACAGCCACACTGAAGTTATCGGCTGAATACTGATCTTTTACAGCGGTTTGCATATTCATTATTCCCAATCGCCAGTTCTCACCTGCGTTTCCGCTGAGTCTGGCTCCTGCAATTACAGGTGAGTTCAATCCAATTCTTCGAGAGAAGAAAGGGCGCAAATTGTTGGCACCCAGGTTGGCAAACAGGTCGCTATTCTCCAGGAAAAACTTTCTCTTTTCGGGGAAATAGAGTTCAAACCGGTCCAGGTTGGTCTGCTGGCGATCCACCTCCACCTGTGAGTAGTCCGGATTAATGGTCACATCCAGATTCATGGATGTGGAAAGGATCACCTTGGCATCCAAACCTGCATTGGCTTTGTATGAGATATTTTCACCGGCTTCTTTGTTGTGGGTTGCTTTACCCGATACGTAAGGGATCAATGAGAACCTGACCCCGGGTGCAGGGGGAGGGTCTTCCCAGGCCAGTGTACCTGTGTAGGCCAGGTTGGCTGACTGAAATTGCCGGGGAACCGGAGCCCATCCCGATTTTTCATTGGTTTTCAGGTCAAGTCTGCTGAAATTTATGCCCCATTCCGTATCGCCTTCACGGTACCGGATGGTCCTGAAAGGGATGCTGAATTCGGCCACCCAGCGATCCCCGTAGTGTTGTACTGCTGAGTGCCATTTTCCATCCCATTCCAGGGAAACAGTTCCCCCGTTGGACTGGATGCCATCCCACTGCCCCCCCGCAGCTGAGACTCCAAATGCAAACCCGTTGGTCTGATCGTTATAGGTGTCAATGGCAGCAAAAAAGTTATCATTCTTTCCGAAATTCCAGTCCCTGCGGTACGATTCCATGGGGCGTTTACCGGGCACTGTATCGTGAAGGATGATGCCCATATATATATTGTTTTCATCGTAGGCAATCATTACTTCCGTTTGTGATTTGGCATAACCCGTGTCGATGGGTGTAATCCGATGGAAAGGGGTGGTTCTTTCGGCCCTGCTCCAGATGGCTTCATCCAGGATTCCATCCACCTCTATCCTCTGATCTGTTTTCAGGGCCTGAAGCCTGAAATTACTACGGTTAACTGCAGTATCCTGACCTGACAAGGGCATTAAACAGGCACAAATAATATATAGGACTACCGGAATTGTAGCTTTCATAGCCGTTAAAAAAAAGGGATCTGACAGGACCGTCAGGCGATTAAGCCGCTAAGATAATCAAGAAACTGAAACATCACCTGCTGATTGGATCTATCAACAATTTTCCTTTCTAAACCGGCAGAGGATCTCCCTGACCAGGTCCACACTCTCAATATAGTAGTCGGCTTTTGTGGTTTTGGTCCCCACCTTGATGGTATATGCCTTTTCAGGCAAAGCGTCGAATGTATATTCGTCGGTCCAGTCGTCACCCACTGCAAAAATAAAATCATAGTTTGTCTCCCCCATCTTCTGAAGAGCCGCCCTCCCTTTGTTTATCCCTGAGTATTTGATCTCAAGAACTTTATCTCCATCCATAATTTCCAGGTTCAGATTAGAGGTAAGCGTTCTCAATTCGTCCTTAAGTTCCCATGCACGTTGCAATCCCAGGTCCGGATCAGCCTTTCGGTAATGCCAGACCAGTGAGAAGTTTTTATTCTCAATGAATGTCCTGGGTGTCTGGTCCACGTAATACTCCAGTAAGGGTTGGATCGATTCTTTCCATTCATTATCGATCAGTTCCATCATATGCCAATCGCCTTTGGGTTCCCTCAACCAGACTCCATGCTCTGCAATGAAATGGATGTCCCAACCCTGGTTAAACCACCTTCCAAGGGTCTCTTTGTCCCTCCCACTTATAATGACCACAGTATTGTTTTTATCAAGTGTCAGTTCTTCTAAAATGTGATACAGCTGTTCATCCGGTTTTGCATCTTCCGGATCTTTCTTAAACCAGGAGAGTGTACCATCGTAATCCAGAAATAGAATTCGTTTTTGTGAGTTGGCATATGCAGCTACTATCTCCCTCATCCGGGTGACGTTAATTTTCCGGGTGAGGTTCACCTCCTGGATCTCTTTTACCCCTTCCAGGCTTTTGATAAACTCGCTGGCCCATCTGTCTACCGTATAGCGTTGAAGCCTCTTCATCATGACGGTATTCCTTCGTACCTGCTCATCGTAGGGCATCTCAATGGCCTCACAGATGGCCTCCGCAATGGAATTAAGGTCATTGGGATTAACCAGAAGTGCCTCATGCAGTTCTTTTGAGGCACCAGCCAGTTCACTGAGAATTAAAACACCAGAGCCATCATGCCTGGAGGCGACAAATTCTTTGGCCACCAGGTTCATGCCATCCCTGAGGGGCAGGATCAGGGCTATATCCGACAGGGAGTAAAGGTCTATCCGCTCGTCCATGGTAAAGGTCTGGTTCAGATACCTTACAGGGGTCCAGGTGATGGTCCCATAGTTGCCGTTGATTCGACCCACCAACTCATCCACTTTTGCTTTCAGGTTATAGAACGATTCACTGGTCTCTCCCGATGGGATGGCCTGGACAATCATACTTACCCGGCCAATGTACTCAGGATAGGTCTGCAAGAACCTTTCAAATGCCCTGATGCGTTGCGGGATCCCCTTGGTATAATCCAGTTTATCGATGGAGATGATCAGTTTTTCCAGCTGCCCCGATTCCTTAAACATTCGCATCTCCTCCTGGATAGGCGACCACCGTGGATGATCTCCGTGTATCTCGAGGGATTTATTCCTGAACCTATCGTAATTAATGCCTTTGGGGAAGACATCCACCTTAAGGGTACGCTCACCCAACGATATTCTGTTTAAGAAAGAGTCCACCCCCAGAAGTCTTCTCACCGAACTCATAAAGTGCCTTACATGATCGTAGGTCTGAAACCCAATGAGGTCTGCACCCAGCATTCCCCCTATGATCTCCAGACGCCAGGGGAGAAGCCGGAAGAGCTCGAACGATGGAAAGGGTACATGACTGAAGAGTCCGATGGAAATTCCGGGCTTTTGCTCTCTGATCATCCGGGGCAGCAGAAGAAGGTGGTAGTCATGAATCCAGAGAATATCTCCGTCTTCGATCTCCTCAAGAATTTTTTCGGCAAACAGCTGGTTGATTTTTACATAGGCATCCCATGATTCTTCACTATAGGTCACATTCTCTGTGAAATAGTGAAACAGAGGCCACAGGGTATTTCGGGCAAATCCATGATGATAGAGATTCCTATCCCTGGACTTGGGAAAAACCGGAATGCAATTATAAGAATCGAGTTTAGCACTTAGTTTTTTTGTCTCCTCCTCGGTGAAATCGTGATTCTCAAATCCTGTAAGTCCTACCCACTTTGGATGAAAGGAACTATAGAAATCCTGCAATCCTGCGATGGTTTGCTCATCAGATTTTTCTATCAAATATTGGTCATCCTGCCATACAATATGTACGGGAAGTATGTTTGAGGCAAGAATGAGTCGTTTCATCGGGAATGGGATTTTAATAACATGATTTGAATGCTTCTTTAAATTTAGATACCTTGATCGCTAATACCAAATTTAATATCAACAATATGGCTTTTCAACCCAAATTCGATGCAGTGATTTTTGACCTTGACGGAGTGATCACAAAAACTGCACTTGTTCATGCTTCGGCATGGAAAAATACTTTTGATGATTACATGAGAACTCGCGAGAAGAGATTTGGAGAGCCTTTTCGGGAGTTTACTCATGCAGGAGATTATCTGCCCTATGTGGATGGGAAACCCAGGTACAAAGGGGTAGCTTCATTCCTGGAATCCAGGGGAATTGATATCCCATTAGGGGATCCATCTGACGATCCCGGAGAAGAGACTGTTTGCGGAGTGGGCAACCGAAAAAACATCATGTTCAACCAGGTGTTGGATGACGATGGGGTGGAGGTATATGAGACCACAGTAGAGATTCTCTATGGATTGAAGGAGGCTGGAGTAAGAATTGGGGTGGCCTCCTCCAGCAAGAATTGTAAACCCGTGCTTGAAAAAGCGGGACTTCTGGATCTTTTTGAAACCCGGGTCGATGGGGTGGTCTCAGCCGAAATAGGTTTGAATGGCAAGCCAGAGCCGGATATATTTACCACAGCCTGCGATAACCTGGGCGTGGAGTATCACCGTTCAGTAGTGGTAGAGGATGCTGTGTCTGGAGTGCAGGCCGGCCACAAGGGAAATTTTGGACTTACACTGGGACTGGCACGGGAAAATAATACCAGGGAATTACTTATTGGGGGTGCCGATATTGTGGTAGAGGATATGGGTGAAATTGGGCTGGATGGGATCAATGAGTGGTTTGAGAAGGGAATGGAAGAGGACGGATGGAAACTTAGCTTCTTTGATTATGACCAGGGAATGGAGAGATCAAGGGAAGCCTTACTTGCAGTGGGGAACGGATATTTTGGTACCCGTGGATCCATGGAAGAGTGCAGGGCGAACAAAGTGAACTATCCCGGCACCTATATTTCCGGACTATTTAACAGGCTCACTTCCAGGGTTGGAGACAGAGACGTTGAGAATGAGGATTTCGTCAATATATCCAACTGGCTTCCGGTTACCTTCAGAATTGAGGAGGGACCCTGGTTCGAGTTCTCTCCTGAACCCAACTACAAAGTGATTGAGATACGCCGAACACTTAACCTTCAGATGGGTGAACTTGAACGGGAGATGATTGTAGAGGATGATCAGGGAAGGCAAACGCGAGTCATTTCCCGACGTTTTTCCGGAATGGCTGATCCTCACCGGGCCGGACTCCGATATGCCCTTACACCGCTTAATTATAAGGGAAGGATTGAAATCCGGTCCGAGCTGCGGGGCGACCATAAGAATGCCGGAGTGGAGCGATACAATACCCTGAATCAGCAGCAACTTATGCCGGTTTTGGAGGAGTCAAACGGACATGTCATCGAGCTCGTAGTAAAGACTTCCCAATCTGATATTCACATTGCAGCATGCGCAGGAAACCGTATGGTTGGGAGTTCGGAAGTGGACTCGAGTATATCGAAGGGCGATGGGTGGATCGGTCAGACGTTCGTTCTGGAGGCACAAAAGGATCAGGAGGTGGTCCTGGAGAAGATGGTGAGTCTCTACACTTCGAGGGATGGCGGAGTAGAGGACCCATTGAGTGAGGCACGGGCCACCTTGTCGAGCCTATCATCTTATCAAAATGAATTAAATCTCTCTGCCGGAAGGTGGAAAGAGATCTGGGAACAGGTGGATGTGGTTATCTCAGGAGACAGGGAAGCCCAAAAACTTGTGAGGTTGCACCTGTTTCATATGATGGTATCAGCATCACCCCATCATGCCGGTCTCGATTCAGGAATTCCTCCCAGGGGGCTACACGGGGAGGCATACAGGGGGCATATCTTCTGGGATGAGCTATATATTTTGCCACTCTACAACCTACATTTTCCGCAGGTGGTTAAATCAGTCCTGATGTACAGGTACCGGCGGTTGGATGCTGCCCGTGCTTATGCCAGGGAGTATGGGTATGAAGGGGCCATGTTCCCATGGCAAAGCGGAAGCGATGGTCGGGAGGAGACCCAGGTGATTCATCTGAATCCATTGTCGGGTGAATGGGGTGACGATTACAGCTCTCTTCAGAGGCATATTTCACTGGCCATTGCATACAATACCTGGAACTATTATCATGCTACAGGCGATCTGGAGTTTATGGAGCAGTTTGGAGCAGAGATGCTTTTGGATATTTGTAAATTCTGGGCCAGTAAGGCGGCATATGATGCCGATGATGGGAAGTACCACATAGATAAGGTGATGGGACCTGATGAATTTCATGAATCGTTGCCAGGATCGGGAGTGGGAGGCCTCACTGACAATGCCTATAGCAACATTATGGTAGGCTGGATCATGGAGAAGGCATTTAGTATCATGGACCAGTTGAAGAGCAGTGAAAAAACGAGAATTTTGAATGTACTTTCATTGACAGCGAAAGAATTAAAAGAGTGGGAGCAGATCATCCAAGGACTCTCTATTCATGTATCAGAAGAGGGCATTGTAGAGCAGTTTAAGGGCTATTTTGGACTGGGTGAGCTGGATTGGAATCATTACAGAGAGAAATATGAGGATATCCACCGTCTCGACCGCATTCTTAAGGCCGAAGGAAAATCACCCGATGACTATAAATTGTCCAAGCAGGCCGACTTCCTGATGAGCTTTTACAACCTGGGGACCTCAGAAGTAACTAAAATATTAGAGAAAATGGGCATTCACGTCCCTGGTGATTATACACTGAAGAATTTCAACTACTATATTCAGCGGACTTCGCATGGATCCACCCTGAGCCGTTTGGTGCATGCACGCCTGGCGTGGGAATTAGGAATGCTGGATAAGGGATGGGAGCTATACATGGAGGCGTTAAGAAGTGATCTGGTGGATATTCAGGGCGGAACCACCGGTGAAGGGATTCATTGCGGAGTAATGGCAGGAACTGTCTACGATGTGATCTCTACCTTTGCAGGGCTGAACCTTAATGGCGAAATACCTGAAATATCACCAATGTTACCATCCCACTGGAAGGGTCTGGATTTCAAATTTAACTTCAGGGGTACTCATTTTCAGGTCTCTATCTCAGGAAGGAAGATTAAAATTTCAGGAAAAAATGCAGGAAAGGATAAAATAAAAGTTCATCTTTGGGGGAAAGAAATTGAACTGCCACAGGAAGTGACTGTAGCAGAATCGTTTAACTAAAAGATGCAACCATGTTAGGGGATATTCTTCTGATCAACGACATGCATAAGGAGGCTGCACAGGCTATATTCGATCATATAAAATCGGGATGTAAAAATAAGGATGAACGATACCGATGCATCGTAGGTATATCCGGTGAATCCGGATCAGGCAAGTCGGAGTTATCCCATGCGCTGGGGAAACTATTAAAGGAAAATAACATCCGGGTGAAGGTCATTCATACCGATAATTATTATAAGATTCAACCTCTTTTGAGGGAGGAGTGGCGACGTAATAAAGGATTTGATAATATTGGCCTTGAGGAGTATGACTGGATCAAGATCCGAAAGACCATCAGGGATTTTAAGGAGGAGCAGGAGTGCATGATTCCATGCATTGATTTGATTCCTGAGCAGGTGGATAAGCTAATTACAGATTTCAGCAAAATAGACCTTTTAATTGTGGAGGGGCTTTATGCAATAAAGGCTCCTGACATAGATATACGTGTCTATATCGACCTTACCTACCATGAGACCAAGATCAATCAGATCATCAGGATGAAGGAAGCATTGAGTGACTTCAGGCTGGGTATACTTGAAAAGGAGCATCAGTCAGTCACCACCCTGAAGCACAAGGCCGATCTGATAGTGGATAAGTCCTACCAGGTGGTCACCATTGAGAAACATGTCAATGGATCCTAAATTTAGATCGATGTCAGAATTGCCCAAGGTTCTATATGTGGATGATGAGGAAATTAACCTTGAACTTCTCCAGTTAACCTTCAAGAATGAGCTTCAGATCTATACCGCAATCACGGCGCAGGAGGGACTTAAGATTTTGTCAAACAATCAAGACATTCATGTAGTTATCACAGACCTAAAAATGCCGGATATGGATGGTCTGGATTTCATTAAAGAGGTGAAAAGCAGTTATGGGGATAAGGATTGTGTGCTGCTTACCGCTTTCCTCGAATCTGAAGCGATTCTTGAAGGGTTTAGCAAGGAACTTATATTCAGATATCTGATGAAACCGTGGAATAAGGATGAGCTCTATAG
>JAOZUK010000913.1 GCA_029938715.1 Bacteroidales bacterium | reverse complement strand
GATATCAGCCTGGACGCATCCATCACGGTGATCGATCCTTTTGCAGATTGACTTAACCAAACTTCCATCAGCTACAAACGACCTCTATATACCGTTCTATAGAGATGAGCACAGGTACTTGGTGCTTTATGGTTCTGCAGCTTCTGGCAAATCTTACTTCATTGCGCAAAAGATCATCTATCGGGTACTTACTGAAAACAACCACCGTTTCTTAATAGTCCGTAAAGTAGCAAGGACACTCCGGCACTCAGTGTTCCAGTCCATCATTGATATTCTATCTTATTGGAAGATCATTCAATTCTTTAAAATCAACAAATCAGAAATGACGATCACATACCCATACAGAAAAGCCACGATTATATTCTTGGGTGTTGACGATGTAGAAAAGCTCAAATCTATCGCAGGGGTTACAAGCGTATTTATAGAAGAGGCGACAGAGATCACAGTGGAGGACTTCCACCAGATAGACTTGAGGCTCAGAGGAGAAACGGAAAGCTATAAACAAATAATGCTGGCATTTAACCCTATCTCTGTAACAAACTGGGTCAAGAAATATTGGTTTGATATACAGCACAATGATGCCCTTGTGGTCAAGACAACCTATCTGGATAACAGGTACATCGATGAGCAATACAAACAGGTATTGGAAAACCTAAAACATACCAATTATGAATTATATAAAGTTTACGCGCTTGGAGAGTTCGGAGTACTCAAGGGCGTAATATTCCCAGAGATCACCATCGTGGATGAAATGCCAGAGGGCTTAGAGAATGCAGGTGTAGGAATAGATTGGGGCTTTGTCGATCCTTCTGTAGTTGTGCAGTGTGGTTTTAGAGATAAAGATTTGTACCTCGATGAATTACTGCACCGCACCGGAATGATTACCAGAGAGATCATCCCATATATTCCGAAAGAAACACAGTGCTTTGCTGATAGTGCAGAAAAGGACAGGATAACGGAATGCACCAGGGCAGGGCTTTGGGTACAGCCGGCAAATAAAGAAGTGCTCGCAGGTATAAACAGGCTGAAGTCATACCGGATACATAT
>JAOZUK010000912.1 GCA_029938715.1 Bacteroidales bacterium | reverse complement strand
GATGTTTCATTTGTGGAGGTTCTTAAGGAGAACAATTTCTTGCTCATGTCCTTGGTTACCCGTTCGGTAAGTCAGCCCCTGATTGAGGAGGAATTTAATTATGCCAGGGAGCTTTATGAAGGACATCCTGAGTCTGTTGCATTTGCTACTACCTTTAGCATGGACGGTTTTGGCAAACCCGGCTGGGAGGAGAGAACCATTGAGTGGCTGAAACAGAGCTTTGATGAGGGTGCTATTGCTGTGAAAGTATGGAAAGATATTGGGATGACCTTTCTTGACAAAGACAGCAGCTATATCATGATGGATGATGTCCGTTTCGATCCGATCTGGGATTTTATCAAATCTCAAGATAAAACCCTGATCAATCATGTGGGGGAACCTTTAAACTGCTGGCTGGCACTGGAAGAGATGACTGTTCGTGGGGATAGCAACTATTTTGCAAACCACCCGGAATATCACATGTATTTACATCCTGCGGCCCCTTCGCACGAGGCGTTAATGGCCTCCCGCGATCATGTACTGGAAAAGCATCCCGGTCTGCGTTTTGTGGGTTGTCATCTCGGAAGCCTAGAATATGATGTGGATGAGCAGGCAAAGCGGTTCGATAATTATCCAAATTTTTCAGTGGATATGGCTGCGCGCATTAGTCATTTTAAAGTGCAGGACCGGGATAAGGTCAGGGCCTTTATTATAAAGTACCAGGACCGGTTGCTTTATGGGACCGATATTGGAATTAGGAGCGGAGGTGCCACAGGGTCCGCTAAGGCTCGTATGGAGGATATTGTGGAGAATACTTACCTGAGCGATTGGGTATATTTTACCACAGACCAGATCTTAACACAGAATGATAAAGTAAAGGAGTATATGGGACTGGATCTTCCGGTTAAGGTCTTAAAGAAGATATATTCCGAAAATGCGAAGAGGATGTATCCGGGAATAGGCCAGAGTCTTTGATCCCAAATCAGTCATCAATGGCCTGATTGACCAGCTGTTGGAATTTCCAGCCTGTTTCATCATCGGTTGGCCCCTGGGTTTGTTTCATAAGGAC
>JAOZUK010000911.1 GCA_029938715.1 Bacteroidales bacterium | reverse complement strand
CTGGGCCTCCTCTTCAAAGGCGGCTTTATCTGTTTCATAGGCAAAAAGCAGGTCCCCCTGCGATACCTGATCACCCACATTCTTGTACCACTCTGTGAGAATGCAACTTTCAACTGATTGTCCCTGGCGGGGCATAAGTACCGGTGTAGCCATTTCTTTATCTTTTCTATGCTAACTATTAACTATTAATCTCTATTATTATTTACTTGTATATACAAGTGCAAAGTTAATACTATTTATCTATTTAGAAAAGAAAAAATTAATAGAGGGCTTATTTATTTCTATCTTGCTGTCTATCTATTATTTACACTGATTTCATGTATGTGTATTTTGACATTTCAAATTCAATACCTATCTTTACAACTTTATTTATTAATATTTACATGTCAGGTATAACAGCACATGGCAATTAAAGAGGCTCCTCAATACCGCAAACTCTATGAAAAGCTTCGCAAGCTGATCGAAGATGGCTCCTATGTCAGGGAGGATCTGCTACCCTCTGAGAATGAACTATGTGCTGCACATCACCTGACCAGACCCACCGTAAGAAAAGCTCTGGATATGCTGGTAAATGATGGCTTCATCATCAGACATCAGGGCAAAGGAAGCATTGTACAGGGTCAGCCCAAAGGCATAGGGATTCTCTCCCTTTCAGGAACTACCTCGGCCATCGGACAGGATAATCTGACCACTCATATCATTGTAAAACCTTCCATCAGAAGCTGGGAACAGGCTTTTGGATATGAGATCAGTGAAAATGACAAAAGTGTAGGGTGTATCTATATGGAACGTTTAAGACTGATAAACGACATCCCTGTATTTTATGATATTACTATGATCCCTAACCTGAATCTACCCCGCTTTACCTCCAGGTCGCTTGAGAACAAATCTTTGTTTGAAATTCTCCGAAAGCATTATCAGGTACAGGTAAAGGGAGGGGAACAAAAGATCCTGGCTATTACCGCAGATGAAAGGATCCAGGAACACTTCAGTGTAAAGAAAAACCACCCCATCCTGCGGCTCGATCGCAAAATGGAGACCAACCGTGT
>JAOZUK010000342.1 GCA_029938715.1 Bacteroidales bacterium | reverse complement strand
GGTTCACCAGAGCCCCGTATTTAAAACCGATATCCGAGTCATAGGCCACCACGGGGACTCCTCCCAGGTTAAATCCCGTTTTTACCTTGTCCTCCCTCAGAGGTGCAAGTTCTTCGGTTTCCTGAGCCAACAAATTAATTGAAATGATCGATAGTAGACAGATGGAAAGCAGTCGGTTTTTCATAGGGTAGAGTTTTAGCCGGGGTCAATTTATAAATAATTTTCAGATGACCAACCTGAAGAATTTAGGATTATTATGTACATTTAAAATGTCAACCCGATCTGAATGAGTATTATTCGTCCCTTTCTTTATCTTTTAATTGTCCTGGTGGGAGCTTTTCTGCTTTTTCTGGTATTTGCAACTGTAGATGATTACAGGCCTGCAAAGGTAACTTCTTACGTAAATGACAATCCCTCGGACCAGATCGCTGATACAATGAGCCTTGATCTGCTTGTCTGGAACATAGGTTACGCAGGTCTGGATGCCTCCATGGACTTTTTCTATGATGGGGGAGAGATGATCCGGCCCAGTGAAGAAGGCGTTCTACAAAATATGAAAGGAATCTCCAGCACTCTTTCCAACTATGTGGATTACGATTTTATCCTGCTCCAGGAAGTGGACAAGAACTCCAAAAGAAGCTATCACATCAATGAATATGAGGCCATTGAGGATCTGTTTAAAGATTATCATTACAGTTTTGGGAAAAACTACAACGTAGCATTCGTTCCCATCCCACTTAGGGAACCCATGGGCAAAGTGGAGTCTGGTTTGATGACTCTGGCAAAATACAGTCCGTTAAGCGTTGAGCGTCATAGCTTTCCGGGAAACTACTCCTGGCCCATGAAATTGTTTATGCTCGACAGGTGTTTCCTTGTGAACCGCTTTAATTTGAATAATGGGAAAGAGTTACTCATTGTAAATACACATAATTCAGCTTATGACGATGGGTCCCTCAGGGCCGAGCAAATGTCATTTTTTAGGGTATTCCTTCATTCCGAATACAATAAAGGAAATTATGTGATTGTGGGTGGCGACTGGAACCAGACCCCTTATGGTTTCAAGCCGGAGCTTCCCTCCCATCAGTTCGACACCGTCAATCTCACCTATGTGGATAAGGATTACCCTGGTCCGGACTGGACCTGGGCCTATGACTCTGATTTGCCAACAAACCGACGGGTTGAAACACCATATGACCGGTCCACATCACTAACCACAGTCATTGACTACTACTTGTTGTCTCCCAACATAGTGATTGACGAGGTGGAGACCATCGATGTGGATTTTCAATACAGCGATCATCAACCCATTCGCCTCAGAGCGCAACTTAATCCCTCTCACTAAACAAATATCCCCTAACATGAGGTCTTTTAAAAGAGTTACTACCATTGTTCTTATTTTTATTGCCGTAGCCCTGGCAGGTGGAATTATTTTCATCAACCATCTGAAAACCCGGGCAGTACCAGACTACAATGCAGGCTTTGACCTGGAGAACCTGGAATTTCCGGTAACCGTATTTCGCGATTCCCTGGGCATTCCACATATCTATGCCAGCAATGAAAATGACCTCTATCGCGCGGTGGGTTATGTGATGGCGCAGGACCGTCTCTGGCAAATGGATCTTTTGAGAAGGATTACCACAGGCCGGTTGTCGGAAGTGCTTGATCCCAGCCTGGTAAATGCCGACCAGCTTTTCAGGGCACTGGATTTCTCCGGAAAATCAAAACTTGTCCTTTCGAATACTGACCCTGAAATATTATCGGCCTTAGAAGCATACTCAGACGGAATCAATCAATACATTGAACAAAACCGAAAGAAACTCCCGTTCGAATTTGCCATGTTGGGGTACAAGCCAGAACCCTGGGAACCCATTCACACAGCCAATTTAATTGGTTACATGGCCTGGGACCTATCGTCGGGCTGGAATACCGATATGGCACTCTTTAAATTGCAACAGGTGCTTTCAAACTCTCTTTTTATGGAGTTACTACCACAAATGAAGTACCAGAACATTCCCGTCTTTCCTGAATTTATGACTACCGATAATAAACTTGAAATGCAATCGCATATGTCAGATGCCATAGGCATTATTGAGGAGCTCGGTCTTCAGGTTTTTGAAGCCTCTAACAACTGGGCCGTTTCCGGTGAAAAAAGTGAAACAGGAATGCCCATTATGGCCAATGATATGCACCTAGGCCTGATGGCTCCCGGCATCTGGTACCAGATGCACCAGGTGGTGGAAGGAGCACTCCATGTTACCGGTGTAGCACTTCCGGGAGCCCCCTTTATCATTGCCGGACACAATGAAAATATTTCGTGGGGAATGACCAATGTAACCGTGGATGATCTGGATTTCTACCTAGAGACCATCAATCCGGCCGATAGCAACCAGTACCTGCTGGACGGAGTATGGACCGATATGAAAATTGTGGAGGAGAAGATCCATGTGAAAGGTGAGGATGAGCCCGCCATCAGAATCAACAGGTTCACCCACCGGGGTCCGGTTGTAAGCCAGTTCCGAGGAGTAAAAGATAAAGTTATTTCGGCCCGGTGGCAGGGCAATGAATACAGCAATGAGCTGCGAGCAGTTCATCATTTGAACCGGGCAGCCAACTGGAGCGATTTCAGAGATGCGGTGAAGACTTTTAATTCAGTCAGTCAGAATATTGTATATGCCGACCGCTTTGGGAACATTGGTCTGCAGACTTCTGCCGGGGTGCCCATCCGCCGTGAAGGAGGAATTCTGGTCTACCCAGGAGATACATCCCTCTACGACTGGCTTGGACAGGTTCCGTTTGAAGAGTTGCCCTACTCCTACAATCCGGAATGTGGATATGTCTCAAGTGCCAATAACCGGACTGTTGAGGAAAACTATCCATATTACATCGGATCGTGGTTCAGCATGCCCTATCGCATTGACAGAATCAGAGAGATGCTTGAAGAGAAAGAGAAACTGGGAACCGCTGATTTTAAACGGATGTTAAAGGATCAGACCTCCCACTTTGCCAGGAATATGGTGCCAGTTTATCTGGATGCCATTGGCGGCAATACAGAGGGGAAGTACTTGGAAGCATACCAGATTCTGGCCTCCTGGGATTATCAGATGGGAGCCACTTCACCAGCGGCCCTCATATTCGAGATTCTATGGCTTGAACTGAACAGGACCCTATTCGAGGACGAACTTGGAGATGAACACTATCCACTGATGATTCAGAATAACATCATCGCCAAAAACCTGATTAACCAGATAAGAATCACCGGAGAATCAGGTTGGTGTGACAATGTAAATACACCGGATCATAAAGAAACATTCCAGGACAATATAGCGGAGGCTTTTCAACAAACCATCGATACGCTCACTGCCATGTATGGACCCGATCCCGATACCTGGCAATGGGGAGACCTACACAAGGTTGCGTTGATGCATCCCATGGGAAGTGTAGATATAGTGGAAAAAATATTCAAAGTGAACAGGGGTCCCTATTCAATCGGAGGAGGTTCCCATACAGTCTGCCCTTACAGTTATCCCCTTGGACGCTCATTTATCGCCAACCACGGAGCCTCAGAAAGGCATATTTTTCATACAGCTGATTGGGACCGCTCACTTTCTGTAATTCCTACCGGTACTTCGGGTGTGCCCGCATCTCCACACTATCTGGATCAAACCAGACTCTATATTGAGAATAAGTATCACCGGGACCTCTTCAGCATTGAAGCTGTAGA
>JAOZUK010000910.1 GCA_029938715.1 Bacteroidales bacterium | reverse complement strand
AATGGGAGTATGACCTGCTCCGGGAAAGCCATGTAACTCATGGTAGACCCCCGCATTTTCCAGGCTGATTGAAAGTAGCTCACTGTTTTTAAATGGTACCACCTGGTCATTATCACCATGTATTATAAGGGTTGGCGGATCATTTGGATCAATGCCGTCAAACAGCTCTTCATTATCCGGACTCCCCCAAAGATTAATGAAAGCCTCGATTCTATGGTTATAGCTTTTCTTGTTACTCCGAAAGCATAAATTGTTCAATAAGATCCCCCCTGCAGAACCACCGCCGACAATTATGTCTGATGAATTATAACTGAATTTTTCCTCATTGCTTACTACCCATTCCAGGGCCAGATAAATATCACTGACAGCATCGTTGATTGTGCCCTGGTAGTCTGCCCCGGGATCTTCCCTGAGCCGATATTCTGGTGCAATGCAAACATAGCCCCTTTCAGCCAATGCCCGGCTTAAGGTAACTATGTATCCCTGTCTTCTGTCCCCTCCTTTGAAGCCGCCACCATGAACCCATACAATAACCCTGCGTTTTAACTCAGTGTCTTTTTCCGGCATATATACATCCAGCAGGAGCTCTATTGCTTTGCCTTCATGATTCACAACATTTCCAAAAGAGATATCCTTGATTACCTGAACAGAATCAAAACATGGTTTGGAGTACCGGTCAGAGGCAGATACATTCTGACCATAGATCGATAGAGTTGTTGCCACAGAGATGCCTGTAAACAGTACAAAGCTTTTCAGTTTGCAGTTCATTTTCCAATTTTTATTTTTCCCATCGTATACCATCCATCCTGCTCCATTCCCTCTATGGCCAGCTTGATGGAGGGTTCAGAAGTAATCGGGTTTATTATGCCAATCTGCAGATCGTAAACTCCGGATGAGATATCCGGAGGAATAAAGACCGCATTATCATACAAATTATCACCCGGAAGCCATTCTCTTATGTCAGCCCCGGTGATCAACAAACGGCTGTCTTCTCCGTTCTTTAGTCGGAGGGCCAGTGGATAATCTTTGTAACAGGGCGCCACTCCTTTATT
>JAOZUK010000341.1 GCA_029938715.1 Bacteroidales bacterium | reverse complement strand
TGCGTTTTATAGATGAGAACATAGAGAATCCCTTCTTCCTCTATTTGCCATATACGATACCTCACGATAATGGGGAAGCCGAGGTGGGGGAGAGAATGGAAGTGCCAGATTTCGGCATTTACAGTGATATGGATTGGGATTCCGATCAAAAGGGGTATGCAGCTATGATTACAAGGATGGACCGAGATATTGGGGCAATCCTTCAAAAACTTAAAGATGGAGGGATTGATGAAAATACCCTGGTCATTTTCACCAGTGATAACGGTCCTGAAATGAATTACTCTTTTGCCGTGAATTTCGATTCAAATGGTGAATTCCGGGGTGGCAAAAGAGACCTATACGAGGGAGGAATCCGGGAGCCATTTATAGCCCGGTGGCCGGGGAGAGTGTTGCCGGGGACTGTTTCTGACCACATCAGTGCTTTCTGGGATTTCCTGCCAACGGCCTGCGAGATTGCGGGAGTGACTGTACCTGGAAATGTTGATGGCATTTCCTATTTGCCAGCCCTGACAGGAAAGAACAATCAACCCGAACATGAATACCTCTACTGGGAGTATTACGGTAAAGGTGGAAAGAAGGCAATAAGAAAAGGCCCGTGGAAGGCTGTTGTAAATGATTTGTATAATGATCCGGACAGTCCGGTTGAATTGTATGATCTGGAGTCGGATCCGGGCGAGAAGAGAAATCTGGCAGATCAATACCCGGAAATCGTTTCCGAACTGGATTCAGTGATGCAGGTTGCCAGCAGTCCATCGAGTGTCTATTCATTCTCGCAGTGATAACAGGATCAATAATGATTAACAGGGTATTCGTCATGAAAAAAAAAGGCATGAAAAAATATATGAGAACTTGTTTAATGTTCATCTCTCTTTTTCTGATAAATATTAGTTATGGTGCCGATACTCCTGCTCTGCAGGGGAATTTAAGTGTTAGTTTTAATAAGGAGAAGGGCACATACTCAATTGTCAGAAGTGGAGAGATCCCCATGGTAATAAATGCCCGCCTTGAACTCCGGATGAGGGATCGGGTGATCAACTGTTCGGGTGCGGATTTTACAAAAGAGGTTACAGAGGATTCGTTCACCAATAAGCTGGGCAGTGGCAATGAGCTGATCGTTCATTTCAAGTCCACGGGGCAGATACCGGTTGCTGTGGATCTTATTGTTCGAACTTATGAAACAATTACCCTGACAACCATTGAAGCAGTGGTAACCAATCAATCTAAAGAGGATCTGGAACTCATGGAGATTAGTCCGCTCGTTACTGATAATGAAGAGGGAAGCGGATTCTTCTTCTCTCCAAAGATTGATGATCTGCGACTTTTGTGTTATGGCTATGGCATTGGTGATTGTGGTGACCTCTATTTTCTAAAGGATGAGCTTATGGAGGCCAATGCCTTCTGGAACCTTGCTCTGTATGATCCAACTGAATCTCTGGGACTGACAATTGGTTCTTTAGAATTTGAACAAACCGAGACTGAGATCGTGATGGCACGTCATCCTGAGAGTAAGAACATGAAAGGTCTTGCCGGTTTCGAATTGTCAATCAATTGTTCCACCAATAAGAAAAATACAGGTCGCTATTTTAAAACGCAGAAAAAAACATTACTGCCAGGTGGTTGGCGAAAGGATGGTTTGAAAGATGGGTGGTATGAAACTCAGGACAAACATGGACAGTACCTTCTGGCCTCGGGAGCAGAGATTACAAGTGGTCAGATTGCATTCATATTGGATAGCAATCCACATCAAACCCTTGAGAACTGGGCGTTATATGTACAGCAGATCAATGAAATAGAGCTAAACAGGCCAATTCCAGCTGGGTGGAGCTCGTGGCCTGAGTTTTTCGCAAACATCAATGAAACCAAAATCCTCAACGTTGCAAAAGCTGCCAGGAAGAACCATTTACAGGATTTCGGTTTTAAACTAATCCAGCTTGATGATGGATTTCAAAAGATGTTTGGTGACTGGGATGGAAATGTATACTTCCCGCATGGAATGAAATGGCTGGCAGGAGAAATTGAAGAGCTTGGATTTCAGCCCGGGATATGGCTGGGAGCCTACTCAATTTCCATCAATCATCAAATAGTTGAAGAGCATCCCGACTGGCTCTTCCATGATATTTCCGGAAATATCCAGGGGCTCTCTTATTTTAATATCTTCCCAACTTATGGTCTGGATATCACACATCCGGAGGCTAAAGAGTGGTTCACCGGGATGTTCCGGGAGATGTCGTCTGACTGGGGATATTCCCTGTTTAAACTGGATCTCAATCTTGCAACAATTTTTGAGACCGACCGGTATTATAATCTGCATATTACAAAGGGTGAAGCATACAGACATGGACTTCGAACAATCAGGAGTGGTATTGGTGAAGATGCTTCCATTCTGGAATGCGGAGTTGTATCGGCCGCCGGCCTGACCGATTCGTGGCGAACCAATGAGGATATTGGCGCTTCATGGTTCAAGTACACAACTCCCAGGGGTACTGGCAGGGCAGTCCCTAAGCGATACTATATGCATAACCGGCTCTTTTATAATGATGCCGATCATGTTGTTGTGCGTGAACCACTTACGATAGATCAGGCTCGCGTTCTGGCAAGTAACGTGGCTATGAGTGGAGGACCGGTACTAGCAGGGGATGATCTCACGAAATTATCAAAAGACCGGATGAACATCATCAAACAGGTTATGCCTTCCTACGGAGAGGCTGCCCGTCCGGTTGACCTCTTTGAGACCAATGATCCTATGATCTCTTCGTTGGAACTGCAATGCGATTTTGAGAATTGGCAGGTATTATCGGTGGCGAGCTGGGACCAGGAGAAAATGGTTAACAGAACAGTTGATCTTGAAGAGGCCGGACTGGAGCCTGACAAAGAGTACCTGGCGTTTGAGTTCTGGGAGCAAAAATTTCTTGGCAAGGTTTCCGGGACACTTGAACTTGAGCTGAGACCTACTTCAGTCAAGGTGGTTGCCCTCAGGGAGATCACCGGTCATCCACAGATTATCGGAACCAACAGGCATATCACCATGGGAGGGGTTGAATTGGATAACGTTACCTGGAATCCGGATGATCTTAGCCTTACCGGTACCTTAAAGGGGGGAAGGGAACACACCTTTAGCCTTACTGTCTATGTTCCTTCAGGGTATAAGTTGAACGAGGCCTCCGCCGACAACACAAGATCAAAGATTACCTATTTGAATTCAGGATTGATCCGCTTGGATATTGACTTTGGAGATAAAGCAGTGAGAACATTTGGATTAGAGTTTAAGCAGGTACAATAATGAGAGAATAATCTTAATTCTTTAATTATGAAACAACTTTTTTTTATCTGTTTTCTTAGTGTGGCAATCAACATAGTACATGCTCAGGACACACGCCCTGATTGCTTTGAACCATATGAGTATGAATACTCAACAGTTGAGCTTAAGAAGTTCACAAAACAACATGTGAAAAGAGCTGCAGAGGAGATGGAGGAGATGGACCGGATTATTTCTGAGGGCCCTTTTTCGGCCTCCTTTGAATCATTGTCCGGTCATGCCACTCCAGAATGGTACAAGGACGCCAAGCTGGGGATATTTTTTGACTGGGGATTGTACTCCGTTGCTGGATATGGTGAGAAAGGGTGGAGCCGGGCCCGTTATCCCGATTGGTACCTGCATCATATGAACGGTCAGTATAAGGCTTATCACCACAAGGTTTGGGGAGCAGATTTCCAGCGGGATGATTTTAT
>JAOZUK010000909.1 GCA_029938715.1 Bacteroidales bacterium | reverse complement strand
ATATGGACACTGGATTACATTATCGAGACTATGAGAACATTTCCGGAACTTGTACTTTTAATCGCGGAGTAGAGTGGTACCACCTACCGGTAAAAAACGCTACCACTTTTCCATTCCAATAATTTTTCGATAATCTTTCGTACTCTGAAAGATTACAAAAATGAGATCTACCTTCATCTGTCTTTATTGTAGGGATGAATTTTCTCGTCATCCATCTGCCAAGAATCAGAAGTATTGCAATTCTAAAGAATGCCGTAAAGCAAGTAGACGCGCCTGGAAGAAAAAAAATCGCGCCACAAATAAATCCTATCAGCAACAATGTCTGACTGATCAGAAGCGTTGGCGCAAGAAACGACCAGCACATGTGTATCAAGAAGAATACAGGAAGCTTCATCCGGAATATGAAGATCGGAATCGTGAGTTGCAGCTAGAGCGGAACAAAAAACGTCAAAAGGAACAGGATCCAATGATTGTAAAGAGGAACACGCTATCCACACAGCCCAATGTTGACAGGGCATCTGGCAGGATCTATGCGTTAATGCAAGTAAAAGAGGGAAAGATTGTAAAGAGGAACACGCTCATGGTCAGAATGCAGGTATTATCAGGGGAAGCGATGATTTTGGGTCAAAATAGTGAATGATTGTAAAGAGGAACACGTTCGTTTAAAAGAGATCTGCCATTTACTTTTACCGATGCTAAAAAAGAGTATCGGTGAGCCCAAGAATCGAAGACATACCCATAGAAGAATTTGATCTTTCCCTTTGCGGGATGCGCATCATGAACCCGGAGAGGGTCACTCGGGTACATGACTCAATGTGGTTACATGGTCAGTTACAACCGGTTGTTGCCCGCGAGCATGAAGGAAAACACCAAATTATTGATGGTTTTAAGCGTTATTATATATCTGTGGATCTGGAGATTAAGTCCCTTTGGTGTCAGGTATTGGATGTTGATCTACAGCAGGCCAAGCTTCTTATTTTGAGTTATAACCGCCCGCACCAGTCGATGGAAGTCTGGGAAGAGGCAATGGTATTGGAAGATCTTATTAAGACTC
>JAOZUK010000340.1 GCA_029938715.1 Bacteroidales bacterium | reverse complement strand
GGCCGGTTCATGTACTTCCACCAGGGATACTCATTCTCTCCTTCCGGCGGAGCCCACGGCCACTTCTCCACATAGAGTACATCACTGCCCAGACTGTTCACACTCTCCCTGATATTGGTTTCAAGAGAATCTACAATGGTAAAAACGGCGATGATTGCAAATATACCTATGGTGATTCCAAGCAAAGATAACATGGCCCGAAGCCTGTTTACCATAACAGACTGCACAGCCATTTTGAGACTTTCCCATATTAATCGCAAAAACTGCATTAATATATAGTTACGTTTAATAAATAGTTACCCATATACTTCTTTATTTCAGTGGAAACTGCTTCTTTTGCAAAGTAGTTAAAAATAGCAAGAACAATTCACAAAAACCAATGACCTCAGTGAAACAAATTTCCAACGCGTTGGTATCGGTTTATTCAAAAAATGGACTCGACAGGATTGTGAAACAACTCCATCAGCTTGGGGTGACCATCTACTCCACCGGAGGGACCCAAAAATTCATCGGTGATTTGGGTATACCGGTTACTCCGGTGGAAGATCTGACCTCCTATCCCTCTATTCTGGGTGGCCGGGTAAAAACTTTACATCCCAAGATATTCGGCGGTATTCTTGCACGCAGGGAATTATCAGACGATCAGCAACAACTGGAAGAGTATGGCATCCCGGAGATCGATCTGGTTATTGTGGATCTCTATCCATTTGAGGAGACAGTTGCTTCGGATGCATCGGAGCAGGAGATCATCGAAAAAATCGATATTGGAGGAATATCATTGATCAGAGCAGCTGCAAAAAATTATAAAGACGTTCTGGTGGTGGCCTCCCGGGACCAATATGAACCTTTGATTTCACTCCTGGAAGCAGATAAAGGCGAATCTTCGCTGGAAACCAGGAAAGAGTTTGCTTCCCAGGCTTTCAATGTCTCGTCTCATTACGACTCAGAGATATACCGGTTCTTTGATGGGGAGAAAAACAGCGCATTGAAAGTGAGCGTTAAAGATTCGAAAAAGCTCCGTTATGGAGAGAATCCTCACCAGGAAGGATATTTCTTTGGAGAGCTGGATGACCTATTTGAACAGCTCCACGGGAAAGAGATCTCCTATAACAACCTTCTGGACATTGATGCTGCCGTAGGACTGATTAACGAATTCCAAGAGACCACCTTCGCCATCCTGAAGCACAACAATGCATGTGGAATTGCCACTCGGGAAAACCTGACTAATGCCTGGAAAGATGCACTGGCCGGAGATCCTGTATCCGCATTCGGGGGAGTACTGATTACCAACAGGGACATAGACCCGGCTACTGCTGAAGAGATGAACAGGATCTTTTTTGAAGTGGTTATTGCACCTGGTTATGAGGATGAAGCCTTGCAAATTCTAAAACAGAAGAAGAATCGGATTATACTGGTTCAAAAGAGTAATAAATCGGAAGACAGGATCATTCGTACCATTCTCAATGGGGTCCTGGTTCAGGACCGGGACCAGTCGACCGAATCGGCAGGAGATATGAAGCCTGTTACAAAAACAGGACCTTCACCAGAGCAATTGGCCGATCTGGTTTTTGCAAATAAGATTGTGAAGCACACCAAATCCAATGCAATTGTGTTGGTAAACAATCAACAACTGATTGCCTCCGGCGTGGGGCAAACCTCAAGGGTGGATGCATTGAAGCAAAGCATTGAAAAAGCGCTTCAATTCGAGTTTGACCTGAAAGGTGCTGTAATGGCTTCTGATGCATTTTTCCCATTCCCCGATAGTGTGGAGATTGCTGGGAAAGCAGGTGTTGTTTCGGTAGTACAGCCAGGAGGATCGGTACGTGACCGGGAATCCATAGATTTTTGTGATGAACATGGCATGTCGATGGTGTTCACAGGAATCAGACATTTTAAACATTAATAATATAACATATCTATTCATATGGGATTTTTTTCATTCCAGCAGGAACTCGCCATCGATCTTGGCACTGCCAATACCATTATTATTCATAATGATAAGGTGGTCGTCAATGAGCCTTCTATTGTTGCCATTGAAGTGCATACCAACAGACTGATTGCCATTGGAGAAAAAGCCAGGCAGATGCATGGCAAGACACATGAAAACATCAAAACAATTCGTCCACTGAGAGATGGTGTAATTGCCGACTTTCAGGCAGCAGAGTTAATGATCAGGGGAATGATCAAAATGATCAATCCCAAACGCAAATTATTCACCCCCTCTCTGAAGATGGTGGTTTGTATTCCATCAGGCAGCACCGAAGTGGAGCGCCGTGCAGTACGTGATTCCTCAGAACATGCCGGTGGTAGGGATGTATACATGATATTTGAGCCCATGGCTGCTGCCATAGGAATTGGTCTGGATGTGGAAGCACCCGACGGATGTATGGTTGTTGATATTGGTGGAGGAACCACCGAAATCGCGGTAATTGCACTTGGGGGCATCGTATGCAACATATCGATCCGTGTGGCGGGCGATGGATTCACTTCTGATATTCAGGATTACATGAGGCATCAGCACAACATCAAGATCGGGGAACGCACCGCCGAAGAGATAAAAATTCAAGTGGGATCAGCACTTCCTGAGCTGGAAGAACCTCCTCAGGATTTCTATGTAAGAGGGCCCAACCTGATGACCGCACTGCCCATTGAAATCCCTATTTCATACCAGGAGATCGGGCATTGTCTCGACAAGTCTATTTCTAAAATCGAGACAGCCATTCTATCGGTACTTGAACAAACTCCACCCGAGCTTTATGCCGACATCGTTACCAGGGGAATCTATCTGGCCGGTGGGGGAGCCTTGCTCAGGGGATTGGACAGACGGCTGTCTGATAAAATATCCATTCCTTTCCATATCGCCGAAGATCCCTTGCAGGCAGTGGCCCGTGGAACCGGAATTGCACTCAGGCATGTGGATAAATATCCTTTCCTGATGCGTTAGGACCGGAGTTATATTTAGTGGGATTGCATTTATTTTATGAGGACGCTACTCAGATTTATTCAACGGTACTCCAACCTCCTATTGTTTCTGCTGCTGGAAATAATTGCAATCGCATTTATGATCCAGGACAGCAGCTACCAGAGGTCAAAACTGATTGGCCTGAATCGTGAAATTACCGGTTTCACATATAGTAAAATAGTTGGGTTCAGGGAGTACTTCTCGCTAAAGCAGGTGAACCAACAGCTGGCGGAAGAAAATATGAAACTTCGAAACCGGCTCGACCAACATGCTAACCTAATGGATACCTCCCTTGTGGTTAGCGAGATCATGGAGCCCTACCGCTATTTCTTTGTGACATCAAGGATCGTTCACAGCAGTGTATTTAAGCAATACAATTATATCACCCTGGACAGAGGAAAAAAGGATGGGGTATTTAAAGATATGGGGGTGATTTCTGAACAAGGATTGGTTGGGATTGTCCTGGAGAGCTCTCAAAACTTTGCTACGGTAATACCCATCTTGAACAGGGATTTCAGACTGAGTGTAAAGATAAAATCCAATAATTATGCGGGTATACTTCAGTGGGAGGGAGATTCTCCACTCTATGCCATGCTTTCAGAAATACCTTTCCATGTAAACATTGTGGAAAGAGACACCATTTTAACCAGTGGCTTCTCTTCCATATTTCCCGAAGGAATTGAAGTGGGTACCATTGAATCCTATGTGCTGGAAAAGGGTAATTTCTATGACATCAAAGTGAAATTATCCACTGATTTTCAACGTCTCTTTCA
>JAOZUK010000908.1 GCA_029938715.1 Bacteroidales bacterium | reverse complement strand
TATCCTCCTGAAAAGGAGATAAAATTTAGCAAAACCTATTCTGGAATAAATGGTAATGTTGGGTGGAAAAAAGCGATAACAAATAAAAGAGGCTTACTTGATTTTAATGAGATCTATTCTTCTAATAAAGGAGCCATCGCTTATGCTTATACTGAAATTGAAAGTCCGGATGACAGAAAAGTCCTCATAACCCTGGGAAGTGACGATGGAGCGAAAGTTTGGATCAATGAAGATCTGGTTTTTAGCAAGCATATCAAGCGTGGAGCAAAGCCTGACGAAGAGTTTTTAGATGTTCAATTGAAAAAAGGAAAAAACACCATTTTGGTAAAGCTTGAAAACTTTGGAGGTGGGTGGGGAATAATCATGCGTGTAGTTGATCCTAAGAAAGAATTGACAATGTTGCAGAATAAATAGAATCAGGCAAAGTGATAAAACTATCAGGAAACCCTAAATAATGTAAACATGAAAACAAACAACCTACTTAAACTTCTAAGCGTAATTGTAATTACAATTTCATTAGGACTGATCCAGTCCTGCTCCACTGAGGAATCCAGTTCAAGCGGACAGCTGTACGATCTTGGTACCGGAATGGAATCCAGGTCGATCTCTTTTGAAAATCCTACCGGGGAGCCGGGTCAGGGTGGGCAAGCGGCGAGCCACCTGGGTGTTGGAAGGAAAGGCTTCCCTGCTAAAGGTATTGCTCCGGGTGAAACTGTTGTCCTGTGCGATATCGAAGGTTCCGGAACAATCAGACATATTTGGATGACCGGTGGGTTTAAAAATCAGACAGTTGGTCTGCGAAGCATGGTAATTCGCGCTTATTGGGATAAGCAGGAACATCCATCTGTTGAATGTCCACTTGGAGATTTTATGGGATCAGCTCATGCAAAAGCGAATTCTTATCAATCGGCTGTTCATTCAACTGGTGAAAAAGCATCTCTGAATATCTGGCTTCCGATGCCTTTTAATGAGAATGCAAAGATGACTCTTACCAATGAAGGAGATGAGAATATTACCCTCTTCTACCAGATTGATTACACTGTTGGAGATAAGCATCC
>JAOZUK010000112.1 GCA_029938715.1 Bacteroidales bacterium | reverse complement strand
GAAAATGGATTTATGCTTTAGTCACCTATGTAATTGTTATGACAAGTGTTTTTGGCTGGATATTATGGAGAAAATTTTAGACGGAAAGTAATATGCATCGGTTTATTCGCATGAAACCTAACGCCTCGCTACACGAAGTTCCGATCTGAGGGCGAAGGCTACCGAGCTTGCTCAAGCTGACTGTAAAGCCCGCATGGGCGGATCCAAATGGAGTATACCTAATGCTATGCTGCGTAATCTTTTCTTCTTTTTATCTTCTGGAATTCCTGCTTCCGAACTGACATTTCTTCCTCAAGATCGAAATCATCCTGTATACCTAGCCAAAACTTTGCGGAATTTCCGAAATACTTACTGAGCCTAAGGGCTGTATCAGCGGAAATGCGCCTACGGCCTTTGATTATCTCACTTATCCTCGTCTGAGGTATTCCCAAATCCTTCGAAAGCCTATAAGCTGTGATTTCAAGAGGCTTCAAGAATTCCTCCATTAAGATCTCACCAGGATGTATGTTTTCTAGTTTCATCATATTCATGTTATTTGTGATAATCAACAATCTCTACTTCAAATGCATGACCAGCTTGCCAATTAAATACTATTCTCCACTGGTCACTAATTCGAATACTATAGAATCCCTTTAGGTTTCCACCTAATTTCTCAAGTCGATTAGAGGGTGGTATCCTTAAGTCATTCAGGTCGATCGAATTGTTAAGCATTCTTAGCTTTCGCCTGCCAACTTTTTGTACTTCTGGCGGGATCTTTGAACATCTTACCCCGTTCCAGATTTTTTCGGTTTCTTTTGATCCAAATGACTTAAGCATAGCTACGCTTTACGTTACTAACGCCAAAGGTAAGTAATTGTTATTAGAAAGTCAATTAAATATGCAGCAACACAGGCAAATGTACCGGTGTGGTACTTATTTCTTGATTTAGTTTTATTGACTTTATTAACCCAATTTAGTAAGAAATGTGGAGGTTAGGAGGGATTATGGATGCTTTTGTAGTTTTAGTGATTCCGGCGCGATTATTCGCATACAAAAAGTATGCTCGTGAGCTCGTCAGCAGAGCTGTCTCGGTTCGAACTGTTCTCATCGAGCCGCTAAAACAATAAAGCCCCCATAAAGGAGGCTTTTTTGTTTTAGTGATTCCGGCGCGATTCGAACGCGCGACCCACAGCTTAGAAGGCTGTTGCTCTGTCCAACTGAGCTACGGAACCTAAATTTGCGATGCAAAGATAAAAAAAAAGAGTTAAAGCGTGAGGAGAACTAAAGGCTCCTGATCCAATTCACCAGCCCTCTCTTTTCCAGAATGGCCATAAGTTTATCAGGCAGGGCTTCAAATTGGAATTCATGCTTCCCTACCTGGATGGTTCCATCACTGAAATTAACCTGCACCTCATCCCCTTCTTTATAGATATTTGCTGCATCGGGATGTACTAAAACTGGCAATCCCTGATTGATGGCTGAGCGATAGAAAATTCGATTTACAGACTTTACGATAACCGCTTTTACTCCTATATAGGCTAATCCAACCGATGGATGCTCCCTGGAGCTACCACATCCAAAGTTTTCTCCTCCCATAATGATATCGCCCGATTGAGCCTCCTTTGCAAACTGAGGGTCGAATCCCTCAAAGAGGTGAGGAATGATTTCCTTGGGTTCTGAGCTTTGAACTTTATAGGTAAGGTTGCCTGCAAACATCTGGTCGGTGTTCAGGTTATTGCTATCCACATAGTTCCATACTCCTTTATGCCTTCGTTGCTCTCCATTCTCAATGGTGAAACTGTTGGACTGCGCTTGGCCAAAGGGGAACCTTTCGGCACCCTTTAAATTTCTTGGATCCATTATCTTGCCATGTACGGCACTTAATGCTACTGCAGCTGGTGAGGCCAGGTAAATCTCAGCATTCTTGTTTCCCATTCGTCCCAGGAAATTCCGGTTGGCCGAGGAAATTACCCTGTAATTATCAGCAGGTATCCCCTGCCCAGTTCCCAGGCAAGGTCCACAGGATGAACTAAGTACATTGGCACCTGCCTCCAAAAACTGAGTAACTAATCCTTCCTCAATGGCCTGAAGATATATATCTCGAGATGCGGGTATAACCAGTAATTGGACTCCTGGTTTCACACTTTTCCCAGCAATGATGGCAGCTGCTTCTCTAAGGTCTTCTATTCTGCCATTGGTACATGTACCGATGAGGGCCTGGTGTATATCGGTTCCGGCTACTTCAGCAAGGGCCTTCACATTGTCCACATGATGAGGAGCTGCCACCAGAGGATATACCTCATGCAAGTCTACCTCAATTTTTCTTTTGTATTGAGCATCTTCATCTGCCCAGATTCCAGGAATATCCTCTCCCAGGAATTCATTCAATACGTGGTCTGCTGGAAACACTGCATTCTTGGCCCCCATTTCAGAAGCAAGGTTAGCAAGCGTCATGCGGTCTGACACAGACAGGGATTCCACCCCTTCCCCATGGTACTCGATGGACATATAGTTGGCTCCGGCCGATCCCAGGATCCCAATGATCCATAGACTTAGATCCTTGGCATATACGCCCTGCTTCAAGCGTCCTGTTAGGGTGATCTTAATTGTTTCGGGCACCCTGAACCAGGTTTCTCCCCTGAGCCATAATCCCGCGGCTTCTGTCCGATCAATACCTGCCGCCAGGGAATTAAATGCCCCTGCAGTACAGGTATGGCTGTCGCTTCCCACAATCACCATTCCCGGCCTGGAGTAATTTGCCATCAATTGATGACAGATTCCGCTACCGGAATCGTGAAATTTCTGAATTCCCTGCTGTTTAACGAAATCCCTGATGGACTGATAGGTATTAGCCAACCCTGAAGTGGTGGGAGGCGCATTGTGATCCAGTACGACAACCAGCCGGTCCGGATCATTCACTTCACTCCCACCCATCTTTTCGAAGGTCTTTCGAATACTGGCAGTATTGTCATGGGTAAGAATTAGATCTGGACGCTTGAATACAATGGCACCCTCAGGCGCATCAAATATCTTTTCAACAAAAGTTGGCATAAGAAAGTCAGTATGTTCGCACTAAATAAGCTGGATGCCACTTTTCCGGCAATGGGAAACCATTTCGCCCGGCCAGATGGCAGATTGTATCTCTCCAATATGAGCTTTTTTCAGCAACTGCATGGCTGTTCTTGACTGTCCGATACCACCACCAACGGAGGAAGGTAGCTCATCGTTAAGCAGTCTACGATGAAACAACAGCTCCACCTGGTCCATATGACCTGTAATCTCCAACTGGGTCAATAGTTCCGTCTTATCTACCCTGATACCCATTGATGTGATCTCTGCCGGACACTCCAGAATCTCGTTCCAAACAATGATATCACCATTCAATCCGCGGTAACCATCCTCTGTCTCGGTACTCCAGTCATCATAATCCGGGGCGCGTCTGTCATGAGGCTTTCCATCGGGCAGGTCGTACCCTATTCCAATGATAAACACGGCGCCATGCTTTTCAGCAAATTTGGACTCCCTCTCCCTGGGTGTTAGGTCGGGATACATTTCATAAAGTTGCTCTGAATGAATGAAAGTGAGTTCCTCCGCAAGGGAGGGGACAATGTTTGAATAGAATGTGTGGATAAAAAATTCGGTTCGCTTGACATTGTCCCATACTTTCCGCACCGCCTTTTTCAAAGTTTCCAGGGTTCGTTCCTCCGGATAAATGGCTTTCTCCCAATCCCACTGATCCACATAGACCGAGTGCATGTTGTCCAGTTCCTCATCGGGCCGCAGGGCATTCATATCTGTATAGATGCCATGGCCTATCTGAATATCATAGTCGCGCAGCATCATACGCTTCCATTTGGCCAGGGATTGAACCACTTCTGCTTCCTGTCCTCTCATATCCTTAATGGGAAATACAATGGGTTGCTCCACTCCAGACAACTCATCATTCAGTCCTGTTCCTTTCAATACAAAGAGAGGGGCGGTGACCCTGCGCAATCTGAGGTCTGCAGCCAGTCCCGATTCAAAATGATCCTTCAGCATCTGAAGAATCTTCTCAGTCTCCTTTAACGTGATGAGGGGCTTGTAACCCTCCGGAATAATCAGTCTCATAATGCTATTTTATTAAAATAATCCACCATTCTGATAGATCTCCATTTGAACATCAGAAAATGGTTCCGATTCAATGGTTATTTCCTTGGTTAGATTTCTAAACCTTCCAGTCTTTAAGTTCAAGCTGAGCTCATCGCCATCCGCAAGCTTCAGGTTTTTTAACTTCTCCACGGCCAGGATGGGAAAAGCAGCATTGATGGCATTTCTCTCATAAATTGATCCAAATGATTCAGCTATAATACATTGAACTCCCAATGACAGAAAACAATCAACGGCCTGCTGCCTGGAGCTTCCAGATCCGAAATTCTTTCCTGCCACCACAATGTCTCCAGGATTCACTTGTTGGGCAAAATCTTCATAATCCTTTAGGTTATCAAAGGTATATTGTCCCATTTCAGCCACTTCAGTTATGGAGAGATAGCGGTTGTGGAATATCATATCGGTGTCGATATTGTCCATGGGGATATACCAGATCCTGCCCTTTATTTCCACCGGTCGCTCATGGGTTTCTTTGAATTCTCTTTTCTTGGTCACAATGGCCTCTGCCCTTGTAAACACCCTCTTTTCCGGCTTATGAGGGATTGCATCCGGTGAGGTAATGTATCCTGCAACAGCCGATGCAGCCACCACAGCCGGGGAAGCCAGATAGACATCACCCTTGCCCTGTTTCCCGGGAAAATTTCGATTTCCGGTACTTATTGTAACCTCGCCCGGTCCATTCTGTCCTACCTGTCCGGCTGCACATCCGGCGCAACCTGCATTTGAAACCAGAGCTCCCGATTCCTTAAATATCTCCAGCAAACCTTCTTCCATACAACGAAGCCATACCCGGTCGGTGGCAGGCACTATTTTTAATACTACACCATCGGCAATATGTCTGCCTTCAAGTACTGCAGCGGCAGCTCGAAGATCTTCGATCCGGCCATTGGTGCAACTACCAATAAAAGCTGAATCAATCCACTCTCTTTGAACAGGAAGAACATCTGTATTGTGAGGCTTTCCGGGCAGCGAAATTCTTGGTTTGAATGCAGATACATTCACCGTGTAGATATGTGAATAGGATGCATCGGGATCTGCACTCGGCGCAATAATCTTTTTTCTTGCCCTGGATTCACAAAAACGAATCACTTCATTGTTGGGAGGTAAAAGAATAATGATGGCTCCCATCTCTGTGGCCATGGAAGCAACTGTCATCCGCTGATCCAGTGAGAAGTCTTCCAGCAGTTCACCTTCCATCTCAATGGCCTGGCCCAGCAGTTTATTGGCGCCAAACTCGGCAAGGAGATTCAGAACCATATCCTTGGCTGAAAGCTCTGGGGCCAGCTTTCCTTTCAAAATTATCTTTACTGTGGGAGGCACCTTGAACCAGACAGATCCTTTGTGCCAGGCTGCTGCAATATCCTTATCACCCATTCCCTGTCCGAAGGCTCCAACTGCGCCTAATATATTTGCATGAGAATCTGTTGATATGGCAGTTGATCCGGGAAATGCCAACCCCTCTTCTATCAACACATGGGTACCGATTCCTCTATCTATATCGAATACCCTGATTCCATGCTCACGGGCATATATCCTGCAAAGGTGCTGATTGGTGGCATATTTCTGATCCGATCCGGTAGGATTGCAATCAAAAGTAAAAAAAGTTTGCAATGGATTATCTAAAGCCAACTGGTTTTCAGTCAGGTGCTTGATCACATTTGCTCCCCCAAAATCACGGGCCACACGTGCATCGATGAGTACATCCACGATATCGCCAGGAACTACACGCCCCTTATCCGAATGTGCAGCCAGAATTTTCTCTATCACTGTCATTCCCATAATCAGTTGTTTACTGTCAAAGATAGCCACAAAGCCATTTCGATAAATATTTTCTAAAACATCTCTGGAGGATCCCTGGGGTTTTCATAGATTTGCCGCAAATCAGTTTCCATTGCCAAAATTCCTGCATCCAAATATCATCAGGTTGTACCTGATTAAGATCGCTAAATGGTTCATGCTTTATATGCCCATTGTGGTTCCTTTCTATGAGAGTAACGGTCTTACAATGAAGGATATAATGGTACTACAGGCTGTTTATTCCATTGCCATAGTTATACTGGAAATACCTTCTGGATACCTGGCAGATGTAATCGGAAGACGAAAAACCCTGATTATTGGAGCCGTGTTCGGGACCATCGGTTTTGCTACTTACAGTTTCAGTTACGGTTTAATGGGATTTCTGGTGGCTGAAGTTATACTGGGAATTGGACAGAGTTGTATATCGGGAGCCGATTCAGCCATGCTATATGACTCTCTGCTTGAAAAGGGGATGGAGAAAAGGTACACCAGATTTGAAGGACGGATCACCTCACTTGGCAACATCGCTGAAGCAGCAGCGGGGATTCTGGGAGGAGTGCTGGCTGGTATTACCCTCAGGGTTCCCTACTTTGCTCAGTCATTTGTGGCACTTATTGCTCTTCCTGCAGCGCTTACCCTTGTGGAACCTTCCCGCAAGGTGCCTCTGATGAAAGCAAGCATCAGGGAGGTTGTTCAGATTGCCAGGTTTGCCCTATTCAAAGACAGACCTTTAAGGAGAAATATTCTCTTCAGCGCCATTACCGGAACAGCCACCCTTACCATGGCCTGGTTTGCACAACCATTTTTCGAATATTCTAAAATAGATATTGCCTGGTTCGGATTGCTTTGGACCAGTCTTAACCTTACGGTTGCTTTTACCTCTTATACGGCACACCATATTGAACAGAGACTGGGACAAACCCGCTCCATTATTCTCATAGCCCTGGTCCTTCCCATTGGGTACCTGGCATTAAGTAGGTTTCAAAGCTCCTTTGGCCTTATCATCCTCTATATCTTTTACCTGGTCAGGGGATACGCCACGCCCGTTCTTAAGGATTACATCAACAGAATTACCCCTTCCAACATCAGAGCAACTGTACTGTCTGTCCGAAACTTTATCATTCGGCTGCTCTTTGCTCTGACTGGTCCCCTGCTGGGATGGGTAAAAGACATATACTCACTTCCCCAGGCACTTACCCTGGCCGGAGTCATTTTCCTGGTAATAAGTATACTTACAGCAATCCTGTTTATTTACACCTCCAGCACCAAGCCATCAAAAGCGGGCCGTATATAGGGTGGAAGTTCCTTTATAAGATCCTTAGAGAGTCCCATCTGATGAGATATATGGGTTATGAATCCCATTCTCGGGCTTAACTCCTCCATAAGAGAAGTGGCCTCTGAAAGGGTAAAGTGAGAGATATGAGATTCTCTTCGAAGGGCATTTACCACCAGGTATTTCACACCTATCAGCTTCTCCTTCTCCCTTTCGGAAATATAGTTTCCATCGGTCAGATATGCAAACTCACCTATGCGAAAACCCAGGACAGGCAAACGGTAGTGCATCATTCGAATAGGTATAATCTCCATGGAACCAATATTGAATGGTTCTGTAGATATCCTATGCATGATCACCTGAGGAATTCCCGGGTATTTCTTTTCGGCAAAAACATAGGGGAATCCGTTATTTAATGCCCGCATTACCCGCTCTTCAGCATAAATATCCATTGGCTTTCGCTGAATAAAATTGAAAGCCCTAATATCATCCAGACCGGCTATATGATCACGGTGCTCGTGAGTAAAAAGAACGGCATCAAGCTTAGCGGCTCCGGCCCGAAGCATCTGTTGTCTGAAATCAGGGCCGGTATCAATCACAATTACCTGGTCGCCTTCCTCCACAAGAATGGAAGAGCGCAATCTTTTGTCATTTTCATCGGTCGACAAGCAACCCTTACACCGGCATCCTATGACCGGAACACCCTGCGATGTACCTGTTCCCAGGAAAATTATTTTCAATTGATATGCTCTTGTGTTACGCTGTTCACGAAGTTATAATTATTTTTAATACCTGATTTTAATGCACTAATCATGAAAGGCATCCTTTACCTTGTACCCAATACCCTTGGAAACCAGGATATATCTAAAACCATACCGGCAATTATCAACGAGAAAATCAATTCGATCCGGGTTTTTATTGTTGAAGATCTCAGGAATGCCAGACGCTATTTAAAACGATTGAACAGGGAGATTGTCATTGACAATCTGACCTTTCATGAATTAAATGAACACACTCTACAAGAAGAGATCCCGGCATTTCTTGAACAGGCCATGAATGGAGCCGATACTGCAGTGATTTCGGAAGCGGGGGTGCCAGGAGTAGCCGATCCCGGAGCTGCCGTGGTTCGCATAGCACACGAAAAAGGGATTAAAGTGGTCCCTTTGACCGGTCCCTCTTCCATCCTGCTGTCGTTAATGGCGTCCGGACTTAACGGACAGGCATTTACTTTTCATGGATACCTTCCAGTGAAAAAGCCCGACAGAATCAGAAAGATCAGAGAAATTGAGCAAGTGGTTATACGAAAGGGTGAAACCCAGATGTTCATTGAAGCTCCCTACCGGAACGATGCACTACTTGCAGATATCCTTGAGAGCTGCAATCCTGTCACCCTGCTCTGTATTGCTGCAGATATAACACTTGACACAGAAATGATAAAGACCCAAACGGTAAGTGGCTGGAAAAAGAAAAAACCGGCCCTTCATAAAAGACCAGTTATATTTTTACTGGGAAGGTAGCTGAAAATCAGGGGATGGTCAGGGAATGGACTACTCCTCAGGAGCCCCCCCCTCGTCATCACTTTCTCCATTGACGCTGAGAATCTCAATATCGAAAAACAGGGTCTCGTAGGGAGGGATAGTCATGAGTCCACTTGTAGGATCTTTACTACCTTCTTCCCCATATGCCAGCTGGTAAGGAATTACAAATCTACCTTTCTCTCCTGCCTTCATCCTCTGCAAGCCAAACTGCCAACCTGGAATGATACCTTCACCTACGGTAAATGTGGCTGAATCCTCGACAATGCTTTCATCAAATACCCGTCCGTCGGCCAGGTACCCTTTATAGGCCACAGCTACCACAGAATCCACCCCTATTGCTGTTCCATCCGTTTCATGATCAATCATATAGTACATAACCACATCGGTTATGGGATCATGAATGGTATCTGATACAGCTACTGTATCCATGTAGGAATCAATTTTAGCCTGTTCATAGAGATCAATATCGGGAATTACTTCCAGCAACTCCACTTCATACTTCAAGGAGGTATAGCCGGGCAATTTCCCATTTCCGATCTCCCCAAAACCAAGCTTGCTTGTAAAAAACATGGTGGCTTCCCCACCTTCACGCATCAAAGTTAATCCTTCGGTAAGTCCCTCATTTCTTGAGCCATTCTGCATTTTGAAAGGCCCATATAGTGCCACCTCACCAGGATCCAGGTTGTTGTCCTCTGCCACATTCTCAATGTAGGACTCATAGATATGCTCATCGGGTATTACATAGCAGACATGCTTGACCATAACCCAGTCATTGGTATCAGGGGCCACACCTGCACCAACGCTGTTTTCCAGGAAATAGAGTCCGCTTTCCAAAGGCTCAGAGCCTGGATATCTGGATGCTCTGTATATATCAAAGAATCGCTGCTCCTGAGCCCCCTTATCCTCCTCTGCCGTCTCCTCTGTACAGGCTGTTGCAAGAAAAAAAGCCGAGATGGTGATTGCAACATATAATATATTAGATCTGTTATTCATTTCCTGTAATTTCTTGCCTTGCCCGGGGTGTTATAGAGATGTAACAGCTCCCGTATAAAAAATATTGTGCAAAATTAATATAATTAATGAACTACTCTACCTTCATAACCTTCACGTGGTAAATAAGGACTGAATTACCCGGGATCCTTTCCCGGTCACCAAAATTACCATGTCCCAGATGAGGTGGGATCAGGAAGATTGCCTGGGAGCCTTCCCTTAACCACTTCATGCCCTGTTCCACACCTGATTCCACTCCTCCCTTGCCGATGGTGATCAACTGGGGATTCTGCACGGAAGCCTTATAACAAGGAGTGCCGTCCAGCAGGGTAGACTCAAAACTGAAACTAACCCTGCTATTCTCAAAGATACGTGCTCCGTCTGCCTGATTTTCCTGTACTATCCATAAACCAGTCGGGGTTACTTCGGCTTTCCATCCCATCCTTTCCACAAATGCAGCAATGTGATCCTGGTGCCGCTGCTGCATATACTGGTTTACTTTAATAAGCTCTTCAGAAACCAGGTCGGGTTGAGATTCCTTCACCTCTTGTACGGGAGGTTTACAGGCCATCAAGAACGCTGCAAGAAAGATGCCAACTGCCAGCGGTACCATACTATTTATCCTGCAAAAGCCCGGCATAGTCCACAAGTAATGATTCGAAAATTTTCAACGTCTCCTCCATGGTGAGAAATGAATCGCCTCCGGCAGCATTGACATGCCCACCTCCATGGAAATGTTCTGTAGCCACTCTATTTACAGGAAAATTACCTTTGGATCTGAATGATGCCCTGATCACCTCTTTCTTTTCCACAAAAAGAGCAGTAAACCTGATCCCTTTAATGGCAAATGGAATATTCACAAATCCTTCTGTATCTCCCTTTCGATGGTTGAACCTCTTAAGCTCCTCTTCGGTGAGGCTAATATATGCAGTGTGATACTTTGGATGGACGACCATTTTTTCTTGCATTACATATCCCTGTAAACGCATCCGGTCCTCCGTGTATGCATCGTAGACATTAGAATAGATCCGGTCTTTTTCAAGGTTATACTTCATCAGATCACCAACTATATGGAATATCTCAGGGTAGCTGCTGGCATAATTGAAATTACCTGTGTCAGTCATAATGGCCACATATAAACAGGTAGCGATATCTTTATCCAGCAAATCTTCGTCAAATAGATCATTAAGAAAGAGGTAGATCATCTCGCCTACAGAACCTCGCCAGGTTTCCGAAATTGTTACATCGGTGAACTGAACAGGATCCTGGTGATGGTCAATCAACACTGTCTTTGCATCGGATTCTGCAAAGTGCTTCTCCACACCATTTAAACGCTTGGGATCATTGAAATCAAGACAGAATATCAGGTCGGCATTTTCGATGATTTGAGTGGACTTCTCTTTTTTGTATGCAAATGTGGTAGAGAGCTCAATCCCTGGTAGCCAGCGCAGAAAATCGGGAAGTCCATCCGGGATCACTACATTCGTTTCAATATCAAGTTTCCTCAATGCCAGAGCAAGTGCCAGGCTGGAACCAATGGCATCCCCATCAGGATTGGTATGGGTCAGAATTGCAATTCGTTTTGACTCCCTTATCCATGAAGCGATTATCTTTCCTGTTTCCCTTTCCACCATTGTTTACTAGATAAATAAAAGCCCAAAGTTAAAAAATATTGAAGGAGGCATAACAATCCCGGAATTTATTTGTTAATATGAATTAACCAAAAACAAATACCATGGCAGGCACATTCACCTTTACAATTATTAAACCCAAGGCAGTAGCAAAAGGATTTATCGGCCCGATCCTTAATATGATCTCCGAAGCCGGATTTAAAATTGGGGCATTAAAGATGCTGCATCTCACTCGCACTGAAGCTCAACGTTTTTATGAAGTTCATTTGGAACGCCCTTTCTACAACGACCTGGTGGAGTTTATGATCTCCGGTCCTATCGTTGTGGCAGTCCTGGAAAAAGAGAATGCAGTGGAGGATTACAGGAAATTAATAGGTTCTACAGATCCGGCGAAAGCGGAAGAGGGAACCATTAGAAAAAAATATGCTGAATCCATGTCAGCCAATGCAGTGCACGGATCGGATTCCGATGACAACGCAGAAATAGAATCTACATTCTTTTTTCCTTCTTCAGAAATATTCTGATTATCTGAGTACTACATCATCAATAACATCCATACCCGCAACTTCATTGAGTCTCGGAATGAGAGTTGATTTGATCATTTCCAACTCATTCCTTACCACTGAGGAGTGGAGGGTAACAAAAAGCTTGCGGTTATGGATATGCAGAGATTTGGTCTTCTTTGCCACGGTAATACCCAGCAGATCTTTCCATGACTTCATAAGCCTGTATTCGGCTAATCCTTTATCAAGCTTATGAGCTTTTACAAATTGCTCAAGAAGTGAATCGATTCTGCGAACCTCTTTGCGCTCCATGTTAAGATTTTAATTGTTCAACTTTACCAGAGTGGTCAATCCTGAATACCCTGTGGTCGGCTGGAATCTTGTCTAGGATCCCCTGCAAGCGAACTTCGTTGGTATCTGTAATAAAGATCTGTCCAAAATGGTTTTCAGCAACCAGACTAATAATCTGCTTTACCCTGTTTGAATCAAATTTATCAAAAATATCATCCAATAACAAGATAGGTGGTATCCCAGTCAGTTTCCTGATAAACTCAAACTCTGCCAGCTTAAGTGACACAAGGAATGTTTTCTGTTGACCCTGTGAGCCGCTCTTCTTTAGACTGTGGTCACCCAGGCTCATGCCCAGGTCGTCTTTATGAACCCCGAATGTGGTATATTGTATCACGCGATCTTTCTCCAGTGAAGCACGTAATCCCTCGCGAAAACCAGTGTGTTGTAGTTGAGCCTGGTAGGTGAGTCGGACACGCTCCCTGTTACCGGAGACATGTTCATAAAAGGAGCTAAACACAGGTAACAACTCTTCTACAAATCTTCGCCTTTCTTCATATACGGATTCACCATAACGGATCAGTTGCTCATCCCAAACCTCAAGCATATCCAGATTAAAACTGTGGGTGGTGGCAAAATTCTTAAGTAACCGGTTCCGCTGGGAAAGCGCCCTGTTGTACTGGATTATATTGTTGAGATAAGCTTTGCTATACTGAGCAATAACTCCATTCATAAACTTCCTGCGCTCTTCACTACCTCCATTTATGAGTATACTATCGGCCGGTGAGATCATCACCAGCGGTATCAGCCCAATATGTTCAGAGAGCTTTTGATACTCTTTTCTGTTTCTTTTAAACTGCTTTTTTTTCTGTTTCTTAATTCCACAGTAAATGTTCTCCTCTTTTTCCAACCTCTCAAACAGACCCTGCACCACACAAAACTCCTGGTCATGCATAATGTTCTGCGTATCGATGGGATTCAGGTTGCTTTTGCACAGTGCCAGATAGTGTACAGCATCAAGAATATTGGTTTTCCCAACACCGTTTTCGCCAACAAAGCAATTAATCTTTTCAGAGAGTGAAATATCCACTTGTTCATAATTCTTAAAATTAAGCAGAGAGAGTGATTTCAGATGCATACACAAAATTACTATTTTT
>JAOZUK010000907.1 GCA_029938715.1 Bacteroidales bacterium | reverse complement strand
CCACCATCACCAGGGTGGTGGCGATGATCGGAGCGGTTACCTCCTTCATCGCTGCCCTGGTGGCATCTTTGGGTGTCATGCCCTTTTCTATATTGACCTGCACCGCCTCCACCACCACGATGGCATCATCAACCACGATGCCGATGGCCAGTACCAGGCCCAGCAGGGACAGGACATTGATGGTAAAGCCGATAATGGGAAAGACAATAAAGGCGCCGAGCAGAGAAACGGGAATGGCAATGGTGGGTATCAATGCCGCCCGCCAGTCCTGGATAAAGATAAAAACCACCAGGATAACCAGTCCCAGGGCGATGATCAGGGTCTCGATGATTTCTTTGATACCCTCTGTAATGGCGGTGGTTGTATCCAGAGATATATCATAGCGCATGCTTTTAGGAAAGGATTCGGATAGCTCGGCCATGGTCGTTTTTACCGTTTCAGCAAGGGCCACGGCATTGGAACCGGGTGCCTGATACAGGGCGATCATGGCACAGGGCTTGTCATTGAGCCGGGTTCTGGCGTTGTAGGTTTCCACTCCAAGCTCCACCTTGGCAATATGCTTGACTTTGACCTGTGCTCCTTCCGGCGTTGTCCGAATGACGATCTCGCCAAATTCCTTTTCACTTTGCAAACGTTCCGGCATGCGGACAGTGTAGGTGAACTCATTGCCGGGGGGAGCCGGTTCAGCGCCGAATTTACCACCCGGCACCACCACACTCTGGGCACGAATGGCGTCAATGATTTCCGGTACAGATATACCGAGGTGCGCCAGCCGGTCAGGCTTGATCCTGATGCGCATGGAATAGTCGGAGGCACCAATGACGTTTACCCTGCCGATGCCCTTGATGCGGGACAGGATATCCTTGATATTGATAAGGGAATAGTTGCCTAAGAAATTCTGATCGAAGCGCGGATCCCCGGCTGTCAGGGAGATCAGCATAAGAATGTTGGGCAGGGATTTTTCGGTGCTCACCCCCAGTCGTTTGACCTCCTCGGGAAGTTTGGCTGTGGCTGCAGCCACCCGGTTCTGGGTAAAGACGGTGTTCATGTCCGGATCAGTGC
>JAOZUK010000339.1 GCA_029938715.1 Bacteroidales bacterium | reverse complement strand
CCATGAAGGTCGAAATTGGTCGGATGGATCGCATGGTGAAAACCATCGATGCAGACTTTGCCCCTCTGAAGGAGGCTGTTGCCTTTTTGATGACAGAGGATCCCCGATTCAAACAGGGACAATATTTTATTCCAGCGAAAAAGTTTGTGATACCTGTCGATTCGGCTAAGCTGGCCGACTGGGTGGTCCCTGCTGAGTTTGAAGAAGCCCGAGCAGAGGAGGTGCGTTTTACACTTTCCGAAACGGTACTCTATAAGAACCTGCTAACGGTGATGGATCTTATGGGGAACAACAACTGGGAGCGTCCCATCTATTACTCCACCACGGTTTCGTCAGAAAATTACCTGAACCTTGAGGATTTCTTTATTAGAGAGGGAATGGCTTTGAGGGTGGCCCCGGTTCAGTTCAACAACTCAAACTACCTGGGTAAGGTGAGCACCGGCCAGATGTATACAAAGCTGATGGAAGAGTTTGACTGGGGCGGACTTGATACCCCTGGAATATATATGGATGAGAATAACCTGAGGATGACCATCCATTATCGTTATGCCTTTTCAGTACTCTCCGGTGCACTTCGGGATGAAGGCAAACTGGACAGTGCTAAAGCTGTTCTTGATGAATGTATGCTACATATGCCCGAAGAGACGGTCCCCTATAATGCCGGTATAACTCCTATTATTCAGGGTTATTTTGGAGTGGGCGATACAGCCACAGCAAATGCAATGGTTGTAAAATATGAGAAGAAGTTAGAGTCGGAACTTGACTATTACAAAATTTTATCCACCTCTAAGAAGTTCCGGTTTAGCAAATCAGGTGGAGATTTTCTTGCAGCTGTAAGGGATATCAACCAGCTCCGGAGCATGTGCCTTGGATATGGAGAGATAGAAGCCTCAAGAAGGCTTGAAGAGAAGCTTTCCAATTACGGAGCGGATTACGAACGCCTGTTCCGATATTGATCATATATGCTAATAGTCAGGACTCCATCTATACTGACCCGTGCCCTCAGCCGGATGACCTGGGACCTTTCGGGAGATGAGAGGGAGGTGTATCTTACCTTTGATGATGGTCCAACACCTGTGGTTACCCCCTGGGTGCTGGACCGGCTGGAAGAGGCAAAAGCACAGGCCACATTTTTCTGTCTGGGCAGGAATGTAGATAAATATCCGGAGATCTATAACCAGATTCTTGCCGCAGGCCAGTCTGTGGGAAACCACAGCTACAGTCACCTGAAGGGATTCAGATCGAGCATCAAACGTTACATGGACGATATACACCTGGCGTCGGGTATGATCGACTCAAAACTGTTCCGTCCCCCTTACGGCCGGATCCTTCCCGGACAGGTGAAGGCCGTTATGGCAGAGTATGATATCATTATGTGGAATGTGCTGAGCATTGACTACAACAGTCGCCTCTCGGGCAACCGTGTATTGAAAAATGTAACCAGAAATGTGAAACCCGGTTCCATTATTGTCTTCCACGACTCGGATAAAGCCAGCGATAACCTCTATTACGCGCTTCCACGCGCTCTGGAGTTTCTACAGGAGAAGGGCTACAGCATGAGATCTATCCCCAGCAGCGGCCTTCCCAAAACGGGCTATACAGTTAACTGAACAAAGACCAGAAGTCCCAACAGAACCCACATGGCCAATTCGTGGGCCCAGTGGTGATTTTTCCTGTGAAAGAAGTTGGTGAGAATGTAAGAGAGGGGCATGGCAATAAACACCAGCGTGGTTGGATCGAACCTGGCAATCACCAGAAAGAAGGCAATGCCTGCCAGAAACATATAGAACAATGCCTGGTAGATATTCTGAGTCATTGTCTTACTGGTCTGAAACCGTTTGGCCATATGAATGCTGGCAATTCCTGTCAGGAGTATAAAATACCCATAATATATATAGGTGCTAAAGTGAAAAACCCTGAACGATCCGGTAAATGCCAGGTTATCACTTATAAGGGTTGTAAACCCCATAAGGTCATCCTTTACACCCCAGTACCAGGTGATAAGGAACAGGGCCAACAGCAGGAAAGCAATGATCGGGTAGACCATCTCTCGCCAGGTCACCTTTCGAACGGTCCACAGGCTGGCCAGTAGCAGGGGAAGGAACCAGATTAGTTTCAGGTAAAACATACATCCCAGTACAAGGAATATGGAAGCAGTGAAGACCATGAAAGTGTCAGCCGGTTTGTCGTGTACGTCATACAGGACAGCAAAACAGAGAAGAAAGAATACAGAGCCCACCAGTGCCGGGCTCACCTGCTGTGTGCCCGGGAGCACAGCAGAAAAAAGAATAAAGAAGAGGGCGGGCATAAGTGACCTGAAGTTTAACAAAATATACCTCACTGCAATGCGGACCAAAATGTAACCTATGAGAATTAGAAATGCAATGGCAACAATGCGATTCAGGATTGGAGTGGTATGAATAGCCCCGAAAATCAGGTTGTAGAAAGGCATTCCCGAATGAGCAACAATTGCGCTGCTTCCTTCAGGATCTGCACCCTGAATAAACGATTTCAGGAACAGGGCCAGTGTCAGAACAGCCAGTCCTAACATGCCTTCCATCCGGCTATTTTTGAAAATCTTCAGCAGGATCATCGCTACTTCCCTAAATCGAAACCAATGTCTTTCCGGTAATACTTGCCTTCAAAGTCAATTTTCTCTGCACTCTTGTAGGACTTCTCCAGTGCCTCTTCCATGTTTACTCCGTACGAGCTCACCGCGATCACCCTTCCACCACTGGTAAGAACCTTATTCCCATCTGGCTTTGTCCCGGCATGGAACACCACACTCTCACTCACCTGATCGAGCCCGGTAATCTCCTTGCCCTTTTCATAGCTTCCGGGATATCCGCCCGAAACAAGCATAACCGTGGCTACCGTACGTTTATCAAGCTCAATGTCAACTTCAGCCAGCCGGCCCTCAGCTGTTGCCTTCATCAACTCCACAAAATCATTCTTGATCCGGGGAAGTACCACCTCGGATTCGGGATCACCCATTCGCACGTTGTATTCAATCACATAGGGATCTCCTCCCTTGTTCATTAAGCCAATGAAGATGAAGCCCTTGTAATCGAATCCTTTTAGCCCTTTGATGGTGGGCTTTACAATGCGCTCCTCCACCTTGGTCATGAAAGCTTCATCTGAAAATGGCACCGGCGATACAGCCCCCATTCCACCCGTATTGAGCCCCGTATCCCCTTCACCGATCCGCTTATAGTCCTTGGCCTCGGGAAGAATCACATACCCGTCCCCATCGGAGATCACAAAAACCGAAAGCTCAATGCCTGAAAGAAACTCCTCCACAATCACCTTTTTCGAGGCTTTGCCGAACTTGCCATTGAGCATATTCTCCAGCTCCTGCTGGGCCTCCTCAAGGTTATCGATAATAAGCACCCCTTTGCCTGCTGCCAGTCCGTCTGCTTTTAGCACATAAGGAGGTTGCAGTGAGGCCAGGTACTCCTTCCCCTCAGGTAAAGAATAGTTAATAAAAGTCCTGAATTTACCAGTGGGAATCTTATTGTCGCGCATAAAGATCTTCGCAAAATCCTTGCTCCCCTCAAGCTCAGCCCCCGCCTTGGAAGGTCCGATAACCGGTACATCCTTTAGCTCAGTATCTTGTTTGAAAAAATCAGTGATCCCTGCCACCAGAGGAGCCTCCGGTCCAACAATGACCATATCGATGCCCTCTTTTAATACGAGAGATTTGATCCCTTCAAAATCCTCCACTCCTATGGGTACATTGGTGCCTACTTCGGCCGTTCCGGCATT
>JAOZUK010000338.1 GCA_029938715.1 Bacteroidales bacterium | reverse complement strand
TGTCGGAAATTCCGACACATCGTGTGCATGAATCCAACAATGTCTTAAATTTACAGTTCCAATAAGACCCGGAGGTAGAAATCCAATAAGAACTGACATGGCAAAAAAAGAGGGTTCCATATTGATTGTTGACGACAACAGTGACCTGCTTATTGCCCTAAAACTGTTCCTTAGCAGGAGTTTTGCCCGGATCGAGACCCTTCGAAATCCCAACCTGATCCTCTCCACCCTGGAAAAAGAATCTTTCGACCTCATTCTCCTGGATATGAATTTTAAAGCGGGACAGGTGACAGGTAATGAGGGGATTTTCTGGATGAACAAGATCCGGGAAAAGGACCCCAATGCTTCGGTGGTCTTTATCACCGCTTTTGGGGATGTGGAACTGGCCATTAGATCATTGAAAGAAGGGGCTGAGGATTTTATAATGAAATCGTGGGATGAGCAGAAAATCCTTTCCACCCTGATCTCCGCTTATGAATTGAGGAAAAGCAGGATGGAAGTGGCACTTCTGAAGAAAAAGCAGGCACACCTAACCCGGGAACTGGAAAAGGATCTTTCGGTCTGTCAAGGCCAGTCAACTGCCATGAAGGAGATTGATTCCATAGTAAAGAAGATCGCCGGCACCCAGGCCAGTGTCCTCATCCTGGGGGAGAATGGCACAGGTAAGGAGGTGGTGGCCAGGGAAATCCACCGCTTATCGGACCGCAGGAATGAGATTTTTATGAAAACAGACCTGGGAGCCCTGCCTGAGACCCTTTTTGAAAGTGAATTATTTGGCCATACCAAAGGGGCTTTTACTGATGCACGTGAAGAGCGGGACGGACGTTTTGTGATCGCATCCGGAGGAACCCTATTTCTGGATGAAATCGGTAATCTTCCCCTGGGACTGCAGAGTAAATTGTTGTCGGTCTTACAAAGTAATGAAGTTTATCCGGTGGGCTCATCGCTACCTAAACCTGTGGATGTGAGGGTGATTTCTGCCACTAATATGCCCATCAGGGAGATGATTGAGCAAAAAACCTTCAGGGAGGACCTCTATTATCGCATAAATGCCATTGAAATTGAGATCCCTCCCCTGAGAAAAAGGAAAGAGGATATACCTCTGCTTTCAGAATTTTTTCTCTCCAAGTATAGTGAGCAGTACCAGAAGCAGGGCATGAAGCTGGGAGACAGGGCCATGGAGAAGTTGATGCAGCATCCCTGGCCTGGAAACATCCGGGAGTTGGAACATACCATGGAGAAAACGGTAATTCTTTCTGATCATGGAGTGATCACTGACATTGCCCTCACTCCGGGGACTGAAATCATTGGAAATCAAATGGCAAATGCCACGCTGAACCTGGAAGCACATGAGAGAATGGTGATCGAACAGGCACTCAGGGAGGAAAAGGGAAATGTGAGTGCAGCGGCAAAAGCTCTGGGGATCAACCGGTCTACACTTTACCAAAAAATGAAGAAATATGGTCTTTAGCCGCTTTATTTGGTCTATCCTGGCTTTCGTAGCTGCCATTGTGGGAACCTCCATCCTCCTGGGCATATACCTTCAGAAACCAGATTTCCCGGTGACCAGATCACTGCTGATTGTGGCCCTGGTACTTGAGACCACTGTTATGATCTGGTACCTTACCCGAATCAGGCGTGACCTTCTTAAACTCATCAATGCCCTGAGTAACGATGATCCAACCATGCAATTTTCGAGGGTACGCAACGATCCCTATTTCAGTGATATTCACAAAGGTTTTAATGAATTGATCAGAGATTTCAGGCTGGTCAGACTGGATAAAGAAGCTGAACAGAGGTTTTTTGAAGCCACCGTTAACCATGTAAAATTCGGACTGGTTGCCTACGATCAGAATGGGAAAGTGGAGATGGTCAATGATTCATTCCTGGATCTCTTCAAGTTGAAAGAGATAGACAATATAAGTGCTCTTGAAATGAAAGCCAGGAATCTCAGGAGTGTACTGGAGGGGTTGAGCATGCAGGGTGAATCGCTTCAGAAAATCCGGATTGATGGTCTGCAATACCACCTCATCTTCCTGGCTTCAAAGTTTAAGTTAAAAGGGAAGGAGATCACCCTGGTTTCGGTAAGGGATATCAGCAGGGAGATTGATCAAAACGAACTGGAAGCATGGCAGAAATTAATGCGGATCCTGAGACATGAAATACTCAATTCCCTCAGTCCGATTAAACTTCTTGCTGCCAACCTGTCTGGAATGCCTGTTACTGGTTTAAGTGAACTGGAGGTGTCTGATATGAAAACGGGACTGGATACCATTCACCGCCGAGCCACCGGATTATCAAACTTCCTGGATGCCTATTCAAATCTCTACAGGGTTCCTGAACTTGAGATTGTTGAAACCCCGGCATCCGGGCTTCTTCATAGGATCGTCACCCTTCATAAGGATCAACTTGAAAGAGAGAGCATCGATTGCAGGGTGGCAGTCAGCGATGAATCCATGACCATTAAAATGGATGAGAGGATGGTAGAACAGGTATTGATTAATCTGGTGAAGAATGCCATGGAGGCACTTAAGGACTCATCCAATCCCACCCTGACCCTTTCCGCCAGGAAAATAAAGAATGGAGTCATTCTGGCGGTCACAGACAATGGAGTTGGAATTCCAGATGATCAGCTGGACCATATATTTATCCCCTTCTATTCAACACGGGAATCGGGTAGTGGCGTGGGACTCAGTTTTTCCCAGCACATCATGCGCATGCACCAGGGTCGGATCCATGTTCGCTCCCGCCAGGGTGAAGGATGCGAAATTCAACTGGTTTTTTCTTCTGACTGATCGACCTCAGAGCAATAATCGCAGTGAAATATTGAAGCAGGCTCAACAATCTCAGGTTTTTTTGGTTTTAAGAATATATTATACTGACTTATGCCAATAAATGTCCCCACTAATCTGCCTGCCATTCATGAGCTGAAAGAAGAGAATATTTTCATCATGGAAGAGGCCAGGGCCATCCATCAGGACATCAGGCCACTTCGTGTAGCTCTGCTAAACCTGATGCCCGTAAAAATGGTCACCGAAACCGATTTACTCCGTTCCCTGGCCAATACGGCGCTCCAGGTGGAGCTGGATCTGCTATACATGGATGAGCACGAATCGAAAAACACCCCCAGGGAACATATGGAGGTCTTCTATAAGACCTTTGATCAGATCAAAGATCAGCGATATGACGGGCTTATCATAACCGGAGCCCCGGTGGAGCACCTGGAATTTGAAGATGTGGATTACTGGGATAAACTATGTGAAGTACTTGAATGGAGTAAAACCAATGTGAGCAGCACCCTGCATATTTGCTGGGGAGCCCAGGCAGGTCTCTACTACCATTACGGCATCAAAAAATATCCATTGCCACAAAAAGCATTCGGAATTTTCGACCATATGATCACCGACCGCAAACATCACCTGGTCAGGGGATTTGACGATGTATTTCCTGCACCCCACTCCAGGTACACCGAAAACCGTCTGGAGGACATTAAGAACCATCCGGACCTTATTCCACTGGCCTGGTCTCCCCAGGTAGGTTCCAACGTTGTGCTTTCCAAAGACAACCGCAATATTTTTATCTCGGGTCACCTGGAATACAATCCACTCACCCTGAAAAACGAGTATGACCGGGACCGTGCCAAAGGATTGGACACGGCCATTCCTGAAAACTATTTCCCCGACAACGACCCCGGGAAGGAACCCATCATCCGGTGGAGAGCACATGCCAGTCTTCTCTTTTCCAACTGGCTCAACTACTACGTATA
>JAOZUK010000337.1 GCA_029938715.1 Bacteroidales bacterium | reverse complement strand
AGTGATACCCGGTTAAGGAATTCATGAACATGCTCTGCATAGGTACGGGAGACCGGTATGCGGATCTCATCGTGGAAATCCAGGTATATGTAGAGGTTGGTGCTTATCAGCTTCACCAGTTTAATGTTTTCGAAATTGACCATATAGGAGCGGTGGCACCTCTGGATCAGTGTGCCTTCCAGCTCCTTCTCCAGCCGCTTCATGGTATTGCGAAGCATGATCTTTTTAATTTTGCCCTTCTCAGCGGTATGAACTGTCACATAATTATCGGTCGACTCCACATAGAGGATATCCTGCGACTTAATGGAAAAACGCAGTTTATTGGTTTCATCACGAAATGTGATCATTTTCCTCTCCCTGAATTCCAGGGATGTATCTTGTGTATGACCTTCCAGTTTCTCTCTCTTGTCCTTCAGTGAGATCCACAACCACGATAAAGAGTAAGGAATGGCCAGCACCAGCAGGGTGATAAAAAGTAACCCTGTAAATCGCTTCACCAGTTCGGCCTCGGAATTCAACATTACCAGGTCCACCACCAGGTAGGTCACCGCCAGCAGAACCACCTCCATCACATGCCACATCCCAAATATCAGATAGGTAAACTTTTTCCTTCGGGCAATCAGAAAAAAGATAAGCTTGCTCACTACAATGATCAGCATTCCAAAGAGGATAAAGGCGCTTGAATAGAAGAAAAATTCGATCCTGCCCACCTCAAACCAGGAAGATGCATTGAAGGGAGAGTAGATATTTATAAAGACCAGTGCAAAGATGGAAACAAACATCACCTGGGAAGTAATGGTTGACTTGTCCCTCAAATATTCAGGTATCTCCCGTTGTATGATTTTAAACTTTCCCATTTGCCAAAACAAAGATAGCTTTTATTGTATCCGAACAATTTTTAGCTCGGTACGCCTGTTCAATCTTCTGCCCTCTTCGGTGTCGTTTTCAGCCACCGGAACCTCCTCACCGTAACCGGTGGAAAGCAATCTTTCTATTTGTATACCCTTGTTATCCAGGTATTTAACTACTTCCCCCGCCCGTTGTTCTGAAAGTTCCATGTTGTGTTGGGGGGAGCCTGTGTTGTCGGTGTGACCGCTGATCTCCACCTGAATGGAAGGATTACGTTCCAAAAATTCATACACCTTATTTAGCTCGGCCAGGGATTCCTTATGCAGAGAATGAGATTCTGTTTCAAAAAAGACATTATGAAGTACCACTGTACTTCCGGCTATGATTCGTTCAAGGGGAATATCCATGTGCAGGGGATCCACGGCGCTGTGAATCCCCGAGAAGGTAAAGTGATCTGAATAGAAGAGGTAGCCGTCCGTAGAGACATTCAGGGCATAATCCCTGTCAGTGGGTAAAGAGATCAGGTAGTCGCCATTTCCCTGATGTGACTCCAGCTCCATCACAACCTCTTCTGTCTCCAGGTCAATCAGCTGCATCACTGCTTCTATTCCTTTCATATTGCGAGAATCATATACCCGTCCTTTCATATAGGAAACCATAACAGGTCTTATTTCCAGGGGTAGTTCAAATGTAAAGAGGTCGGTATCTGTCCCTTCGCCCCGGTCAGAGGCAAAGTAAGCCCTGTTGCCCCGGGCATTGACCGTCAATCCCATTTCATTATTATGGGTATTGATGGGATAACCCAGGTTAATGGATCGGGACCACAGGCCTTTTGAAAGAGCCTTTGTAAGAAACAGATCCCCCTGGCCCATCCCTGGCCACCCGGTAGAGGAGAAATAGAGACTCTGCTGATCGGGGTGGATAAATGGAGATTGCTCCAATCCTGTGGTATTGACAGAATCGCCCAGGTTCACCGGTTCACTCCATGAATCGCCAATCTTTACAGATATCCAGATGTCATAGGATCCCAGTCCCCCGGGCCTTGTGGAGGTGAAGTATAACTTTCTTCCATCGGCCGATATGGAGGGGTGTTTTTCACTGTACCTGGTATTAACAGGGGATCCCAGGTTCGTGGGGGTACTCCAGTTTCCGTCCGTCCAGGTGGAATGATAAAGGTCACACATTCCCTTTCCATCCCTTCGGTTACAGGCGGTGAAATAGAGATTCATGCCATCGGCAGTCATGGTATGAGCTCCTTCATTGTCCAGGGTATTTAAGGGTATCCCCGCACTTCTTCGGGATTCCCATTGATTACCTGTACGGATGGAAAAGAAAAAATCCTCCTGCATTCTCAATGGTAAAGTCCCCTCTTTTGACTCCAGTGGCAGCATTACAGTGAACATCAACTTCTGTTCGTCCACCGACAGAGATGGCCAGTACTCACTAAATTCAGAATTGATGGCATCTCCAAGATTTTCCGGTTCAAAGGGGACCGGGTTCTCCATAGCTTTCAGTGCAAACAGACAGTTCTCTCTTAACAACACTCCCTCCTCCCTGTTCCTTACTTCATGGGGTGGAAAAGAGAGAAATTTATCCACATATTCCAGGGTTTGGATATAGTCTCCGATCCTTATGGTTAACCCTGCCATCAGGCGGTATCCATCTGGATTTCCAAGGGGATCAAGTTCCAGGGAGGTGGAAAAATAATCAATGGCCTGCTCTATCTCTCCCCTGTCAAAATTGAGCTGAGCCATCATACGGTAGGCCTCAACAAATTCAGGATCTGCCTTAATGGCTTTTAGCAGCGCCTCCTCTACACAGGCATCGTCCATGCGCTCAAAGCAGGCCCTGGCCTCTTCAAATTGCTTAATAGCTCTTTTAGAAGTTGTGCTGTATGCTTGTCCCCAGGCGTTTCCCCAGGTGACCAGAAGGACTATGTATAACCACAACAGTTTCATACCTGTTAATTTAAGGAATTCGCATATATTTATGCGATTGCAGTGAGATCATCCACTTTGGATTCTCTTTTGCAAATTCAATGATCACCGGTAGAATTGCCTCTCGCTGACTCCATTCGGGTTGCAGGTACAGTTTACATTCTGTGCCCACTCGTTCTCCATTTTCAATGGCCCAATCCAGGTCCTCTTCAGAGGCAATAATTACTTTAAGCTCATGAGCTCTCTTATAGAGCTCTTCAACAGGAGGAGCATTCCTTTTGGGTGAAAGGCAGATCCAGTCCCAGGTACCACTCAGTGGATACGCCCCACTGGTCTCCAGAAAGGTCTCAATCCCTTCACTCTTAAGCATGCCGGTGAGGTAATCCATATTGGCCATCAGAGGTTCTCCCCCTGTGACCACCACCGCTGCAGCAGGCTGAGCAATTACATGCTCCACAATCTGTTCTGCAGGAACCACCGGATGAAGTGAAGGGTTCCAGGAAAACTTGGTATCGCACCAGCTGCAACCCACATCGCATCCTCCAATCCTTATAAAATAGGCTGCTTTCCCTGTGTGATACCCCTCTCCCTGGATGGTATAGAACTCCTCCACCAGCGGTAGTTTTCGTCCTCCTTCAAATATTTTTTGATCGTGCGCCATATGGGACAGTTCATTTTGAATGATGCAAAGGTAATGAACAAACCTTAACGAACAGAACTGCTTACAGATGCACTTATTTTCTGATCCACAACCGGGATATCACATGGTACAGAATCCTGAGTAGAATAACTGTTCCATAGAAGGCCAGCGAAACCAGCAACACCACATGCAATTGTGTAACAAGTTCCTTGGCGGGAGATTTGTGCTGGATGATTCCAATCACATTCAATAGATAGGCAGCCAGAAAACAGGCCCCGATGATAATCAATTCTCGTCTCTTCTGGAGAGCAGTAATGGTGGTATCGTTGAGCTTCATAATCTCC
>JAOZUK010000906.1 GCA_029938715.1 Bacteroidales bacterium | reverse complement strand
AGCTCAATTGGAGGCAGGTTGAATTTATGTTCATGCGCCGGCTTGATTGGATCAATGCGACCTTTACTGAATTCGGCAAAGCCTTCGTAGATCATACCACGTTGTTTAAATTTTTTCGTCAACTGGAAGATGACTCATCTACGTATCAGTTGTTTGCTGACCTGACCAACAACTTTATCGAGGTTTGTAATGTTTCCACGGATAAACAACGTGTTGATTCCTATTTCATGCTCGGCTGGCTTGCCACGTTGTCTCGCTATGGCTTGTTCAAAGAAACAATCCGTGTTTTTCTCCAGGTCTTACGCAAACATAAGCCAGGGCTCTATGACAGTATCAAAGATGACCTGTCGCTGGATTATTTACAGGATAATTTTGATTTAACCGAAAAGGATAAAGAAAAAACCAGAGGTCGCATTAAAGAGATGGCCCGTGATCTCTACCTGTTAAAGTCATCGTTTGAAAATAATCACCAGGTCAAACACTATGAAACCTTCAAGACTCTGGTCGAGGTATTTAATCAACAGTGTGTTGTCAAAACGGAAGCAGAGGGCTCTTCAGATAATGATGATCTGAATTCCAACAAAGAAACAGTGGAGATTACAGGTGACAATGCTACGCTTGATGTTGAAGTAGAAATACGCGAAAAGCCTGAAGGTGACAAGATTATCTCCAGTCCACATAATACCGATGCCACGTATGTCAGGAAGCGGAACCAGAAAATTGTAGGCCATAAAGTATTTGCCACCGAGACATGTGATCCTGAGAATGATGTTCAATTTATCACAGACGTGAACCTTGAAAGAGCAACCCATGCTGACTCCAGGGAGATTGCAGCAATAGAGCAACGTCTTGAAGAAAATGACATGAAACCTGACACATTTTATGGCGATGCCGGTTTTGTCAACGGTGAGTCCATTCTTGACTCTGCAGAGAGGGGGATAGATCTGGCAGGGCCAAGCTCTGGACGCTCTCAAAGCTTCGAGGGATTTGTTGACGCTGATCGTCCATTAGATATCGCAGATTTTACAGTCATCGTTAATGATCAAACCGGAGAACTCACCGTAT
>JAOZUK010000905.1 GCA_029938715.1 Bacteroidales bacterium | reverse complement strand
AAATTCTAATTGGAGTCCTGTTTTTTCTGCTATAAGCTTTATGAGATCTATCGAATATCCTCTGGGTTCCCCATCAACTGCAAAATCAAAAGGGGGCCAATCCAATTCATTTGCGACTTTTATATTTGTATTCGCAGCAATCCATTCAGATTCTTCTGAGGTCAGGATAATGTCCGTATTCTGAGATAATATATTAGTGGGGAAATGTATTAGTAAGGCGAAAAGCACAAAAACAATCATAATAAGATTTGTGCTCTTCAATGTCTTTCCGGGAATAATAGGATTCATAATGTATCGTAAAAAGATGTTCAATTAATATTATCTGCAGGCCTGGCTCGAGAAGTAGTAACCAAAGTTAACATTCAGCCGGCCTTTCCACTCATCAGATTCCGGAGTGTCCAATCCAATGCCGGGCCCTCCGGCAAACCACATATTCTGACCGGTGATCCAATCTATATAAAGGTATAAACCCTTTTTAACGACCAGACATCCGGTGACATTCTGTATGGACTCGTGCACATTATTACCTTCAGGAAGAACAACTGAAAAATCATTATAAAACGTAATATTATCAATTATTTTCCATTCGAGCTTGATGGTTTTAGCTATGTTAAAAGTAATAACATTTCCTCTTGTCGCAACCAGGAAGGGGTACATAAATGCACCTAGTTGAACTGTATTGTCATCAACCTCCTCCGGATTTTCAGGATTAAATTTGTAGGTTATCCCCTGAAACTGCAGATTCCAGTTTTTATATTTCCAATCGGCATGAAGTCCCATTCTATACCTGTTTCCAGTCTTTTGGGTGATTGAATTATATATGCCTCCATATTCACCTGAAACACCAACATTAAGGACCATCCCCTCTACCGGTGTAAAGTCATATGCGACACGCAGATTACCCTGATTAACCTCACCGTTCTGCTGATCGTCTTCTGTTACCATATCGAAAGAATATCTTCCCATACGGCTGTTATCCAAATATTCGGGATTCTTGTAGAATGCTCCGTGGAATGTCCATTTCTTCTTTCTGAAGATCATTTTTATACCGGCGTCATAATCATC
>JAOZUK010000904.1 GCA_029938715.1 Bacteroidales bacterium | reverse complement strand
AGTTTCTTTTTTTTGCCCCATAGGGGTTTTTGTTTAGAAAACATTGGCCTCCCTTAATACTAATATTTTTTTTATCAAAATAAGTACCTGTACAGGGGTCATCAATACATGACGAAACATAACCTGTCAAGGAAATCTGCAACGATGATACAATTTCTTTCATTATCCTTGACAAATCTGTCTACAGCCTATAAGAACAGACACAATTAGAATATTTTACAGCGCCTCAAAGACCAGTATTTTCTCTGGCATGATGCGTTTGATCAGACTGGAGAATCCATGCATGTCGATATTTAATCAAGCTGAAATGTCAATGAATCACTCATCATCACATCCGGTGATAAATGAGATCTCTCGTAGAATGGAATCCCTGACTCCAAAGGCCCAGACGTTAGGTACATACATAGTACAAAATCCGTCAAAGGCCGTTTTCATGACCACAAAAGAGCTGGCTGAGGCTTGTCAGGTGAGTGAGGCGACGGTAGTCAGATTTGTCAGCACCCTGGGGTATAAGGGATACTCAGAATTTCAGGAGACCTTAAAGGATTTTGTTAACACGGGCCTTTCTCTCCCTGAACGAATTGTTATCAAAGGCATTAAAGAACCTGGAGTAGACAGGTTTCACAGAGGTGTATTAGAGGAACTGAACAACCTCAAATATCTCTATGAAAATATCAATGTCGAAACCATGAACCAGTTTGTTGATTACCTGGATAAAAGCAGTGACGTCTACGTGGTCGGTTCAAGGCTGTCATATACATTTGCCTACTACCTGGGGTGGTCCCTGACCAAGGTGAGAAAAGGGGTGCATATCTTAAAAGGCAGTGACAGTGCATCCTTTGATATGCTTGCTAATGCCCATTCCAACAGTCTTGTAATTCTGGCCAGCACCACCCGGCACCCCAATGAACTGATAAAGTTAAGCAGGATGGTTCGTAGGTCCAGTCACACCCTGTTAACCATGACCGACAGCAATAGTTGTCCGGTGATTCAATTTGCCGATTTATCCCTGGTTGTACCATCCCTGTCTATCCCGTTTATCGGAAATGTATCAGGCATGCTGGCAGT
>JAOZUK010000903.1 GCA_029938715.1 Bacteroidales bacterium | reverse complement strand
CGGCAGAAGCAATGACAAAATGATTGAACCGGCAGAGATTAATCTATAATTCATACGTGGAGAGCGGCAGAACAAGCGATCTTACTGCCTTATAACTCCTAGACAGAATCCGCTCAAAGCAAGTTCCTCTACTTATAAAGTTGCATTTTTTCTTGTTAAGTAATGCATTTTTACCTATTTTTATAATAAAGGATAGCTATGCAAAAGGAGAATAAGGACTATGATTCCTCGCCGGACGTTCCCTCTACTCTGTCCGATAGCGAGGTGCTATACTGGCTTCGAACCAGGAAAGTGGACATCGCCTTCCTCAATCGGCTGAAGGAGTGTTCGGCAGCCACTGATGATATTATTGCAGGCTGGCTCAACATCAGCGTCAGGACACTCCGAAACTACAGGAATCCGGAAAACCGGATCAGGGAAAATATTAAGGAGCAGGCCCTCCTTCTCATGTCCCTCTTTGTCCACGGGAACGACGTTTTCGGAAGTGCCGCGAAATTCAATGACTGGCTGAACACGGAGAACTTCTATTTTGACGGGCACAGCCCTTCCACCATGCTCCATACAGTAAGCGGAGCACGCTTTGTGAACGAGCGCCTTCATGCCATGGAGTACGGAGACAATGTCTGAAACCCTTGAGATCTATCGCCTCTGCAGGAAGAAATATGCAGGGGAATTATTGGTATCCGGACTGGCCAACCGCTGGAACAGGGAAGGACAGAAAGTAATTTACTGTGCTTCCAGCCGATCGCTGGCCAGCCTTGAGCTGCTGGTCCACAGGAGCATGATCATCCCGGGAGAATCCTATGTGATATTGGTCATATCCATCCAAGAACCCGACCATGTAATCATGAATATATCGCTTCCTGAGCTGCCGGAAAACTGGCGAAGCATAGGAGCCTTTGGCACACTTCAGAAAACAGGTGCTCAGTGGTACGACAGCCAGGCCTCCCTGGCACTCCGGATACCGTCGATTGTCATCCCGGAAGAATACAACTACATAATCCATACGGAACATCCCACTTACCTCACACATGTTTCTATCCTGCGCCGTGAAGATTACTTCTGGGA
>JAOZUK010000026.1 GCA_029938715.1 Bacteroidales bacterium | reverse complement strand
ACCTGACCAGCACGGCCTGTTACTACGATCTTACATCAAAAGTATCTCAAATTGCGTCCTTGCTGGGGAAAGAGGAGGATGCAGCCTATTACAGCCAGCTGGCAGGGGAGATTAAATCTGCGTTCAACCAGGAATATTACAAGGCAAAGGAAAAAACCTATGCCGGCAGCGAGCAAACCTCCCTGGCTGCAGCCCTCTATTTTAACATGGTTCCTCCAAAGGATGTAAAAAAAGTGGCAGCGACCCTGGCCAAGGTAATTGTCAGGAATGATACCCTGCTCGATTGTGGAGTGCTTGGAGCAAAATGGATTCCCCATTCCCTGTCGGATAACGGCTATGCTGATCTGGCTTACCAGATCTCTAAAAATACACGCTATCCGGGTTGGGGGTACTGGATGGAACTGGGAGCCACCACGCTGTTTGAAGATTTTAATATGGAATCACTGGATAACTCACGGAACCACATGTTTTTTGGAGACATTGTACACTGGTGTTATAAAGATCTGGCAGGGATAAGACCCGATCCAAACCGTGTGGGATTCAAACATTTTGACATTCAACCCTTTTTTCCTGAGTCGCTGGAGTTTGTAAATGCAACACATGATTGTATGTATGGACAGATCAGAAGTGAGTGGAAAAGAGTGGGTGAAGATATCTCCATGGTCATTGAGGTTCCAGTCAATACCACTTCGACCATTATTTTACCCAAGGGTAATCTGCTGATCAATAACAAGCCGGTGAAGAAAGCAGATAGTGTAATGAATTTTCAAACTGGAAATAAAACCCAAGAGTTTGAATTGGGATCGGGGGTATACAAGCTGGTATTGAATTAAGGAGTCGTACTCAGAGAATATTTTGTCCAATAATTTTTTTAGTACTATCCGCCAAAAACAGGGGGAGATTTAGTAATCCGTTATCGAATTTCAAATTTTTCATTGAGAATCGGATGCGTAATTTTGGATGATAAAGCTCGTTATAGACGAAAAGACTTCTTCCCCTAACACTCTCTCCCGATTTTACCTCAATTGGAATAAGTTCATTATTGTATTGGATAACATAATCTATTTCAGCTTTATTACCCGAAGTCCAATAGGCTGGTCTACCCTCAAACTGATGAATAAGGCTCTGCAAGACATAGTTCTCGCTCAGTGCCCCTTTAAATTCAGTAAATAACCGATTCCCCTCCGTAATTGCCAAAGGTGATAAAAGTGCGTGTCGTCTTAACAGGCCGGTATCCAGCATATACAATTTGAATGCTGATAGATCACGATAAGCAGATAGTGGTAGTTTTGCTGCTGAGATTCTATATATTTTATGTATCAATCCTGCTCTGTCAAGCCATTCTATTGCATTCTCATATTCCCGTGCTCGTGCACCTTGTTTCACGGTTTGATACAAGAATTTTTTATTTTCTCTCGACAATTGAGATGGTATGGAATCCCATACATAACCAACTTTTAATATATCAGATTTATCAATATGCTTTGAAAAATCCAGTGAATAGGCATCTAACACATTTCGCAAGGTTTTTTGAACTCTTTCACTATCTAAATTTTCCAGATACGAGACAATAGCTTCCGGCAATCCTCCGGTGATAAAATAAGTTTTAAACTGTTCTAATAGTTGATTATAAAATATATCAGGAATGGGCTCAATGCGATCAATGTTTTTGAGATACTCGCATAATTGTGGATCTGAAAAGGATAAAAATTCCAAAAAAGTAACAGGGTAAATGTCAATAAAATCAACTTTCCCTACTGGAAATGTTCGACCTTTTGCCATTGCTACTCCCAGCATTGAACCAGCGGCTACTACCGCATATTCTGGAGCTTTTTCACAAAAATACTTCAAAGTTCCCAATGCCTCGTTACACTCCTGAATCTCATCAAAAACAATTAGCGTAGTATCAGGTTTAATCTCAATGCCAAAGACCAATGATAAATTTCTTAAAATACGCTGCACATCTTTAGTGTCTTTAAAGAATTGTTTTAGCTCTGCTTGCTCATCAAAATTGAAATATGCAGTCTGCTTAAAATTGTTCTCTCCAAACTTTTCCAGCGAAAAAGTTTTTCCGACTTGCCTTGCTCCACGAATAATTAACGGCTTTCTATGAACAGACTCTTTCCACTCAATTAGTTTCTGCTCAATATTTCTTTTGATCTCCATGATAATCACATTTTAAGTATCGATTAGGTGATAAAAATCACATTATTCACCTTAATAAAATATGAATGTACATAATTCTCATTGAAAATACACACTTTATATGCCTATTATGTGTTAAATATCACATAATAGACACTTAATATATGAAGTTATCATCGAATTCACCGAGTGTGATGCCTACGCATTTCGAATTGCTGATGAGCGGCCTGTCTCGTCTGAAATGAAGTTTAAACCGCTTCGAAACAGAACTATTCCCAGGTCATTTGTCAAGGGATATCGAAGAATATTGTCTTAGTTCAGGTTTTTCTTTCAAATGGATTGTAAGGCTATTATTTGATTCATCAGGTGAATTGTGTCCTGATGCTTGTGGGTACCGGACTGATGTCCATTAAGCTGTTTCGCTCACCTGGGCTTTCAGTTCGGAATCTTCCGGCGCACTGGTATTGGTGCTGGTGATGCTCTATATCGCCACCTTTGCTTTCACCCTGGGACCCGTGGTATGGGTGTTAATCTCGGAAATGTTTCCTGCCGAGATTCGGGGTAGAGCCATCGGGTTCTCCTCATCAGTATTATGTATGGCTACATTTTTGGTGATCCTGGTTTCACCCTACCTGTTGGGTATAGGCGCGGTATTTAATTTTGTCCTGTTCGGGATCCTGAATATTGCAGGATTCTTCTTCTGTCTGAAATATCTGCCCGAGACCAAGGGCAAAACCCTGGAGCAAATGAAAGAACTGTGGGAGGGTAAATTAGGGAAGAATTGAGCTACTAAAAGTAGTAAATTGCCAGGCGGGATGCTTTGCGGGAATTTAGGGATACGAAAAAAGTAAATAAATGAAGGAAAAAAGATATTACATTCTCATTGGCTGTCTCTTTTTGAGTTTATTCTTACAAGCACAGATAAAGCCTGAGATACAGAAATATGATCCCTTTACATGGCAATCCGAAACACCTACAGATTGCCCCTTTCCTCAATCGGACGAATTTTCAGGCATACATTTTCCGGGTCAGAAAAGCGGTTTCCGGGTAGGGGATACCTGGTACCCCACCTGGGCAGAGGATGACCGATTGTATTCTCCCTTTACCGATGGGCACTGTCCCCGTTTGGACGGAGGAAAGGACCTCTCTATTTCTGATGGGGTGGTTGATTTCGGTTATGGAGCAGAAAGAACCTCCACCGGGAACGCTGTGATGGAAGGTGATGATCCCACCACACTCACCATCTACAGCCTTGGTTTGTCACACGCTTCGGCCTTTCCTTACCATGGAAGGTACCCCGCCGGTAGCCTGATTTATAATGGAGTATGGTACTATGGGACCTACAGTCTGGATCCGGCCGGTCAGACAAAGTTCGGCGATATGACCTACAATTGGCCATGGCTGGGGCCCTTTGTGGGCTTCCGTTATTCCACCGACTATGGGCGCAGCTGGAAGGATACACCGCATACACCTGAGAAACCCATATTCGGAGAGACAGGCATGTATGGATATCCTGTCAAAATTGGTTCCCCCCATTTTGTGGATTTTGGCAAGAATATGGAGCATTCGCCCGATGGTAAAGCTTACCTGGTGGCGCATGGGGCAGATATACATGATGCAGACACGCGTTTCTACAATGCTTCGTGGATTACAGGAGACCAGGTGTACCTGTTGCGTGTTACACCCACCATTGAGAACATCAACGATGCCTCGCAATATGAATTCTATGCCGGGAAGGACAAAACCGGAAATTCTGTCTGGACAAACGATTTTAAGAAAATAAAGCCCCTGTTGGAGTGGAATAATAACATGGGATGTGTGACCATCACCTACAATGCACCATTGAAAAAATACCTGATGTGCGTGACCGATGGAGTAAATACCTGTTCAAAGATGAACTCTTACATTCTTGAAGCGGACCGGTTGACCGGCGAGTGGAAGCTGATTTCCTATATGAAGAACTTTGGTGAGCAGGCATACTTTTTAAATATCCCCTCCAAATTTATCAGCAAGGATGGGAAAAGCGCGTGGCTGCTATATTCCGGAAATTTCGCCACCAACTGGAACGGCGAAGAAATCATCGAAAATCCTCCGGGAAGCCACTATGGATGTGTATTCCAGAAGTTTGAACTTGTTAAATAGCATGATATTGTAAGCTAAATCACCCTGCGACTTATTATTAAAAGAAAAAAATGAAATTCAAATCGAAATTTCTTATACTGATATCAGCATTTGCCATGTTCAGTGGATTAAATGCCCAGGACATTTCTTTCTCAATCCCTGGTACGATGAGCAGTTACCGCCCCGGTTCCGATGCTCTTTACATTGTATCTGTTGACGGCGATAATGCCGATCAGGTTAATAAAATGGAGTTTTACCAGAACGAGGTAAAAATTGGTGAAGACCTGAGTGCCCCATTTGAGCATACAATTACCGATTTGCAAGCAGGTTATTACCAAATACAGGCCATTGCCTTTGATGCCGGAGGAACGATACTTGATACTATTTTATCCGAGCTTTTTGTAGGAACCACAAAAATACCGGATTGTATATTAATGAATAATATTACTGCCGAGGCAGTAATATTGGTAAATCATTATGATTTTATTTATGAATCAGTTGTTATTTCCCTCTGTAGCAGTAATAATGTGCGATATCACTTGCTTGGCGAAATCAAATACACTATATTTACCGCTTTAGCAATATAATTATGTTAGAACCTGAATTATTGGCAAGTATTATTAGAAAACATCGTAAGGCTGCAGGACTGAGTCAACTGCAGTTGGCAGAAATGGCTGGAGTTGGAAAAACAGTTGTGTTTGATATGGAGAAAGGCAAGGGAACGATACAATTGAATACTTTACGAAAAATACTAACAGTGCTAAATATTAAAGTTCAGCTGAATAGTCCTTATATGAACCAAATTCTTAATAATGAGAGCAGCTAAAGTATTTGTAAATGGACAGGAAGCAGGTGAGCTAAAGGAACTTGAGATTGGTAAAAAATACCATTTTGAATACACATCTGGATATACAGGATTTCCTGTATCTCTAACGATGCCTTTAAGCCTGACGGGATATGAATTCGATTCGTTCCCACCTTTTTTTGAAGGACTGCTCCCGGAAGGCTTTCAACTGGAAGGCCTGTTAAAATTTAGGAAAATAGACCGAAATGATTTTTACACCCAACTACTGGCTGTTGGAGATGATATGGTGGGTCATGTAACTGTAAAAGAAATTTCACCGTGAATCATTGCCCGATAACATACAGCCCTTGTTATGATAAAACTTATAGTGAAAAGGGTTTAAAGTTTTTGTCACCCACATTAAAAACGCTTGCATTGCTTGACTTTACCGCTGAGGAGTTACGGGCTGAAGCGATGCAAAGGGCAACAAAAATGTCCATACAGGGAGTCCAACCTAAACTAAGCGCAGTTCTAAATATCAAAAAAGGTTCTTTTGATATTGTCGATAAAAGAGGGAGGTACATCCTGAAGCCCCAGCATCACCTATTTCCTGAGCTACCACAAAATGAAGACCTCACCATGCGTTTGGCTGCAAGCATTGGAATTGAAGTTCCCTTACACGGTTTAATATATTCGAAGGATGGCTCGTTGACTTACTTCATCAAACGATTTGACAGAAAGGGACAGAAGGACAAGGTTGCAGTTGAGGATTTTGCTCAATTAGCAGGTTTAGGCAGGGATACCAAGTACAATTTTTCCATGGAAAAGCTGGTGAAGTTGATAGATGAATACTGCACTTTCCCGGCTATTGAAAAAGCGCGTTTATTCAAAATAGTGATTTTCAGCTATTTGATTGGGAATGAAGACATGCACCTTAAAAATTATTCTGTAATTCTCAGGAACGGTAAAGTTGAACTTTCACCAGCATATGACTTGTTAAACTCTTCTATTTTACTTCAAGGTGAATTTGAAGAAATTGCTTTAACATTGAAAGGAAAAAAAAGCAATCTCAACTACGATGTACTGGTTAATTATTTTGGAAAAGAGCGGTGTGGTTTAACTGATAAAATCATTGAAAAGATGGTAGATACCATTCAAAAAGCTCTGTCTTCCTGGTTTGAATTGATTGATATAAGTTTTTTATCTGATGAAATGAAAGATAAATACGGGATTTTACTTCAAAAAAGAATTGATAATCTAGGATTTAATATCTCCAACAATCTATTCTAGAAAGCTGGGTAAGTGCAAACAGTTTCCCTCAACAAAAATTGAAACATGGTTGTCCTGAAAATCAAAATATGTAGTTTTATTCTGATCTTGATTTCTTTCGCAGTTGTTTGCGCTTGCAATGAAATTGAAAGATCAGAGAATTCTTCCTCCGTGAAGAGCTATAAAACTCAAAGGTACTACGTTTCATTAAATGGGAACGATCTGGGTAAGGGTTCAAAACGTCATCCATTCGCAACCCTGGGGAGGGCCAGGAAGGTTGTTCAAAGCATAGACAAATCTGGACAAGACTCTTGAGTTTTATCCTGAAGATTCAGGTACTGAATTATCTCCGGTAACCTGGAGGGCTGCTGAAGGAGAGAGGGTTGTGTTGAGCGGAGGAAAGTTATTGGATGGGCATTGGCAGGAAGCTTATGATGGGATCTGGTTTTTGGATCTCCCACAAGCCAGGGCCTGGGAAAAAGACATAAACAGAGCGGAAGAGTATAGGCAGGAGCCGGGAGAGGGCTGGAATTTCAGACAGTTATTTGTAGACGGCAAAAGGGCTATCAGGGCCCGCTATCCCAATGCAGATCAGGAGAATCCTTTTTTGTATGCAAGCGGAGGGTCATTGAGTCATATTGAACTGGCTCCCGGACAAGTCAGGGAAGCGTGGGGGAGTGAAGAGGATGCACAAATAAATATTGTATCAAACTGGAGGTTCTTTAATCAACGGAACGATGTCTCCGAAGTGGATGTCCCTAATTCAACCATTTCAATCGGTCCAAGAGAGCGACATGGAGAAGTGATCGAGGGAAACTGGTTCTGGATCGAGGGGGTAAAATCTGAGCTGGATCAGTCCGGGGAGTGGTATCTCGACACTCGAAAAGGACGCCTGTACTTTAAACCCGAAGAGGGTCAGGATCCCAACAATCAGGAATTTATTGCCCCCTATCTGAATCGCATTCTCTTCTTAAAAGGAGATGTTGAGAATGGAACACATGTGAAGTATGTTAATTTCAAAGGATTGGAGTTTCGCCATGCTACTTATACCCTGGGTCATATAGAGGCCAGGGTGCATACCGATGGAGCAGTCGTGTTTGAAAATGCATCAAATTGCCGAATCGATAATTGCCATTTCGAGAATATTGGGGGGTATGCACTGTGGTTGCACCTGGATTGTAAGCAGAACTATTTTCACCAGAATACAGTTTTATACCCGGGAGGAGGGGGCGTATTGCTCACAGGTTCGCGCTTATCCTACATGGACGATTCCAAGGTCTATACACCCGGCAAAGCTGCAGAGAAGGTCGCTCCGATCCTGAATCACATCGCAGGCAACTATATTGGTCACAATCATTTCGAGGACCTTTCGCGTAACGGTATCTTTGTTTTTTGTAATCAGGGCGGAAACGTGGTTGAATACAACCATATTCACGATGCCATGCAAACGACCATTGATGGAGCTGCCATCCACTTTGCTACCATGAACCATCTGAATGCTCCGAACTTCATTCTGAATAACTGGTCACCTCAGCCTTTGTGTTGTCGATTACAGCGGCCAGGGGATGCCATGCAGAGTCCTCCAGGTATTGAATATCATAAGCTCTTAATGCAAAGGCACCCTCCTTTGCCGAATTGGGATACAGGACAATCCGGTTCATGGTCAAAGCCGATTCCCAGGATAGCTCAAGCCAGTGAGGAACAATTTCAACCGGTTTAGGCGCATCGTAATAGACTTCCAGCTCATTGATGCGATACCACTTGCTTGCAGAATCAGGCTCCTTACAATAGATCCTGATCTTAGAGGTATTAACAGATGGAAAGGTGTTCGACACCCTTCCATCTGAATTTCCACTTACAGATGCTGCAGTTCGATAGGTCGTGCCGTCCCAGTATTGAATATCATAGCCCCTTAATGCGTAGGCTCCATTCTCATTTGAATTAGTAAATAGAACCACCTTATTCATGATTTTTGGGGCAGCCCAGGTAAGTTCCAGCCAGTGAGGTTCAATCTTTACATCGGTATAAACCTCCAACTCACTGATGCGGTACCATTTGCTTGCAGAGTCAGGTTCCTCACAGTAGATTCTGATTTTTGTAGTGACAGCCGAAGGAAAGGTGCTTGTAATTCGAGCTGCCATGTTGCCGCTAATCGTATCCAGATCCTGATAGTCTGCACCATCCCAGTATTGAATCCGGTATCCCCTTAAAGCATAGGCCCCATCCGCTGCTGAAGTTGTATATAAGACCACCTTATTCACAGATTGGGCAGATTCCCATGTTAGCTCCATCCAGTGGGGTGCATGTTCAAAAGTAGAGGTCACGGACCATCCTGTCCAATCGGTGGTGTCGCCGTCAATGGCTCCTGACGGCGGACCGTTCTCACTGGATTCATCAGCTGTGGCTGTGGCGCCTGGAGCAATATTAATCTCACTTATATCCAGAGTATCCATTGCTAACACTTCCCATCCTCCACCATCAACTGTATCCCATCTATAGCAGCAGCAGCAGGATGATCTATATGAAAAGTGTCCGCAGCAGCAACAGCAGTGCCGGCCAGATTGTCCTGACCCTTCATGGTGATGCTGGATACCAGCAGGAGTAAAGCAAACAGCCCTTCCAGTTTGAATTTTATATTCATTCAAATACCTCCTTAACCGCCTCCAGGTAAGCCATACCATTTACTTTGTCGGGTTCCAGGTAACTCCCTTCGGTCCATTCGTTCCAGCAGTTGATATTCAGTATTCTCGGTCCGTTTGGATCAGCCAGCAATTTTTCTTTGGTCTTCTGAAGCGCAATCTTAAAGTTATCGGGGGTATTGTTACCGATGGTATTCATAAAGGGATAACCGACCGGTGCCCATTCCGATTCCAGGTTGCATCGGGGAGTAGGATCCCAACCCATAGTCACATTGGGATAATAGGGAACTCCATATTCTGTTTTCGCCTTGTCCCAGTGCTCAAAATAGGCATCCCTTACATAGTTGAAATCGGTTTGTGTTTCAGGAAGGGGCACATGGTGAATCCAGACATAGGAGGTGCTTGAATCAAATCCCAGCATTTCGATAAGCTCGGGTGTATTGGAGGGTGCCTTTTCCACCGGAAGAATGGGGTTTCCCCAGGCCACCAGGTTCCAGTGTACCCCTTTTAGTCCGGCTGCTCTGGCTTTTTCGCGCATGCGGTCCATGGCTGCTTTCGTGGCTTCCATGCTGCCAAACCCTTCCACAAACTTCTGCACATCATATACCGAGAAATAGGCTTTGCCATCAATCTTCCAGTAGTTTGATCTGGTAAAATAGTTCTCTATTACAAAATCACAGATCTCATCAAACCTTTCCGGGGTAACGATTGCCGGATAAAGTAATTTTTGTTCTTCTCCGCGCGTATAAGGATGTATGTCCACCCAGTCGTGATTGGCCCACATCAATCCAAACTTGAGGAGCTCGGTATTCTCAGCCTTCAAAAATCCTTCATCCAGACCCCGTTCGAGAAAAGGACCATCTTCATACATGTACCAATCAAATATAAAGGCATCAATTCCATGGTCGGCAGCTGCTTTAATTTTTTGAGCCATCTGAACCGGATCGGCCTCATCGGTATAACCCCAGGCAGGGAGATTGGGCTGATGGTGGTTGGGGAATCTGGGTTGAGCCTCTTTTACCAGTTCCCACTCTGTCCATCCATCTTCAAAATAGGATGTATTTCGTTGATCTTCATGATAATTGGGGAAGTAGTAGGCTGCCACGGTTATTTTATCCTCCTGTACACAGGCTGCAAGCAGGGTAAAGAGGATCACTGTTAAAAGGGGAATATTCTTCATGTTTAATTTTTTTTAATCAGCGATTAATATCAGTTTTTCAACAGTAACATTGGGGCCGGCATCATTGCGGGCATCAAAAAGTAATTCTCCGCTTTGAGCCATTTCCGGAGTGACCTCAAACCTGAGCCAAACACCGTTGCGGTCATACCGGCGCAGGGGTCCTTTATCCTGTCCGCAAAAGAAGATATGGGCAGCTCTGCCTTGACTGTTCACGTCATTCATGTATACATAAAAGGATCCTTTAAAACCGGCAGGACAGCTTACCCTGATCTTCAGGTTATCACCGAACCAGACAGACTGGTTAATATCTACGTAAACCGATCCTTCCACCGAGTAGGCATAATCTTCTTTCAATGCATTGACCTGGTCCAGTTCACCATCTTCACTCCATCTCTTTGGCGGGCCGATGGTGCTCAGTGCACCTGCATCCACATGAACTACAGCTTGAGATGCATCTGGTTCCTCACTTTTGTTGCTGTTTTCCGGAACACGCTTCAGAAGCTCTTCAACCAGTTCCGTTTCCAGTACAGGTGCTGAAATAAATTGTCTGGATTCCATATAGCTCAGGATGGATCTGAGAAGTTGGTTCGCAGTTTCAGGATGTGTTTTATTGTTTAAGAGATCAATATTACAGATCATAATAGCCCCGTTACCTACCCTGGCTTCCATCAGTGCGGAGAGTTTGAAGTTGGTGTTGAAATCGGGTACAAACTGGACTATAGGACGATAAGCTGGAGGTGTGTTGTCGATGACCAGTGCTTCAGACTGGTCCAGCAAATCACGCCATTGCCAGTCAGAATGGAACGCGGTGGGAAACAGATCCAATGCTGGATGATCCGTATCGCAGAGAATTCCCATGATTTTGGGTTGTGAGAACAGCTGGTAGCTCCAGAACACCGGATCCCACCGGGCCACTTCAACATGTTCGAGGGTTTCGGGTTCAGGAATGATCAGGACTTTCCCGCCCTGCTGCAGGACTTCAAGTGCCTGCTCATCCAGTTGGGATGTAAGTAGGATATCATCTGGAATTTCAACTTTCCCCTCAGTTGGATATACCCAGCACTTCCAGGAGTTGATCACCTTGGTCCCGGATAGGAATACCTCAATCTGAAGTTGCTCAGGCTTTCTGATTTTTGAGAGGTCGGCCTCAATGGTACCCAGTGCGGTTGTGGTCCCGGTAGAGATGGTTGCTTTTGCGAATACTCCTGAATAGATGGCTTTCCCTTTGCCATTGATGATTCGCCATTGAAACGTCTGATCCATGATGTCGGTCGGACCATAGTGAGCTACCTCTGCACTGGCCTTCAGCACCTGGCTATTAGTATAGACAAATCCCGGCATGCGAATGAGGGGAACCGTTTGACTGCAAAACCTCCTGTATTCTTCAGAAGTAATAAGTCCTTTCGAATCGAGGAAAGCATCCAGTATTCCGATGGTAGCCAGACCATGTCCCGGGTAATCCTGGATATCCAGGAGCTGGAACCCGGCACTATTGGGCGTTCGAAGCTGGGCCTCGATATTCTCCTTGTAGATCTCCACCAGCAGCGCACCGGATGCCCTTACAAAGTCATCTGCCTGGTCCAACATATGTTTTTTCTCCAGAGACTTACGGAATGCAATGAGGTGCCTGGGCTTCAGATGCCCGGTATATTTTCCAATCTCTTTGTAATCGGGGTACATGGCTGGTTGTCCCAGTTCATGGGCAATCAGGGGTCGCTCAAGGAGATCCAGTTGTTCCCGGTAATCTGTAAATGGTTTAATCCCCCGGCAACTACCTTTGGGCGTGGCTGCGGCTACGAAAAAATCATCTTTCCGATCCATTCCTACAGGGTGCGTTGTGGAGGTATAGAGGTGGCGGGAATCTTTCTTTTTCAAATAATCCAGCAGGTATGCCAGGTAAGGATCTGTTCCGTCTCCCAGCTCATTACCCAGGGACATCAGGCAGAAGGAGGGATGATTTCCATAGGATTCAACCATTCTACCGGTCTCTTTCAGAATAAATGCTGCCCTTTCCGGAATGCTTCCCACCAATCCATATCCATCCCAGAGCGGTGGCTCAATCTGCAGCACAAATCCCATTTCATCAGCAACCCGGAAGGCTGCTTCGGGAGGGCACCAGGAGTGACAGCGCAGGTGGTTCAGTCCATAATCCTTATAGATCTGAAAGATCTCTCTCCACCTGTCCACTGCCATGGGCGGATAGCCGGTCAGAGGAAAAATGGCGGAGCACACTTTTCCCCTTAGATAAATCTTGCGTCCATTCAGTAAAAAATGTTGCTCCACTGCCTTAAAGTCTCTCAATCCGGTTTGAACGGATTGTTGATTTCCTCCATAGCGTGTTTCAATACGAGCCTTCAGTGTATAAAGCCCGGGATTGAATTCATCCCAGTAACGTGGGCTTTCCCCAAAGGGCAGTTCTACTTCAAGTATGGTGTCCGCTCCTCCAAAGCTGAATGACAGATCTTCTAACCGGCTGCCATCAGGATCCATGGAGAGATCAAGTGTTCCGTGTACCGGGCTACCGCTCCGGTTACGCAATTTCAAAGCAATCCTGATATTCTTCTTCTCCAGATCAGGGTAGGCCTGAAGATCTTGGATCCATACCATTGGTGTGGAAATCAGTTCAATCTTTCCAATGATACCGTTCCAGTTTGTCTGGCTCTCCTCACTGAGTGCATGGGGCCAGAGCATATTTCCAAATGTATGCCCGATATTGATTTTTACTGTGTTATCCACTTGAATGGTGAGGAGGTGTATTCCCGGGGTGAGCATTCCTGTCAGGTCATGAAGATGCTGGGTAGTCAGACTGTTCTCAATGGGGGTATGAACTCCATCCACATAGACGGTGGTTTCCCAGCAGGCACGTTCCAGGGTCAGTTCGATCCTGCGATTCTTCCAGGTTTCAGGGATCACCACCTCCTTCTGGTACCATGCAGATCCCACGTATCGGGTTTCGCTGGTCAGTTTACCCATATGAATTTCGGGAAGGGGGTTCCCGATACCATGCTCATCCAGTGAACCGGGCAGGGTGATTTCGTCGGTGAAGGAATCATTGAACCATTTCTCTACCATTCCAGCATTTTCAGGATCCAGTTTTACTTTCCATGTTCCTTCAAGTGATATGGCCTCCTGGCTGAACAGGGGTATCATACAAATAATGGCACATCCAAATAAGACACAAAATGACTTTTGTAACATGATGGTTTTGTTTAAGGGTAGCAGAAATCCCACTGGATTCTGAAGATCGAATAAACATACAAAACCAACCGATTCAGGTAAATACCCAAAGCGGGCCTTTATTTGCACTTTTTGGATCAAATAATACAAATGAAAGCGCATTTTTGATATTGCAATGAAAGCCTAATCCCTCTATATTGTTTAGCGTTTGAGATTTTAGATTTTGAACTTATCCAAATGATTATTTTAATTAAAGTCATTTTAACCTTTTCTTAACCAAATACTTAAACTACCATGAATACAATTGAAGTCAGGAAAGTTTTCATCTTGTTATTTGCCGTTGCTGCTTCCAATGTACTTTCAGCCCAGGAAGAGTTCCCCAAACCTGGTAAGATGGTACCTGATATGTCAGAGTTCTGGCTACCCCAGCCTGAAGTAGTGGCTCCAGGCAATATTGCTTGTAATGAAGCAGTTCCGGCCCCCTCTGATGCTGATGTTCTGTTTGATGGCAAAGACCTGTCCAGTTGGAAAGGCGGCAAAAGTGAAGAGGCTCAATGGATCGTATCAGAGGGTGTTTTTACAGTAAAAAAGGGTACCGGTGCCATTGAAACTAAAAAGCATTACCGGGATTTTCAGCTTCACCTGGAGTGGAAAGTTCCAGTTTCTATTACCGGTAGCGGCCAGGGTCGTGGCAACAGCGGGGTATTTTTGCAAGGAATTTATGAAATTCAGGTCTTGGACAACTACGAAAACAAGACCTATGCAAACGGACAGGCCGGGAGTATTTACAAACAAACGGCTCCCCTGGTGAATGCCATGAAAAAACCGGGTGAATGGAATGTGTATGATATTATATTTACGGCTCCCACATTCAAAGCAGATGGTACCTATCGCACTTATCCTTTTGTAACCGTAATTCACAACGGGGTAATTGTTCAAAACAATACGAGGATAAACGGTACCACTCCCTATATTGGATTTCCTGTGGTCGAGGAGCATGGCGATGGACCGATTATGCTACAGGATCATGGCGACCCGAGCGAAGCCATCAGCTTCAGAAATATCTGGATTAGAGAACTGTGATGTAGTTTGCCTATGAAAAATAATCTAGATGGAATTTGGTATTAGAGATACTAATTTTTACCTGAGTATCCTGCTGATATGTATTACTTTAAGCTCTTGTAACCATTTCGGTTCCTCGCGGGCCGTGCAGGCAGTAAAAAACAATGGAAATGAAGAAGCTGTTCCCGTCATCTTCGACACAGATTTAGGTGGAGATTACGACGATGTGGGGGCCCTGGGCATGCTACATGCTCTTGCTGACCTGGGCGAAGTTAGAATACTGGCCACTCTGTCTTCAAATTTAAGCCCTCTGGTGGTGCCTGGCATCAGCGTTATCAATACTTATTTTGGACGCCCTGAAGTTCCAATTGGTTCTCCAAAAACTCCAACCAGAAGTCAGGATTCAAGGGATTTGCATTATCACGATTCTTTGATTGCTCATTATCCATATAGGTTTAATAGCACCAATGAGGCACCTGATGCAGTGCAGATTTACAGGAAAGTTTTGTCACAACAGCCAGATACCTCGGTAACTATTGTTTCAGTAGGATTTCTTTCCAACCTGAAGAACCTCCTTATGTCGAAACCTGATTCAATATCACCGCTCGATGGCAAAGAGTTGGTGGCAAAAAAAGTAAAATCATGGGTTGCTATGGCAGGAAAGTTTCCAGAAGGAAAAGAGGCAAATGTGGTAAGTGATCCTTTTGCCTCTCAATATGCAATTGATCATTGGCCAACACCGATTGTATTCAGCGGATTTGAAATCGGTGTTGAAGTCAAAACAGGTTTACGCCTGATAAAAGATGGCCCTGCAGACAGCCCCATCAGAATGGTTTATGCCCTCTGCATTCCTAAAAACCCTTATGACAAGGTGGGACGAAGAAGCTGGGACCAGACTGCTGTATTAGTTGCAGCAAGAGGATTTGAACCCTACTATAACTATTTAACCGGGCAGTTCATTACACAGGAGGATGGAAGCAATCAATGGAAGGATGACCCTAATGGAAAACATATGAGGTTGATTGAGAAAATGTCACCCGACTCTGTTGCTTATGAAATCGAAACCCTGATGATGCACAGGCCTAACTAATAGATCATTATGAAAAAGGCATTTGTTCTACTTCTCATTTTACTTGCTCATCTGCAGCTAAGTGCGCAGTTGGATGCAGTTAACCTGAAATGCGAATACATGGAGGATCCCATGGGGGTGGATATGACTGATCCCCGATTCTTCTGGCAACTATCTACTGATGAAGACGGACAACTGCAAAAAGCCTATCGGCTGATTGTTTCCTCATCTCCTGAACTTTTAGAGCAGTATCGGGGAGATATGTTTGATTCAGGGAAACAACGCTCTTCCCAAAATACCCATGTGGCCTATAATGGAAAACCACTGGAGGCCGCTACTTCCTACTTTTGGAAGGTGAAAATATGGGACAAGAATGGGAAGGAACAGGCATGGAGCAAGAGAGCCACCTTTACTACCGGACTATTTTCAAAGGCCCATTGGAAAGGGGCCGAATGGATCTCCTGGAGGCCCCAGGAGGAGTGGGCCAAAGAGTGGTGGAGAAAGAAAGAGATTGAGAAGAGCTGCTTTGAGTGGACGCTACCCAGCTATTTTGGAGGCAGAATGAACCTCTGGGAACTGTACAATTTTTTTGATGATAAAAGATACGATCCCGCCCCCTTATACCGAAAGGAGTTTGATGCTCCCAAAGAAGTGGCTCAGGCTACAGCCTTTATTAGTGGAATCGGTTATTATGAGCTTTTTGTGAATGGAGAGCGTATTGGCGATCAGGTGTTGGATCCGGGATGGACCAACTACAAGAAAACCATCCTTTATGCAACACATGATATTACCCATCTGTTTAAAATCGGGAAGAATGCGGTGGGAGTGATGCTGGGAAGTGGTTTTTACAGCCAGCGTGCCTACGATCACTGGGGATTTTATCGCGAAGATGGGTATGTGGGCCAACCCAAATTGATCTGCCGGATCAAAGTGGATTATACCGATGGCAGCAGTGAAGACCTGGTGACAGATCTTTCGTGGAAAGTAACAGGCGGACCGGTGGTGTATAACGGACCTCATATGGGTGAGATCTATGATGCCACCAAAGAGATAGAAGGATGGACGGAGACCGGACTGGATGACTCAAAATGGGACCAGGTACAACCTGCCCCTTCACCAGGAGGAAAATTAACAGCACAACTTTGTCAGCCCATTCGCAAGGTAAAATCCTATCCCCCCGTTGAGGTTGTAAATCAGGGAGGCTGGAGAAATGGAATCTGGGTGGATGCCGGTACCCAGCTGGCAGGATGGTTAAGAATCAAACTCCCGGAGGCAAAAAAGGGAGATCAGATATTGGTCTATTTCGGGGAGCATGAAAATCCAGAGGATGTAAATCAGCCTGCCGGTTTACAACAGATGGCCTATGTGGCCAAAGGAGAGCCGGGAGAGGAGGCCATCTGCAGGTTTACTTACAAAGGATTTCGCTATGCCACCATCTATGGTTATAATGGTAAACTGACCAAAGATGATATTGAAGTGATCGAAGTACATTCAGATGTTCCACTTGTAGGATCATTTGAGTGTTCCAATGAGGTAGCCAATGCCGTGCATGACATTTGTACCAAATCACTTCGGTTCAACCTGCATAGCATCCCCACCGATTGTCCACACCGGGAGAAGAACGGATGGATGGGTGATGCGGTCACCGGGATGGAATTCGGAATGGCCAATTACGACCTGGCGGCCCTGATGACCAAGTATACAAGGGATATGTTCGATACTCAGAATCCCGATGGGGGGCTTTCCATCATCGCACCCGATAACAACTATCTCCGTGGCCGATCTACTCTCTGGTCCTCAGCTGCAGTGCATGTACCCTGGTACATGTACATGTATTATGGAGATACGCGCCTGTTCGAACAATACTGGGACAAGATGATGTTGTGGGTTGATTACTCGTGGGAGAATAACAATATGAAGGAAATGGATGGGATCTTTCAGGAGGTACTGGGAGACTGGGTGACCCCTTTACCGAATAAGGATGGTCAAAAACCAGGGGGAAATGCGGCCAATGCAGCCCTGAACTTTCACCTGGTATTAAAACGCATGTCCCATATGGCAGGTATACTTGGCTATAATAAGGATCAGAAGCAGCTTGCAGCCCAGGCAGAGAGGGTGAAAACCGGCATCAACAGATGGATCTATGATCCGGATAGTGCAGAGTACATTGGAGATGTTCCTTACAATGAGTATGTACCCATTCTGAATGTTTGTGCACTGGATTATGGGATTGTACCAGAAGCTGATATTCAGCGGGTGGAGGACCGATTGATCCATAACATTGTGGAGGAGAAGGAGAATCACCTCTATGGAGGGATATTTGCTGTCCACTCCGCCTATGAGTATTTGCCCAAACATGGGTATGCCGATCTAACCTATCAATTGATCGTGGAACCTACCTGGCCCTCTTTCGGCTGGATGGTGGGGGAGGGAGCCACTACACTATGGGAAGGGTATACCAGGGAAAGTTCTGATATACATCACTTTATGGGAGCAGTTGATAACTATTTCTACCGCCATCTGGCTGGAATAAACTTTGATATGGACGAGCCTGGCTTTCGAAAGATTATCTTCCGACCCAATTTTGTAAAGGACCTGGACCATGCCCGGGCCAGTTACCAATCCATTCAGGGTGAGATTAAAGCAGCATGGACACAGACTTCCACAGGAAAGTTTGAGTATCATGTGACTGTACCTCCCAATACTACTGCCGAATTGCTGCTACCCGATGGCACCCGTGAGCTGGTCGCTGGAGATCATTTATTTATGGTAAATCTTTGATAATGAAGATAATAAATATAGTCTTGCTGGTTTTATGGTCCCTGTTTTTATTTCAGTGTCAATCAACTGGAACAGGTGATGAATTCCCCCACAAGAAGGTATTTGCTAATCCGCCCAATGTTTACAAGGGTCATGCCGGATTTGGGATGATGCTGGATGAGGTGGATGAAGAAATGGCCAGGGAACAGATACAGCACTTCCACTCCCTGGGATTTGGGGGCGTTTTTATCTCTGCCCACAAAGGACATGCGGGCAAATTGCCCCGATGGTATGTGGAGCAGGGAAAACCATTTATGAGACTGGGGTACAAGGGGATCGAATACCTGAGTGAGGAGTTTATTGAAGTCTACAGGGCCTACCTGGATGAAGCTGAAAAATTGGGTATGCGCGTAATCCTCTATGATGATTACTACTTTCCCACCGGTCAGGTTGCCGGACAGTTTTTTAAGCAATTCCCCGAATATATGGCCTCCAGGCTGGACAAGGTCGAAAAGGATCATCAGGGGGAAGGTACGATTAAGTTGAAAGTGCCTGAAGGAACTTATCTGGGGGCTGTGCTGTGGGATAGAACCCAAAATCACATTGAAGATATCAGCGATTCTTACTCAAACGGGATCGTACGTGCAAAGGTATCGGAGGGAGACTGGAAAATGATGGTTTTTTATTTGAATCATCAGGCAGTACTTGATCTGCGTAACCCGGGTATCATGAACTATATTGAGAAGGAGGCCGTAAAAAAGTTTCTCTCCATCAGCTATGAGAAATTTTACCAGGGTTTTGGTGAGTACTTTGGAAATGTGATTCCAATGACCTTTTATGATGAACCTTCCATGCACTGGATGGATGGTAGAATCTGGTCAAGCACCCTCAATGAAAGGTATCTGGAAAAATATGGAGAATCACCCATAAAGTATTATCCTTCACTCTGGTACGATATTGGCCCTCTTACCTCAGCTGCCAGGAACGCTCTCCTTGGGATCAGGGCTGATATGTATGAGGAAAACTTTGTGAAACAGCTGGCCGATTGGTGTGAAACCCATGGAATCATGTTATCGGGCCACATGGATCAGGAGGAGCGACCCAATCCGTCCATGGCCAATGGAGATCTTATGAAAGTATTTAAGCATCAACAAATACCCGGGGCAGATGATATATTTTACTGGGGGCGCATGAATCCCGGTTATAAAGTGGTAACCTCCTCGGCTTACAATTACGACAAACCCATTACATGGGCCGAGACCTATGCAGCATACCAGGAGTGCGACATTCATATTGCTTACAAGGTAGCCATGGATCAGTATGCCATGGGTATCAATATGCAGACCCCTTTTCCCGGGGGACTGGAAAAGGCCATGTCTGTGGAGGAGCTCAACGAATTCAACAAGTACATTGGAAGACTCAGCTATATGCTTCAGGGGGGACGTCATGTGTCCGATGTGGCGGTGATGTATCCCATAGCCTCAGCCCAGGCTTATAACAGGTTTGGCGAGGGCTGGGAATATGGATATGTGGGAGGTGAAATGCCTCCTGAGCTTGATTACATGGAGGTGGGAGAAACTCTTTTCAGAAGGTTAAGGATGGATTTTACCTACCTGCACCCACAGGTACTGGTTGAAAACTGTCTCCTGGAAGATGACCAGATGATCCTAAATAATAAAGTGAACAGGGAAGTATACCAGGTCATCATTCTTCCTGGCGGAAATACCATACAGACAGGTGTCGCACAAAAACTTGTGGAGTTTTACAGGAACGGAGGCAAAGTGATTGCTACCAGCAAAATCCCTGAGTTTGCAGCTGAATTTGGGCAAGATGAACTGGTCCAAAAGGCCATGGCGGAACTATTCGAGAATGGGGAAAATCAAAATAAAGCCGGAGGGTTGGCACTATTCCTTCCCACTCCATCTGTTAAATTACTGAATCAGGCCCTGGAACAATGTCTCCCGGTACGGGATGTTTATTTTGAAGAAGATACCTGGGATACGGGCCAGCTCTCAACCTACCAGTTCGGGTTAACACTTGACAGCAAAGAGTGGATGGAGATGCAGCGTCCCGACTATAACGGGGCACTTACCTACACCCATAAGGTGAAGGAGGGAAAAGATCTCTATTTCTTTTCAAACTCATCGGAAAGGAACCTGGACTCGAAGGTCCTGCTCCGGGGGATGAAACGGGTATTTGGATGGGATCCACATACTGGTTTGACCAATGAGATCTCCTCAAAAACTGTAATCAGAAAAGGGGAATTCTGTACCGAGATCAAACTGAATTTGCCTTCCGCTAGTTCCCTGTTTTTAGTATCTGATTAAATGGTATAATGTTTTGCTGACAGGATAGCCAGTAAAACACAGTAAAAAAGATAGAGATGAAAAATTTGATAATTGCGGCAATTCTGACCGGTGCAGTCCTGATCACTTCTTGTGAGAAAACGCTTGAAAGACCCAATATCATTGTAATCTTCACCGATGATCAGGGATTTGCCGATGTTGGTATTCAGGGGGTTGTAGACGATATTAATACCCCCCACCTGGATCAACTGGGCAGAGATGGAATCCGGATGACATCGGGATATGTGACAGCTCCCCAGTGTATACCCTCCCGTGCGGGTCTGATGTCGGGAAGGTACCAGGAACGTTTTGGTGTGGATCACAATGGAACACGACCCGTACCGCTTGAGGAGGTCCTTCTTCCCCAGCGGATGAAGCAGGCAGGATATGTAACAGGCATGGTAGGTAAATGGCACCTGGATCCCAACCATGTGATGGACCCGTGGATTGAGGAAAATTTACCTGAGGTTGCAGCCAAACCCAGGAATAAGCGAGGACCTGCTGATATAACCTTTGACCACAGGTTTCCTTACTATCCCTCTGAGCGTGGATTTATGGAAACCTACTATGGACCAATGGGACAATATTGGGCCAATTTTGACCTGGATGGAAATGACCAGGAATTTAAGTGGAGGCCCGACCCCAGGTTCCGCCTTGATGTGCAGAGTGATGCTGCCCTGGCATTTATAAAACGAAACCATGATCAACCCTTTTTCCTCTTTCTGTCTTATTTTGCACCCCATGTGCCGCTTGAAGCTACCGATAAATACCTTGCAAGGTTTCCAGGTGATATGCCGGAACGCAGGCGCTATTGCCTGGCCATGATGTCCGCCATCGATGATGGGGTGGGCAGGTTAAGGAAGTCCCTTGAGGAGTATGAGATTGCTGAGAATACCCTGATTTTCTTTATTTCAGACAATGGAGCTCCCACCAAAATGGTTAAAGAGGACCGGACCCTGGAATTTAAAGGAGGTGCCTGGGACGGATCCCTGAATGATCCACTGGTGGGTGAAAAAGGAATGTTATCAGAAGGAGGCATCAGGGTTCCCTATCTCGTCACCTGGCCCGCCGTATTACCTGCCGGAAAGGAATATCATGAACCGGTGATCTCATTGGATGTGGCAGCAACTGCGGTAGCAGTGGCCGGATTGGATCACCCTGGAGAGATGGATGGAGTCAATCTGATTCCCTACCTTACAGGGGAGAAAACAGGTGCACCCCATAAATACCTTTTCTGGAGATTCTGGGACCAGACCGCAGTTCGATCGGGTAACTGGAAATTTCTGAAAGCAGGGGAGTTTGAGTTCCTGTTTGATTTGGATCCCGAAGGAGTCGAGTCGGAGAATCTCATTGGAGAGTACCCAAACAAGGCCGCCGAATTAAAAAAAGAGTTGGAGGCCTGGGCTTCAGATTTATACGAGCCTGGTGTTCCTGAAGGGCCAGTCTCAAGAGAAAGAAACTGGTACAATTTCTATTTTAGTGCTGATACAGCCAATCAAGAAAATTAAATATAACTCACATAAATGAAGATTATGAAACGGAATTCGGATTACACAGGAAATATTTTCAGGCTTTCCATTTTGCTCGCAATATCCCTGACCTTTGCATTTTGTACCCGCCCGGTACAGATATCACAGGAGGTTTATGATAACATCCAGGAGGGATTTATCACTCCAGCCGATACCAATAAACCCTGGTGTTACTACTACTGGATAGGGGATGATATCTCCAAAGAGGGAATCACCAAGGACCTGGAAGCCATGAAGGAGTTTGGATTGGGAGCGGTCCTGATCGGTAACATCAATCCGGATGAAGTGGATGGTCCTGTACCCCTGTTCAGCGATGAATGGTGGGATGCCATGGTTCACGTAGTTAATGAGGGCCATCGAATTGGTATTGATATAGGTATGTTTAACTGTCCCGGATGGAGCCAGAGCGGCGGTCCCTGGGTCACCTATGACAAGGCCATGCGTCACCTGGTTTACTCCGAAACAACAGTTCAGGGAGGCGGTACGATTTCTGTAAAGTTGCCAAAACCAGCGGATGAGTTTCAGGATACCTATGTGCTTGGATTTCAAAAAATAGCATCTGAGGAAAATTATATTTCAAAGCGGAATGTACTCTTTAAAAGGAGCAACAAAGATCCATTTGTAGTAGATATCTCTTCAGCAAAGTCCATCACAGCCCGAAGCATTGTTCTTACACCCGCAACCCCCGTTTTTAAATGCAATGTGGAGCTACAGGCCCAGGTAGACGGAGCTTATAAAACCATTAAATCCTTTGTGTTTGATCGCAGCAACAGTGGAGTAAACGTAGGGCCGGTAACCCACGGTCCATTAGCTATATCTATTCCTGAAACGGATGCAAAAGCATATAGGCTGGTATGCACCAATGCCACAAGTGCAAGCTGGGATGCGGCCGCAGGAGCCGGACGTTTATTGTCTGCAGCTGGTTTTGCCGAGATTCGGATCACGGAAGCCCAGGTTTTGGAGAACTACATCGAAAAATCTCTGGGAAAGATGCACCCCACACCTTTTCCCGAATTCAATACTTACCTGTGGGAATCCCAGGAAGCCATTACAGATCAGAATATGTTGATTTCAGAGGTGCATGACATCAGTGATCAGATGGATGCCAATGGTTTATTGACCGTGGTAGATGTGCCAGAAGGAGAATGGACCGTATTGCGGATTGGAATGACTCCCACAGGGACAGAAAATTCACCGGCTGCCCCACAGGGTAAAGGCTACGAGTTAGACAAAGCCAGTTCTGAGCTGGCCCGATTCCACTTTGAACAATATATGGCAGAGATCATTAAAAGGATTCCAGAAGAGAGCCGGCCGGCCCTGAAATACCTGATCGCCGACAGCTATGAGATGGGTTCACAGAACTGGACCGATGGGTATGCTGCAAAGTTCCAGAAGAAGTTTGGATATGATCCGGTAAAGTACCTGCCGGTTATCTCTGGTCGTGTGGTTGGAAGCGTGGAAGAGTCGGATCGTTTCCTCTGGGACCTTCGTCGTTCCGTAGCAGATGATGTGGCTTACGAATATGTGGGAGGTTTGCGTAAAGTGGCCAATGAATACGGACTTAAGACCTGGTTGGAGCCCTATGGGCACTGGGGATATCCAGGTGAATTCCTGATGTATGGTGGTCAAAGCGACCTGGTAGCCGGCGAGTTCTGGAACGAAGGAAGCCTGGGCGATATAGAATGCAAATCAGGATCCTCTGCTGCACATATGTATGGAAAGCCCATTACCTCTGCGGAAGCTTTCACTGCGGGACAGCAATCCTATAAACGCCATCCGGCCCTGTTGAAAAAGAGGGGTGACTGGAGCTGGACAGAAGGGATCAACCATTATGTGTACCACCTGTACATTCAACAGCCCCGTGAAGAGGCTCCCGGAGTCAATGCCTGGTTCTCCACCGAATTTAACCGTCTGAATACATGGTTTGACCAGGGTTCGGCATGGGTGGATTATACCCGCAGGTGTCAGCACATGCTTCAACAGGGTAAATACGCCGCCGATGTACTCTATTTTATTGGCGAAGATGCTCCGAAAATGACGGGTACCAAAGATCCTGATCTTCCTGTAGGATACTCCTACGACTATATCAACGCCGAAGTGATCCTCGATAGACTTTCGGTTGAAAATGGCAAATTTGTTCTGCCAGACGGTTTGACCTACTCCATTCTTGTTTTGCCAGAAAATTCAAATATGAGGCCTAATGTTCTGGCCAAAATGGAAGAGTTGGTGCAGGCAGGTGGAACCATCCTTGGAGGCAAACCGCTGAAGTCACCCAGCCTTCACAATTATCCTCAGTGTGACCGGGATATCCTGGATATTGCCAACCGCATGTGGGGCGAATCCCACACAAGTGGAAAGCTTGAAAATGCAGTAGGAGAGGGTTATGTGCTGGATGGTATGGGTCTTCAGGAGGCACTTGATTTTATCCAGGTTCCTGGTGATGTGGTCTATCCCGCTGAGGCGCCGTTTTTATGGACCCACCGCACCATGCCTGGTATGGAGATCTATTTCCTCACCAACCAGGGAGATGGTGTATTGAGTTTTGAGCCCTCATTCAGGGTATCGGGACTTCAGCCTCAATTGTGGGATGCAGTCACCGGTGAGATCCGACAGCTCAATGACTACACAGATGATGGATCCCGAACCACCATTCCATTGGCCATGCAGAAGCATGAAAGTTGCTTTATTGTCTTTTCTTCAGGCAGCAATGAGACTACCGGGGCAGGATATGGGGAGAATTCTCCCCAACCCGAGCTGCTGACTGCACTTGATTCAGAATGGACCGTTGAATTTGAGAATAAGGAGTTTGGCCCAAGCGATCCTGTGAAATTTGTAGAGCTTTCCAGCTGGACCGAGTCACCGGATGATCACATGAAGTACTATTCCGGAACAGCCACCTATACAACAGAATTCACTATGGGTGAAATCCCCGAAGGGGACATGTTCCTGAACCTGGGTGAAGTAGGTGTGATGGCACAGGTAAAACTCAATGGAGAGGATCTGGGCGTAGCGTGGATGGCACCCTACCGACTGAATGCAAAAGAATTGCTTGTAGCCGGTACAAACCAACTGCAGGTTGAGGTGGTGAATGTATGGAGGAACCGCATGGTTGGGGATATGTACCTTCCAGAAGCAGATCGGTATACTACCTACACGGTGGCAGATCTGAAAGAGGGCGAAGCACTTACCCCATCGGGCCTAATGGGACCGGTAACCATAGAAGTGATTAAGTAAGGGCAAGTGAAAAGAGATATTATGATAGTGACAAAGATAATACGTGTTGCTTTGATTTTATTTGCTGCAATAACATCAGTTGCAGCGCAATCAGAAGAGAACAAAAAACAGGCCGGTATAAAGAAATACCGTGATGGCAGACCGGCGGCCACGCTGAGGATGGATGCAAAGGACCATGGAATTGTACTCAGGTACGGAGATGGACCGGACAAATGCGACCTCCTCGGTGCCCGCGACGCATGGGTGTTCGAGGCAGATGGCACCTATTATCTGCACTACGACGCAGCAGGACCTAAAGGATGGCTCTGTTCTCAGGCTGTAAGCAAGGATCTTTTAGCCTGGGAAAAGAGAGGCCCCATCCTCGATTTCGGTAAACCTGATGAAGAGGACTCGAAGTCGGCTTCCTATGGTGTTACTTATTTTGACGGAGAGGAATGGCATATGTTCTATCTGGGAACACCTAATGTTAGCGACGCGCCTGATCTGATTCCTTCATTTCCCTATCTCACCATGAAGGCCAAAGGAAAAAGTGCTGCAGGTCCGTGGCTCAAACAGAAGGATGTTGTGCCTTTCCGAACCAGTCCTGACACCTATTATTCCATCACCGCCAGTCCTGGTATGGTCATCAAGAACAATGACGAGTATCTTCAGTTCTTCAGTGCTACAACTCAGAAGCCAGGAAATCCATCTGTTCAGCGCACGCTGGGTATTGCCAGGACCAAGGACCTGGATGGTCCGTGGATTCCTGACCCACAACCCATGGTTCCTATTGAAGAGCAGATAGAGAACTCCACATTATATTACGAGGAAAGTATTGAGACCTGGTTTCTGTTCACCAACCATATTGGCATTGATGAAGGAGAATACACCGATGCCATCTGGGTATACTGGAGCAAAGATCTGAACCAATGGGATGCTGAGAATAAGGCAGTTGTATTAGATGGTCAAAATTGTACCTGGTCAAAGAAGTGCATTGGGCTGCCATCGGTTGTTCAGATTGGCCACCGGTTGGCTTTGTTTTACGATGCCCCAGGTGGAAACAGCACGAGCCATATGAAACGACATATAGGTCTGGCGTGGCTGGATCTGCCACTTTTTATTCCCGATTAAAATAATTTCCTTCAGTAACTATTCTTAAAGATCTTCAAAGAGGAATCCGACCTCCCCACGCGGTAAGTGCTGACTGCATATCTTTTGTAGTCAGTCAAGGGTTGTCATTTTTTCCAGCATCATTAAACTTGCCACCATGCAGTTATGCCAGAATTCTGGCAGGGTTGGAGTGAGAAATGTTGGAATCTTACCATCTTCGTGTTGGATATTTACAATTGTATTTGCCAGTGCAATGGCTTTCTCCCGATAAATCGGATCCCCTATACATTCATAAGCCTTAAGAAAAGTGAATACCATGTGGTCGCTGCTTGCATCCACAGGAACATACCCCTGGAATTGTTCTGCAGTACAGGGAACTACCCATCGGTTGGCCAGGGTGCCCCATGAATCGTAGATCTCCGGCGTTTCCCAAAAGATAAACTGGTCCTCGCAAAATGCAATTAATTCTTTCGCCAGCGGAATGTAAGTATCGTCTTCATCCTGATGCTCCAGAAGATATTGTGCAAATCATGCAGCTTCGTATTTGGTCAGATTTTCATAGGGAGAAGCCGCTGCATAATCCTCAAATTGACCGGTCCAGTCAAATGTTTGTACAGGATTGTCCATGATCCATTTTATGGCGGGTTGAATCATCCCACGGTATTGTTCCTGGTGGTATTTATCAATAAGTATGGAGATAAAATCGACTATACCAATGGGGATACATAATGTTGGTGAAGCAGGTTCTCCAGTTTCTTTGTTTATCCTGATATACCATGTGCCGTTTGGTAACTGATTATTGGCATAGGTGTCGGCTATGTTTGTGGCTGCCAGAAAGTATTTTGGATCCTTTGTAGCATCAAACAAATGCAAAAAGATGGTCGCGGTAACAGCAGGTTCCATCGTAATTATTTCTTCTCCGAATCTTCCAGCGGTTACTGCCTCTCCTTCGTATACCTGCGGAAAATAAGCGAGCGGGGCTCCGGCTGGTTCAGCTGTCTCAATCAGATAATCGGTAGCATAACGGGCGATAAGCAATGAAGTATCATTTTCCGGAAAATAGTGATGGTACATAAGCATTCCATACACTACACTACCCACTATCTTTGCCCTCTTGGAATTGATGAAAGGAATCCTGAGCTATCCTGGGTAGTACTCTCAAAAGACCAGGGTACGATGCATCAGGGGAGGCTTATTTCTGGAAAGTAAGGGTTTGGGATAATCAGGGAGACATTTTCCCCTGGAGTGAGCCAGCGAAATGGAGCATGGGGATCTTAGATCCGGCCGACTGGGAGGCCCGGTGGATTAGCTGCGATTATTCAAATGCTGCTTCAACGCCCTTGTTTCGAAAGGAATTATTGCCTGAAAATTTCCATGAACTGGATGGAGGAAAGTATGTATACGACCTTGGACAAAACTATGCCGGCTGGGTGCGTATAAAGGTTAAAGAAGCCCGAGGACTTTAGGTGGAACAAAGAAGAAGAGCAATCCGATTCCAACCGCGGAACGATAGAGACAGGAAGCGATAAACCGCTGTTGGATCCTGCTGTATTCCTGGTGGATAATGTGAAGATTCGAAGCGTAGTTTCAGAAAACCCTGAGCCGGAGATTCCCTAACTATGTATCTTCAATGGGAATATGACTTCTATCGATCTGCACAAGGCTTGAGTTCAATTAGGATTCCCATTGATGATAAGGCTTCACAACAACTTCCATATCATTTTTCATAAATTGGTCTTCCTGCTCCAGTGTGATAATCAGACCCTGTTTGATCTTAAAGTAATCCATGGCTTCATACAGACCATCCAATTCCCGCTTCAGGTTATCCCTTGTAAGCGTGAGGCAAACCTGTATCAGACCCTCCGGATTTCCATTTTTGCAAAACACAAAATCGCACTCACCTTTCTCAGAGAAATAGAATACTTCATTGTACCTTCTTCGCAAAGAGAGATAGACCATGTTTTCAAATTTCCTGCCAACATCATTGCTGAATGATCTGGAATTTACCGATACCATACCTGTATCAATTGCGTATATTTTACGAGGGTTCTGGATTTGCTTTCTGTAAGAATAACTAAATCTGGGGACATAGAAAGCGAGGTAAGCATTTTCAAAATAGTTCAGATACTCCATCATCGTGCTAGTTGAAGCCACCGGCAGCACCTTACGCAAGCTATTGGCTGTCATTAGTTTGCCGACATTTGAAATTAGATAGATAGAGAGCTGTTGCAGGGCTTTGTGATTTCTTACACCAAAACGCACACAAATATCCCGGTAAATGATATCATTCAATACTTCGGAAAGCATTTCAGGATATTTAGTTTTTACATATGCAGGAAATCCTCCGGTTTCTAAAAAAGCTATTGTAGTATCTATCCCTCTTTGAGCTTCTGTACAGTTTATAAACTCCTCGTACGAAAAAGGAAACAGCTCTTTGCTTATATGCCGTCCACTCAGGTGTGTACCTAATTCACTGCTTAGCATAGAGGCATTGGATCCGGATAATACAACATAGTACTCCTGAAGATCAACTAGCTGACGAATAAAACGTTCCCATTTATCAACTAGCTGAACTTCATCAAAGAATAGATATTTGTATGTGCCTTCTGAAATTATCTCATGTACTCGCGAAAAATCATTAAGATCAAACCCATAAAGTCGAGGATCATCAAGGTTGAGAAAGAAACAATTCTCTCCGGTCTTTTTCATTAACTGATACATGAAAGTGCTTTTCCCACAGCGTCGAATTCCTGTAAGGATCAGCGCATGTGAGCGGGTGTCAGGTAATGTCCAATCAACGATTCTGGCAATGCCCAAATCTCTGGTAATTATTTTCTTCTTTTGCGATTGAGCTATTTCTTCTATTTCTGATTTCAGTATCATTCTTCAAATATACAATACCTTTCGTTAGTAAACAACATATATATTCGTTAGTAAACAACAACACCTTTCGTTAGTGGAATTCATTGTGAAATAGGACTCTGAAAGCTAGTAAACCGTTGGCAATTTCTTGCCCATCTTACAGATTATTGATAATTACGATCGCAATGCAAAACTGGGCACCCTGTTCGAAACAAGGGTTGGAAAAGGTAAACTACTGGTCTGTGCCATGGATCTTGATACAGACCTCCAGGATCGTCCCGCCGCTCAGCAGCTACGTACAAGTCTGATTGAATATGTGAACAGTAAAGAGTTTGAACCAGACCACGAATTGAATATAGATCTCCTGGAGAAGCTTTTGAAAAATTAACCATACACAGACCCTTATGTTTTTGACCCATATCTCACAATATAGATTTGACCGCATCATTATGCTGTCTCTTTTGCTTGGCCTGTTCTGCGAATGGAGTAGCCCAAGTATATAAGTGGATGCGATTTGTTGAGTCAAATAGTACAAAATTAGGCTCATATAATGTATTGTCCCACTTTCATAGAAATGCTAAATTGACGTTGATTTATTTCCGGACACTTTATTCTTAATTCTGAAAACTTAAACAGATGAAACGAATCGCATCACTAATATTATTTGGTTTGTTGGTATTCAACCTGGGTTTTGGTGGGGAAAGGCAGAAAATTATCCTGGATTGTGATCTTGGTGGTGATATTGATGATGCCTTTGCGGTTGCAATGATGCTGGCAGCTCAGGATGAGTTTGATATACTGGGTATATGTATGGACTATGGAGACACAGAAGCCCGTGGCCGCATTGCATTACGCATGCTCTATGAGACAGGCATGGACCATATACCGGTATATATTGGCAGAAAAACAGGAGATGGTGCATCACCACAATTTGAATATGGTAAGGGATTCAAAAAGATAGAGTCTCAAGAGCAGAGTGCTGCCGAATTTATTGTAAAAACTCTGAATGCATACCCGGGAGAGGTCATATTGTTTACCGTAGGCCCTGTGCCGAACATGAAGGATATTATTGAGTTAGATAGTAAAGCATTATCGCATGCAAAGCATATATACTCTATGTTTGGAGATTATCACTTTGGGGCCTTAGAGTGGAATGTTATAGGTGATATAGAAGCATCACAGGCCTTTATATCCAATATCGATAATAATATAACTCTATCAGGAGTAAAGGTTGCCGGTGCGATTAAATGGAACAAAGAGCGATGCATGCAGGTAGAGGCCAGAGATACACCCTTAACCGATGCTCTTACAGAACTACTTCGTCTTTGGGAATTAAACTATTCAGGAGAATGGCATACACCTATTTTGTGGGATTGTACTGCCCTGGGTCTGGTTCTATGGCCGGAACTGTATGAAACACGTGAAGTATATATGTATGTTGATGATGAGGGTCATACGGTTATTGATGAAGCCAGAGATCCCAATTGTGTGATTGCTACAGATATTGATGTGGATGAATTCAGTAAACGCCTGATGGATTTGTATGTGAAACAAAATTTTAAACGCTTATGAAGTATTTTATTGGATACCTGATTTTTGTTGTTGTTGCATGTAACAGTTGTGTACAATCCGGAAAAAATAGTGAGTATCCGTCAGACTCCATGGAGTACCCGGAAAGAGCCATCACACAACGGGCTTCCAGTTATGACCTGGAGTGGGAAAATGGGAATGCGGATGCAAGGAGGTTTGATCCGGGTCAGTCCCGGGTGCTTGCAGATCTGGAGGGGCCAGGCAGGATCACCCATATCTGGTTTACCGCTTTTGGTTATGAGCGAGGTTTCCCCCGATCAGTGGTTTTACGGATTTATTGGGATGGGAGCGAGGAACCGGCAGTGGAGGCTCCATTGGGTGATTTTTTTGCAGCAGGACATGGTATGCAGGTAAATATTAACAGTGCACGGGTGGCCACATCATCCTTTGGCCGGGCATACAATTGCTACTGGAATATGCCTTTCAGAGAATCAGCCCGGGTCACCATTACCAATGAATCGGAAAGCGATACCACTGGACTTTACTGGTATGTGGATTGGGAAAAAAGATTGGTTCCTGAGGACGTCCCCTATTTTCATGCCCGGTATCGTCAGGAGAATCCTCCACAGCAAGGAAAGGATTATTTGATAGCAGATATTGCAGGCAGAGGGCATTACGTGGGCACTGTTCTGTCAGTGAGGGCCAGTCAGCCCGGTTGGTTTGGTGAGGGAGATGACCGGTTCTATGTGGATGGTGATACCGTACCCACACTTCATGGAACGGGGACAGAAGATTACTTTAACGACGCCTGGGCTTTCAGGGTTGTTAACCGTCCGAATTACGGAGTTTCCATATGGGAAGGCATGAATACAGGCAGCAGGATCACTGCTTATCGATGGCATGTGACTGATCCTGTGTTTTTTGAGAAATCCTTGAAATTTTCAATTGAACATAAGGGGAATACCTTTTACGAAGACAACACTCTGGCGGAAGCTTATAGTGACAGGCGGCCCGATTTCTATTCATCAGTCGCGTTCTGGTACCAGATCGGGGAGGCAAAAAGATTTACAAAAATGCCTCCGGCGGCCGATCGGATGACACCGTTTACACTGATCCAGGTGGATGAGACCCTGGAAGCTAACCTGCCGGAGAATGCAGTGATACACGAAGACATATCCTACACCAATCGCAAGGGGTTGCATTTTACTCCTGACCGCGAAGGAGAGACACTCATCCTCCCCTTCGATGTATCAGAAAGCGGAAATTACCTTGTGTTTGCACGTGTCTGGCCCCGTGGCGATGCAGGAGTGTATGATTTTTATCTCAATGAGCAGTTGCTGGTGGAAGCGAAGGATCTTTTTGAGGAACATCACTTTGTCACAGATATTAAACTGGGGAATATGCATAACCTGGAAAAAGGCACTCATATCCTGAAGGCTGTTTACCGTGGAACATCAAATCCCGGAGCACCCGGCAATCTGTTCATCGATGCCATTGTTCTTGAACCGGTTGGAAGTTTTGAAAAAAGGAATACGAACTAAAAAAAGAGAAAGCAATGCACCTGAAAAATGTTATTATTTCGTCTTTTCTATTAGCTGTTATTTGTCAAATCAGTCTTTACAGTCAGGAAAAAATTATCTTTGATACGGACTTCGATTCAGATATTGATGATGTTGGCGCGCTTTATATGCTGCATACTTTTGCTGACCGGGGTGATGTGGAGATACTGGCCACAATCCTCTCAACCACGCATTTCTGGAGCCCGTTTGCCCTTGATGCGATCAATACTTTTTGGGGGCGTCCTGATATTCCCATCGGTGCTCCATTTATAGAGGGTGTGAACAAGGGTTCGGTTTATGCTGAAACGATTGCAAAAACTTTTCCCAATGATATGGGAGAGCAGAAGCAAATTGAAGAGGCAACCAACCTCTACAGGCGGATTCTGTCATCACAGGAAGATGCAAGCGTCACCATGGTCACCGTTGGCCACTTAACAAATATCGCGAAACTGCTGGAATCCGAACCGGATGAATGGAGTCCTCTGTCCGGAAAAGAGCTTGTCCGCAAAAAGGTGAAATGGTGGGTGGCCATGCTTGGAGAGGGTATGAATTGGAATATGAGATGGGACCGGGATGCATCCAAAACAGCCATTAATGAATTCCCGGTACCTGTTGTTTTTACGGTAGACGGACAGGCAGTAAAAACGGGCAGACGTACACAGGAACTACCGGATACCAATCCCATAAAAACAGTTTATAAATTATGGGAAAACCATTACAATGAGATTGACAGAAGCAGCTGGGATCAGATCTCCACACTGTTTGCTGTGGAGGGTGAAAGTGACTATTTCAAGCTTAAAAGGGGGACCCTCTCGTTTACTTTGGAGGATGGAGCGATATGGGAAGCAGGTGAAAATGGGCAGGACTACCGCTTGTACAATAAAATCTCCAACGAGGAACTGGCTGAAGTAATTGAAAATTTAATGATTCAAGAACCGAAGAAATGAAAAAGATCATCACGTTGCTTGGGTTGGTGGCACTCTCCTCCCAACTCCTGTTACATTCTCAAAAAGGGGAAAGCACAGCGCTTACTAAGGAGACTGTATTCATCACAGTTGAAGACTCTATAAAACTGGGGACCGACCTCTATTTCCCGGAAGGAGAGGGCCCATTTCCCTGCATCCTTGTCAGGCTCCCTTACAATATGAACGGATTAGGAGAGGGTGGAGCACATTATATCAGGAGTTTCCTGAAAAACGGATGGGTTACTGTCCTTCAGGATACACGTGGCAAATTCGAATCCAATGGAGAATACCACCCTTTTATACACGAAAGGAGTGACGGGCTTGCCACGGTGAAGTGGATCCGGTCACAACCCTGGTCCAATGGTAAAATTGCAGGCTGGGGCGGTAGCTATGTGGGCTATACACAATGGGCCATTGCCGATCAGCTGGATGTGATCACGCCAACCGTTACCTCGGCGAAAATGTATGAGCTGGTTTACCCGGGAGGGATCTATTCCCTGGCGACTGCTCTTAATTGGGGACTCTCCAATGGCTCCAGAACCTATAATGTAGTTGACCCAGAGAAGATGAAGAATAGCTATTTCGTTCTGCCCCTGTCGGTTGCTGATGATTCTACTGTGAAGCAGATTGATTTCATGGATAGCTGGTTGGAGCATCCTTACGAGGATGCCTACTGGGGAACCATGAACCACCGTGCTGCTGTTACGTGTCCCGTTTTAACCATTGCAGGATGGTATGATATTTTCCTCATGGCACAGATCCGTGATTTTGAAATGATGGAACCCTACCGTCATCCCGATAGCCGGCTGGTTATTGGTCCATACGCTCATGGTCAGATAACCATAGAAACGGATTTCGGTAAAGATGGTAATCTTTCAGAATTTGATGATGATATTGTTGCTTTTACCAAACGTCATCTGGAAGATGATTCAGAAAAGAGTGTGCAGACCGGTTCCGGCAAACCTTACTCATTTTTTATAATGCACAGGAATGAGTGGTTGGATTTTGATCATTGGCCACCTCAAAATAGTAAAGCGACTCCCTATTATCTGAATCCGGATGGTACCATAAACCGGGACCATGATCACACTGAGAAGGTGATTGAATATACTTATGACCCGGCTGATCCCTTTCCATCGCTTGGTGGAACATTCCTTGGAGTGGGGGTGGGACCGGCATACCAGAATCCGAATACAGAACGCCCGGACCAGGTTGTATTTGAAAGTGAAGCGCTGGAGGAACCGCTAGTCCTGCTGGGGCCAATTGACGCCACCATATATGCCGGTACGGATGCACCATCTACTGATTTCTTTGTCTCCCTGCAGGAAGTGCGCGCTGATGGAAAGATCATTAATATCCAGGAAGGTGGTAAAACTGTGTATTCAGAGGTGAGGGCCGATCCCTGGATAAAGCAGATTGATATATCCGTCTGGGCAACTGGCTACCAGATTGAGGCTGGCCATAAGTTACGTGTGGTGATCTCTTCAGCCCTCTTTCCCAGATACAACCGCAACCTGAATTCAGGAGAGGATATTTTCAATGCACAAAACCCAAGGATTGCCCGTCAGAAGATATATTTCGGGGAGAAGTACCCCTCACATATTACTCTTCCGGTTCTGGACATTAACTGAATGTATAAAGAATAAGCATGCAGCAAAAACCTTTTATCCTACTGTCTGTTTTATTGATCTTCTGCCTGACAGGATGCCGCAATGATAAATCCGTCAATCATCAAAAAGCGGATGTATTAAAAAGCACAATAGCCTTGTACGAGGGATTTCAAAACCCACCCAATGAAGCAAAACCAACGGTTTATTTTATTTTACTTAATGGCTATCTGAACAAAGATTTTGTTCAGATAGAATTGGAGCAATATGCTGAAAAAGGAATTGGAGGATTATTGGTTTTTGATATGGGTATCATTGGTAACGAGGAATTTTTTCCACCTGCCGGACCAAAATTTATGAGCGATGAATGGCTCGATAATTTTAGCTTCATAGTGAAAAAAGCTGATGAATTGGGAATGAGTGTGGAACTTGCTGCTTGTAGCAGTTGGGATATGGGTGGTTCCTGGGTTGAACCGGACGAAGCTGTTCTTGCTTTGTACCAAAACAGCATTACAGTGCAGGGCCCCCAAAAGCTAAAAACTAAACTTGAATATCCTGAGCTTCCGGAATTAGCCATACTAGATAAAAATGGGAAGCCTGTGATTTCGGAAGAAGTTGCTGTTTTGGCCATTCCGGTTAAGAACCGTCAGGATGCTTACACGTTTGTGTATAAATTAGGATATGATAAACTTCATGATTTGGACCATGTAGTATTATCTAACTGTGAAAATAACAATGAGGATATAGCCGACGGTAAAAACATTTTTACAAAGAATTTTTCAGTCGATGTGAGTGAAACCGATGACAAGGATGCAAGTTTCAAAGTTGCTTACAATGGAACGTTACAAGCAAATACCAGACGACAAAAATTCAGCCTTCCAAAAGATACAAAGGCAAAATTCGTAAGGTTGAAAATTTATGATGGATACAATACAAAATCTCACTATGTACAGTTAGCGGAGTTTGAATTATATAATCACGAAGGAGAAGATGTAATTCATCGTCCATACAACAACAGGTATGATGGTGGTATGGAAGTACGATTCAACTCTCAATTGGGAAGCGAAAGAAACTGGAGAGCCAAAAACCTGAACGATGGCAAATACAAAGGTGATGCAGGAAGTTGGATATCAAACGGAAAAACACCGTTACGTATCGAAGATGCTAATTCGATTCAGATTATCTCTGATAAACTTATCGCTGATGGTATATTAGAGTGGGATGTGCCGGCAGGAGAATGGGAAATTATCCGATATGTAATGTCCAATACCGGAGAGAAGCTTAAAATCCCTAACCCAGCATCAGATGGCCTGGCTACTGACCACCTGAGCGCAACAGCCACAAAGAATCATATTAACTATATAACAGAAAGACTGGAAAGAAAATTTGGCGATTTGTTCAAGTCGCCAATTGACAATTTATATCTTCCAAGTTATGAGGTAAGAGGTCTTCTTTGGACTTACGACTTGCCTCAGCAATTCAAGAGCTACAGAAGCTATGATTTAATAAAATACCTTCCTGCTTTAAGTGGTTATGTAATCGAGGATGAAGAGACTACAGCTCGTTTCTTGTATGACTACCAGAAAACATTGGGAGATCTGTTAATTGACGGATTCTATATTACTGCAAATAATACCGCAAAAAATCGAGGAATGGCTATCAAAGCTGAGTCTGCAGGTCCTGGTCCACCCATTCACCTGGTGCCTGTTGAAGCTTTAAGAGCTCTTAATTCAATTGATGAGATGCAAGGAGAATTTTGGCCCTGGCGTGAACATTGGGATGGACTCTGGGTAGTAAAGGAGACCGCATCAGCCGCTCATATTTATGGTGGAAAAACTGTGCATATGGAGTCCTTTACAGGTTTTCGCCACTGGATGGACGGACCTGTGGATCTGAAGCCTTCTGCCGACAGGGCCTTTTGTGAAGGAATGAACCATGTGGTGTGGCACATGGGTGAACACAATCCGCCGGAAGCAGGCAAACCGGGATGGGTCTATCATGCAGGAAGCCATTTCAATGTGAATCTGGTTTGGTGGAATCAAATGAAGCCCTGGCTGGATTATCTGGCACGCTCTTCTTTCCTTTTACAGCAAGGACTTTTTGTTGGGGATGTGGTCTATTACTATGGGGACAGGGGAGCTAATTTTATTCCTCCCAAACATACAAACCGGTCGCTTGATTTTGGATACGATTATGATGTGACCAACCTGGAGGTAATGCTTACCCGGATGGATGTCATAGATCATAAAATTGTTCTGCCGGACGGCATGAGCTATGAAGTATTAGTCCTTCCCAAGCAGGACGATATCACACTGGCTGCACTGCAAAGGATAGAGGAACTGGCAGCCAAAGGGGCGACCGTACTTGGTCCCAGGCCCATAAAATCAACCGGATTGTACCAGCACAAGGAACATGATGTGGCTGTACAGGAACTGGCAGCTAAGCTTTGGGGCAAGATCGATGGCAATACCGTTCAGGAGAATAATTACGGAAAAGGAAAAATCATTTCTGGAAAAACCATAAACAAGGTGCTGGCAGAACGTGGAGTGAATCCGGATTTTCAATTCACTAGTTCAGATGAAAGTGCCGAATTGGATTTTATACACCGGAGCACAGAGAGTGAAGAGATTTATTTCATCAGGAACAAAAGGGATCTACCAGTCACATTTTCTGCAACATTCAGAGTAAATAATAAAACTCCGGAGCTTTGGTTTGCCGATAACGGAGGGAAAAGCCCACAGCTTGTCTACGAAGAATCAGAAGAGGGTATTTCATTTGAAATGAACCTTGACAAATACGGGTCTGCTTTTGTTGTTTTTTCTCCAGATGAAAACAGGGCTCATTTAGAAAGCATTACGGGTGAAAATATCGTAAACCATATGGATAAAGAAAAGATCGCTCTTACTGCTTTTAAGAACGAGGAATTCGAAATGATAACAAAGGGAAACAAGATTCTGAAGTTTTCCGTGAATGATATTCCAGATCCAATTGAAATAAACGGCGAATGGAAAATTTCCTTTACAGAAGGATGGGGAGCTCCGGATTCTGTGATAACCACTGAATTGAAGTCACTTTCGGAATTTGATAATCAGGGGATAAACTTCTATTCTGGAATTGCTCACTACGAAAACAGTTTTACTATTTCCAAGGAAAATATAGGCAATGAAAATCGAATATTTATGGACCTCGGTAATCTCTGGTTACTGGCAGATGTAACGATAAATGGAAAATATCTCGGTACGCTATGGAAAGCTCCGTATCGCATTGAAATTACAGATGTAGTAAAAGCTGGTGAAAATAAGCTGGAAATTGATATTGCAAATACGTGGTGCAACAGATTAATCGGTGATGCCATGCACCCGGATAAGAAGCAGTACTGTCAAACCAACATTGAAGGAAGTGTAGCAGCCGAAGTAAAATCCTGGACAGATGCACCACTTAGAAAGTCAGGACTATATGGGCCGGTAAGTGTGATTTACGCTGTAGAAAGGAGCATCATTTATTAATGCAGCTAAGAAAGATGGAGGCTACAATGAAAATTAGAAATTTAAGATGGATCATTGTAGGATTGCTGTTTATTGCAACGGCATTGAGCTTTCTGGACAGGCAGGTGCTCTCCATAGCCATTATTAAGATCAAGGCTGAATTCGCAATGACTGATGTCCAGTATGGATGGGTAAATACAGGTTTTCTGATCAGTTATGCTTTGATGTTCACACTCAGTGGTTGGCTTATTGATAAGTTTGGCACACGCTGGGGGTTGGCTGTTTCGCTGGGTTTATGGTCAATTGCCAATGCCATGCACGGAGCGGTGCAAAATGTTACCCAACTCGGAATAGCGCGCTTCTTTTTAGGCATTGGAGAGGGGGGATGCTTTCCGGGAGCTGCAAAAGGAGTGACCGAGTGGTTCCCCAAAAAGCAAAGAGCGCTGGCCATGGGAATCGCCATTGGCGGTTCGGCGCTGGGAGCAGTTATTGCACCTCCCTTAACGGTACATCTGATCTCACAGTTTGGATGGAGAGGCGCGTTTGTCGCAACCGGCATATTTGGAGGGATCTGGGTACTGATCTGGTTGCTGTTTTTCAGAAAGCCACAAAACTCAAAGCTAATCACAAAGGAGGAACTGGCACTTATTGAGACAGATAAACCTGATGAGGAGAGTGTTTCCGGCAGCAAAAAAAGGGTCTCTGTTCCGATCAGGAAGATTCTGCAATTTAAAGAGGCATGGGGACTTATTAGCATAAGGTTTCTTCTGGATCCGGTTTTTTACTTTTTTATGTTCTGGATTCCCAAGTACTTAAGTGAAGAGAGGGGTGTATCCTTTGAAGTGATCGGAAACCTTTTCTGGATTCCTTTCCTTGCCCTGGGGGTATCAAATATGATTGGAGGCTGGCTCTCCGATCGCCTTATTAAATCGGGAGTTTCACAGAACAGGGCCAGGAAATCGATCATGGGACTGGCTGCGCTGCTTACTATGCTTACGCCTCTGACAGTTACCGCTTCAACTGTTGGAATGTCCATCTTTTTCATGTCACTTCTAATGTTTGCACATGGATTCTGGATCACAAACTATATTACAATAACCAGCGAGTTATTTGGAAAGAATGCTACATCTACCATGGTGGGACTGGCTGGTACTGCAGGTGCAATTGCAGCCTTGGTTTTAAATCCACTTATTGGCAAAATCGTTGAGAGTTTTTCCTATACGCCCATGTGGATAGCATCGGGGATCATGTACCCATTGGGATTTGTGGTTCTGCTGCTCATGATACCCAGAATTCGTCCGCTTAATCTAAATATTATATCGAACCATGAGTGATACTAAGAATATTGAGAGAAGAAAACCATTAACTGCTAATATTGGGGTATTTGGTGTTGGATTCTGGAAATACTGGGATCAATTTGAGGGCCTCCTGGAAGAGATGCATCGCAAGCAGTCAGTGTTTATTGATAAGCTGCAACGATATGATGTGAATGTAATCGATTTTGGATTGATTGATGATGCAGAGAGTGCCTATGAACTGGTACCTAAACTGAAGGGTGCAAATCTGGATTTGATATTTTGCGACATGGTCACCTATGCCACCTCTGCCACCTTCGGAACGATCATCAGGAATATTGATGTTCCATTGGTAATGGTTGCCCTGCAACCATTAAAAGCCATGGACTATGCAAAAGGTTCAACCTATATGCAGCTCTGCAATGACGATTTCTGTTCTGTTCCCGAGTTTGCCGCTACTGCGGTAAGGATGGGTAAGCGTGTACCTCATGTGATCATAGGTACATTGGAGAATGATAACAATGCTGATGCAGAGATAGCTGAGTATTGTCAGATTGCCAAGGTGTTACATGATCTCAAAAATGCAAGGATAGGACATTTCGGACATCCCATTGAAGCAATGCTTGATATGCATTCTGATGCGACCATGATTACAGCAGCATTTGGTTGTCATATTGTACAAACCGAAGCAGAAAACATCCTTACACATTTTGTGAACGTTCAGGAAGAGGAGATCAAGAAAGTTGAAGCAGAGATTCTTGATTTTTTTGATACCCCC
>JAOZUK010000336.1 GCA_029938715.1 Bacteroidales bacterium | reverse complement strand
CCCCCGACCTGCTGATTACAAATCAGCTGCTCTGACCAACTGAGCTACATCGGCATACTAAGATCGTCAATGAATTATACCCTCCAAAATCGGTTCGCAAATGTATGAATATTTTGATTATATCACAAAAAAAAATATCCCTTTTTTAAATGACATAAAAAAAGCTGCCGGAGCAGCCTTTTTTAACAGTTTCAGTGAGGGCTATTTCTGCCTAAATTTCTCCTTTCGTTTAACCAGTTGCCTCTTTAAAGCATCGACTGAGAGATCAGTCGCTTCTTCAAAAGTTTTACACTGTTTTTTTGCAAAAACAGTCTGTCCTTTTACATCAAGTTTAATTTCTACCAGCTTGTTTTCCCTGTCGGATGTATCTTTATCCAACCGGAGAAATACTTCTGCACCCAAAATGTCGTCATAAACATTTGGCAGTTTCTTCACTTTCGTGTTTACAAATTCCACGAGTTTCTGATCAGCGTCAAATCGAATTGAATGCATTTTGATATTCATAGGCACCTCCTTCTTTTTAAGCCCTTGGATGGGCTTGATTATAAATAGACTTAAGTTTCTTGAATGTATTATGAGTATAAACCTGGGTGGCGGAAAGATTCGCATGCCCAAGCAGTTCCTTAATGACGTTCAGGTCTGCTCCACTGTTCAGCATGTGAGTGGCAAACGTATGCCGTAGCACATGAGGACTTTTCTTATCTAACGTGGTTACCATGGCCAGGTACCTGTTTACAATCCTGTAAACCAGTTTATCGTATACCGGACTACCCTTCCCTGTTACGAATAGTGCATCCACCATAGGATCCTTAACCACACGCTCCCTCACTATCAGATAATGCTCAATGGAATTAATCAATCCATCACTCACAGGAATAATTCTCTCTTTATTCCTTTTCCCTTTCACCTTTATACTTTTCCCTGACAGGTTCAGTGAACCTGTCCTGAGTCCGATAAGCTCGCTTCTGCGCATCCCGGTCTGGTAGAGAAGATCTAATATCAGCCTGTTCCTGATCCCTTCAAAATCAGTTCCAAAATCGAAATCATCCAGCAGTCGATCCATCTTCGCCTCCTCCACAAAAGCAGGAACACGCTTATTAAGTTTGGGTTTCAGTACCCGATCCAGGGGATTGGTATCCAACTCACCGAGACTTATCAGGTATTTACAATAGGTTCTGAGTGATGTAAGTTTGCGATGAACAGATCTGGAACTATAACCAGAGTCCATCAGAAAGACCACCCAGGATCGAATGGTCTTATAATACAAATCCATGCCCTTCTTGTCATTACTCTGACAGAAAACATGGAATTGGTTTAAGTCGTTCTTATAAGCTTTGATGGTATGACTGGCATACCTCTTCTCGGCCTGCAGGTATCTCAAAAAATCACTAATCCTGGTCATGGGCAGCTTTCATAGTTCTGCCAAAACTCCGGAATTCTAATCTTCCTGCTGTTGCAATTGTTGAATATAGATGGCCTTTAACTTCTGCTGGCGTTTGGTTACAGAAGGTTTTGCATAAGCCTGACGCGCTCTGAGTTCCTTTACAACGCCAGTCTTCTCAAACTTTCGTTTGAACTTTTTAATGGCCCTCTCAATATTCTCACCCTCTTTAATGGGAATTACAATCATTTCAATCTGTTTTTAAATTTTGAGCCGCAAAAATAGAAATTCATATCCTAATATTCAACTAAACCCGGTATTATTTTCTTCAGACTGAAAACTAATGCAGTAAAAATTATATCTGTTATTCTGGAGTATTGGCAAATCATTCATCTTCTCTTCTATAAAAATAGAAAAAAAAGAGGTGAAAGGCAACACCAAAAAAGATTTACCTGCCTGGCTTAACATTATTTAAGATTTTTTTCACATTTCATATCCAGATAAGGTCCGATCCGGCTTAGTGTTGTGTCATCTATTATATGGTTCTCCTTTAGTTCAGAAAGATTGGAAATATCTTGCTTAAAATCTCTATAAGCCACCAGGGCCTTCACATCATCCAAGTCCAGATATGGGTGCCTCAACAGCTCTCTGAAAGAGGCACTGTCCAGCAAGATCTTCCGAATGTCAATGGGATCAATAAAGATCTTGTCTCTGATCAGATCCAGGGTCTCCACTGGCAAGCCATACACTTCGCTCAACTGATCCAAGCGGACATAACCACCCAGCAGCTCCCTGTATTTAACAATCCGACTGGCAAAAACAGGCCCAATGCCTGGAAGGGGGAGCAGCTGGACCGAGTCGGCCCTATTTATATTAATGGGCTGTACAGGCTTTTTGATAGAGTTGGGAGAGGGATATGAAACGGATGTAAATGAACTTGATCTTCTAATTTGTTTGATACTATCGCTCCTCTCCTTTTGCAGGCTGTCTGCAAGTGCGATAGATGCAAAAAGGGCTTGTGCCTCTTTCTTAAACTCTTCCATGCCCGCAGGCTCCCTTTCTGGTATAAGCTGGACCAGAAGTCTGATTCCAACAGATAGGATCAGTAGAAAAGAGACCAGGACAAGGGCACGCTGCTCACCCCGGCGCAGCATATACACCTCTCGTAATAATCGTTTGATCATCTAAGGGTTAATGTGACGAACGGTCACATGATCACCCGAGCCCCGGAAATAGCGTTATAACTTTACTGTAGACACCAAGAGCAAAAAGAAATGCAATGGCCAGTGGTGCCACAAATTTGACCAGGAACATGAAAAGACTGTGGTACCTGATCTTGTATGATCCCTCACTGGATAACTCCTTTTTGGATTTATCCCTGGCAAAGAACCAACCAATAAAAACCACGATAAAGAATCCACCAAGGGGAAGCATAAGGTCCGGTGAAGCATTAAAAAATCCAAAGACATCTGATGAAGCAGTACAGAGAATTCCAAGAAACCCTACTGAGATCATCGACAGGATGGTAGCCTTTTTTCGGGACATGTTCAGTTGCTCTGAAAAATAGGCAACAATCACCTCCAGCATCGATATGGTGGAGGTAATAGCTGCAAAGCAAAGCAACAGGAAAAACATAAATGCCCAGATCAATCCTCCAGGCATATTCTGAAAGATGACTGGCAGGGTTTTATAGACCAGTTCCGGGCCCTCACCCGGATCAATTCCGAAAGCGAATACAGCAGGGAAAATTGCCAGTCCGGCTATTATGGCAACAGAGGTGTCAGCAACAACCACACTTATGGCAGTACCAGCAAGATTCTCCTTTTTCCTGATATATGAACCATAAGTGATGAGGGTACCCATCCCGATGGACAAAGAGAAAAATGCCTGGCCCAAAGCTTCAAGGATTATCCGGAATGGTGCTTCTTTAAAGTGTGTAAAGTCAGGTTTGAAAAGGAAAACCAATCCCTGCCTGCCCCCTTCAAGTGTAACAGACCTTAATACCAGGATAAGCAGTAAAACCAGGAAAACTGGCATCAGGATCTTGGAAAATTTCTCAATGCCATTTTTAACTCCCGAAATAACGATGTATCCCGTGAGTAGCATCATCACTACAAACCAGATAATGGGCCTCCATAGTCCTGAAGTGAAGGATTCATAATGATTACTGAAAAACTGGGTCAGCGCAGCATTGTCCATAGATGCAAACCCAAACTTTTCAGGGTTTAATATCCACCTGATGGACTGGACCACATATTCCAGTGTCCAGCCTGCAACAACAGTATAAAATGCAAAGATGATAAAGACGGAAACAACACCCAGCATACCGACCAGGTGCCATTTCGTGCCGGGCGCAATTTTCTTAAATGCGCCCACAGGATTTAACTGGGCAGAACGTCCGATTAC
>JAOZUK010000335.1 GCA_029938715.1 Bacteroidales bacterium | reverse complement strand
TCACCCACCCTTCATACAATAAGAAGAAGATTTATCATGTATTTCTGGACAAGGCGTTTTCATCAGGTGATATGAAGAAGCTTGGCCAGGGAGTTGAACTTGAAGATGGTTTTGCACAACCCGATGCCCTCAGCTATGCAAGCAGTGAAAATAAACGAGAGATCGGCCTTGAGATCCATTCAGGAAAGAACCGTGTTGTAAGGAGAATGTTTGAGTCGTTAGGGTACAGAGTGAATAAACTGGACCGTGTCTACTTTGCAGGGCTAACCAAAAAAGATGTTCCCCGGGGAAAATGGAGGATCCTCACTGAAAAGGAGATTACCAGATTGAAGATGAATGCATATGAGTAGCCCTTCAGAACATAAAGCGGGATATGTTAATATCGTAGGAAAACCCAATGTGGGAAAGTCCACCCTGATGAATGCCATGGTGGGGGAAAAACTTTCAATTATCACCTCCAGGGCACAAACCACCCGTCACCGAATTCATGGGATTCTGAATACTCCCGAGTACCAGATTATTTTTTCGGACACCCCCGGGATCCTGGACCCCAACTACAAGCTGCAGGAAAACATGCTTAAGTCGGCCAGGTCGGCTCTGGTGGATGCAGATGTGCTTATTTACCTGACCGAGGCGCGTGAAAAACCTGATCCGGAGAGCGCCTTTATACAGAAGGTGGCCGGAACCAGGGTGCCCGTCCTGCTGGTGATCAATAAAATTGATTTGAGCAATCAGAAAGAGGTGGAGCTGTGCATGGAGCGATGGAATGAAGTCCTTCCTTTAGCCGAAAAAATTGCTATCAGTGCGCTGAGAAACTTCAATATAGAATTGATTTTCAACCGAATTCTTCACTACCTCCCCGTAGCTCCGCCTTACTTTGCGAAAGATGCATTAACCGACAAGTCCGAAAGGTTCTTTACCGGAGAAATGATCAGAGAAAAGATTCTGCTCTATTATAAGCAGGAGATTCCTTATGCCGTTGAGGTGGAGATCGAATCATTCAAGGAAGAACAAGAAATAATCCGCATCCGTGCCTTGATCTATGTGGAGAGAGAGAGTCAGAAAGGGATTCTGATTGGGAATCAAGGCAAGGCACTAAAAAAAGTAGGTAGAGAATCGCGCCTGGATATGGAGACGTTTTTCCAGAAGAAAGTGTTCCTCGAATTGAGGGTCAAAGTAAAAAAGGACTGGAGAAACAACGAGAGATTCATTAAAAATTTCGGATACCATTAAGCATTAACTAAGTATGGGAAATATTGTGGCCATCGTTGGAAGACCTAATGTGGGAAAATCCACTTTTTTTAACCGACTAACCGAGACGAGGCAGGCGATTGTGGATGAGGTGAGTGGAGTGACCCGCGACCGGCATTATGGGAAGGTATTCTGGAACGGGCTTGATTTTAGCCTCATCGATACGGGAGGATATGTAATAAACTCCGATGATGTGTTCGAAGAGGAGATCCGAAAGCAGGTGCTGCTTGCCATAGAAGAAGCAGATGTGGTGGTATTCCTGGTGGATGTAATTTCGGGAATTACCGATCTGGATGAAACGGTGGCTGGGATGCTTCGGAAGATTAAAAAACCGGTCCTGGTGGTAGTAAATAAGGTGGACAATTCGCAGCGACTGTATGATGCATCTGTATTCTACGGCCTGGGTCTGGGCGACTATTATCCTCTCTCTTCCATCAATGGAAGTGGAACGGGTGAGATGCTGGATAAACTTACCTCCATGTTTGAAAAGGCAACGGAAGAGGAAGAGGAGGAGGAAATTCCAAAAATCGCTGTGGTAGGCAGACCCAATGTGGGAAAATCATCCCTGGTTAACGCCCTTATTGGAGAGGAACGAAATATTGTAACACCCATCTCGGGCACCACGAGGGATTCTATTCATACCAGGTATACCAAATTCAATCACGATTTTTACCTGGTGGATACCGCCGGTCTGCGAAAAAAAGGAAAGGTAAAAGAGGACCTGGAGTTCTACTCTGTGATGCGCTCGGTTCGGGCCATCGAACATTCGGATGTATGTATGCTGCTCATAGATGCTACCATTGGTATCGAAGGACAGGATGTGAATATCTTTCACCTGATTGAGCGAAACTGGAAAGGAGTAGTGGTTCTGGTCAATAAATGGGACCTGGTGGAAAAGGAGACCCTGACAATGAAGCAGTTTGAGGAACAGATAAAGCAACGTCTGGAGCCTTTTACAGATGTCCCTGTGATATTCGTCTCAGCCCTGACCAAACAACGCATTCACAAGGCACTGGAACAGGTCATTGAGGTGCACGAGAATCGTAAAAACAAGATCCCCACCTCCCGTTTGAATGAAGTGATGTTAAAAGCTATTGAGGATAACCATCCTCCATCTATAAAGGGTAAATTCATCCGGATTAAATATGTAACTCAGTTGCCCACACACGCACCAGCTTTCGCATTCTACTGTAATCTACCACAATACATCAGAGAACCCTATAAGAGGTATCTCGAGAACCAGTTGCGCAAACACTTCAACTTTAAGGGAGTTCCCATCCGGATCTTTATGCGAAAAAAATAGGCAGGATTTTTGTAGTATTGTAAAACCATGAGGAAGATTGGATACATCATAGGAATTGTGCTGACTCTGTTGGTTTCGTGTGAAGAGATCTCCCCGGAATACCCCATCGAGCCTGTGGTGGATTACCAGTCCTTCGGTTTTTTCATTTCGGTAGATGAACTGGGAAATAAAAACCTGGTGGGTCGATTAACTTTTGAGTTTACTGATGGAGATGGGAATTTGGGACTCTATCCAATGTCAGACACCCTCTCCATAAATGAACCCGATACAGTAAAATATAATTTCTTTCTGCAGGTACATGAGCTAAAAGGATATGAATATGTACCCATTCCTGATGAGGAGGGAGGGATCCTGAAATACCGGATTCCATACCTGGACAAGCAGCCATTGAAAGGTACCATGGACCTGGATATCTATTATCCCGTGATTGTAACCGACACCTTCTTCTATACTTTCCATATCTACGACCGGGATTTCAACCGCAGTAATATAGATACCACCGATGTGATTGTATTAACCGGGATCGATCTGACTGAGTATTAAATCTAGAGTTTAAGTCCCATAAACAATACATCATCCACCTGCTCCAGGTCCTCCTTCCAGAGAAAGAAATTACTTTTGATGTAATTGTATTGTTCGTCCATGGGCTTATCATGAATATCCCTGAGCAGGTTCTTTAGCCGAACCATCTTATACTTCCTTCCCAGTGGTCCCCCAAACTGATCGGGGTACCCATCTGAGAACATATAGATGATATCACCTTTATTCAGATCGAACTCCTGATCAATGAAATCTTTTTCCACCCGGTCTTCATCAAGTTGACCGCCTATGGAGCTCCTGCTTCCCTTCACATAGATCTGTTCCCCTCCAGAATAGATGATCACCGGTCGCATGGCGGAACTTACCACAAACTTATAGGTCCTCATATCAACTTCTGCCACAATGATATCCATCCCATCATTGGAACCACTGGTCTCCATGTTCTGGTTCAGTGCCTCACGGACCTCATTGTCGAGTGTGGTTAATATCTGAGAGGGTTTTTGAATGCCCGAACGGAGACAAATATCTTTGATCAGCGTAGTTCCAATCATGGACATAAATGCACCCGGCACGCCATGGCCGGTGGAGTCGGCACATACTACTATAAACTTATTCTCGTTGATCTGCTCATACCAGTAAAAATCTCCACTCACAATATCCCTGGGCTGATAAAAGACAAAGCTTCCGGAAAAGGCAT
>JAOZUK010000025.1 GCA_029938715.1 Bacteroidales bacterium | reverse complement strand
TGCTTCTTCTTCCCAATAAATAATGAACCACAGATTCATACACGATCATGATCGCGGTAAATATTAGGATAGAATAGATTGAAATTCGAGTATTAAAAACCTGAAGATACTCTGCGCTATAAAAGAAGTAAATGATTAAAAGTGAAATAGCCTCTAGCCCAAGAAGTCCAATCAGAATAAGCGCTCGCAAACGTTCACTTTTGGATATTTCAATATTAAATAACTCCTCAACTGAGTTTACTGTTTGCATTTTGCTCAAGCATTAATTTGTCACAAAGTTAGTTAATATAAACTAACTTATCAAATAATAGTACTTAATTTTAAAAAGGTAATGTATTTTTCTCTAAAGTGTTTGCTAATTGTAACGGGCCTGAATGTGGTGGACAATTTTCAAAAGGTAATTTTTTATACCTATTAAGCTTCTAAGCCCAATCCAATAATCTTTGTTCACCTTTAAGTGCTCTGATACCTGTAACATCCTGACTTACCTCGATAACACCTTTATATTCATTCTTGTCATTTCTAAGAGCGAAGTACTGGATGAGAATAAACTTACCTTTTAGTTCTAACCAGAATTCTGCATTGTCCTTTTCTCCATTTTTGAAAGCAGTAACAATTCTCTCAACAATATGTACACTTTCAGGTGGGTGACAATTTTGAACAGCCCGTCCGACTATTGCAGGTGATCGTGGAAAGAAACGCTCTTTTGGTCTTGAAAAGAATCTTACTTTGTCATTCTCGTCAACAAAAGTAATATCCACAGGTAAATTATTTAATAAGAGCAGGATTTGTTCAAGATTGAGTTCTCCTGTTTCTGATTTAAAAAACAAGCTCCCGTCATTCTGTGAAATTTCTCCGTGTTTTTCTAAAACAGGTTCTGTTGTGCTTTTAGGTTTAACAGGTGTTTCAATAAAAGGGAAAGGATATTCGAAGCTTTGATGATGCATCTCTTCCCATTCATCATCTGAGACTGTTTCAGAAGCAACGGGATATATGATTAAATTCTCTTTTTGCATCATTCCAAATACCAGGAAATAGTACTTTCCAATTAGCTTATTAAGGTTCATCCAGGATGAAGTATCGGATTTAAGAATCTGAATTATTTCTTTTAACTTTTTACGAATATCATCATGCAAAGACCACATAACAGTCAGAGGTCGATAACTATCCCATTTTTTTTCAAGGAAAGGAAATAGAATATTCTCTTTTTTTACATAGTGAGATTCAAATTTCGAAAACTCTTCAAAATGAGGAAGCAAATCATTTTTTAACTGGCTGAAATCCGATACTTCCCGACCCTTATAGCTCTTTATTATCTTCTTTACATTGTTCAATTTAAACTCGTAAGCACTGTTTTCCAGCACTAAGTAGTAGAGAAAAGTGCCCTCTTCAGGTTTTTCCCAACTATACTCCTTGAGTTTATTAAAGAAGATATTGATCACCTTTTCAACATCTTTTTTAATTGCTTGGGGTGTTATGCCCATTTGCATCTGTTTGTCTTCGAGCTTTAACATGTCATGAGGTGTAACATGTTCTATTGCTTCTTTGTATTTTTCAAGAAGCATTCTTCCATTTTCCCCACTCATCATTCCAAGAGAGAATGCAAGTAAATCTTCTAGTCGTTTTTCACTGTTATTAAGTAATTCTGACATATTTTTCCTATCGAATTAAGGTTGTTTTTGTTGTGGGTTTTGGTGCTTTTACCACAAGAATTCTGACAACTTTATTAGAATTATTTGAGATACAATGAGGAATATCCTTTGGGCTTTCCACAAGACAATCAGCCTCAACGGTTTGTTTTTCATCACCCACCAGAACCTCCGCAGTCCCTTCCAAAACATAGAAAAACACATCTACCGGGGTAATATGAGGGATTAAACTTTCACCCGCCTTCAATTTAATATGAACTGCCTGAGCTGTATCTTTATCATAGAGTTTTCTCACATCTAATTTATGTGGAGTGTCTAATACTTGTGTTTCATTTACTTTTGCTACTATCATGTTCAATTTATTTGTAGATAGGGATCTACTTGGTTGTATAATATTCACAGCAAAGTTAGTGAACACAAACTAACAATCAAAGAAAAGTACTACTTTTTCTTTGGATCCCGAGCGGGGCAGCCCTTTAGCAGATAGCAACAGGTCCGCCTTCACTCTGCATTTCGCCGATTCACTAACCAGTTCGTCCCCTTCGGAGAATTTGGATATCCCCATATTCCGGATTATCTTACTGTAATAAAAGCACCTACCATGCAGAAGAACGTCATTTTTTTAACAGTCTCTATTCTAATCATTTGTCTTTCAGAAGGTTACTCCCAGGAATGGCCTATTCTGAAGCACTATGATCAGGAACATACCTATAAGATTGCGCTGCCCATAGGGGGTATCGGCACGGGAACGATTTCCCTTGGAGGCAGGGGCAACCTTCGGGATTGGGAGATCATGAACCGCCCTGCTAAAGGGTACAACCCGGGATCGGGACGGCAAAATTCTCCTTTTTTCACTCTTTATTCGGAAATAGACGGGAAAAAGGATCTACGCTTGCTAGAGGGTCCGGTTCCCTTTTATCTGTATGAAGGAAGCAGCGGTGCAGTTGCAACCAATCATGGACTTCCCAGATTTGAAAACGTATCCTTTGATGCTGCTTACCCTTTTGGTCAGGTAAACTTAAGTACGTCACAGAACCCATTGGAAGTAACAATGAAAGCATTTAATCCATTGATACCTGGTGATGTCGATAACAGTAGCATTCCCATGGCTGTGCTGGACTTTGAAATCACCAACACTTCGGATCAGGAGGTGATTTTCAGTATTTGTGGTTCTTTGCAAAATTTTATAGGAGAAGATGGAGCTGCCGGAAGGGCCATTGACAATAAGAATACCTATGGTGACGGTGAGGGATTCAGTGGAATTTTCTTTAGTTCAGATAGCCTGGAAGAAAGCTCTGAGCAGTGGGGAGAAATGGCCATGGTAACCACAGCCGTCGGGGGTATTACCTATAGAACGGATTGGAAACCGGAACATTGGGGATCGTCCATATTGGATTTTTGGGACGATCTATCAAATGATGGAGAATTGGAAAACCGGCTGGATGAAGCTGCACGGAAACCCATGGCATCTCTGGCAGTAAAAGACACTATTCCTGGAAATGGTACTAAGAAAATCCGTTTTTTGATCACCTGGTACTTCCCCAATAGGAGAGCATGGTCCTCAGAGGTCCTGGAGAATTTTTACTGCACAAAATATGATGGAGCCTGGGATGTGGCATCAAAAGCAGTGCCCAGTCTACTTCAGCTGGAAAATAAAACTGTTGAGTTTGTGGAAGCCTTCTGTAACAGCGACCTCCCGGAAGTAGTGAAAGAAGCAGCTCTGTTTAATATCAGCACACTCAGAACCCAAACATGTTTCCGCCTTACAGATGGTGCCCTATATGCCTGGGAGGGGTGTAATGATAACAGTGGATGTTGTTATGGTTCGTGCACACATGTCTGGAATTACGAATCTGCAACAGGATTTCTTTTCGGAGACCTGGCAAAAACAAGACGTAAAATAGAATTTGGATTCGCCACGCGTGATGATGGATTAATGAGTTTTCGGGTAAACTTACCCATAAACAGGATCCCGGAATTTTCCAAAGCTGCAGCTGACGGGCAGATGGGAACAATCATGAAGTTTTATAGAGACTGGCAGTTATCTGGGAATGATGATTTTTTTAAACCACTCTACCCAAGTGTGAAGAAGGCCCTCTCCTATGCCTGGATAGAAGGTGGTTGGGATGGGGATCAGGACGGCGTTATGGAAGGTGTTCAGCATAATACAATGGATGTAGAATATTATGGTCCCAATCCACAAATGAATATTTGGTATCTGGGAGCATTGAGGGCAATGGAGGAGATGGCTCATCATATGAGTGATAGCGAGATGGCTGCCAAGTGTAACAAACTATATATGAACGGAAGCAGTTGGGTGGATGAAAATTTGTTCAATGGGGAATACTATTATCACCAGATTATAGTACCCGATAAAAAGACAATCCCCAAAGAACATCTGATCGGTATGGGTGCAGAAAATTATGGAAGTCCGGATTATCAGCTTGGAGAGGGCTGTTTAGTGGATCAATTAGTGGGCCAGTATGTAGCACATATATGCGATCTGGGTTATTTGCTGGATAGAGAGAAAGTGGGAATTGCTCACCAGAGTATAATGAAATACAATTACAGAGACAATTTGTCAAATCATTTTAATTGTTTCCGTTCTTATGCACTTGGCGATGAAGCTGCGCTATTGATGGCGGCATATCCCGAAACACGACCCAATAATCCATTTCCATATTTCACAGAAGTCATGACGGGTTTTGAATATGCTGCAGCTGTTGGAATGCTCTATGAGGGTCAGATCGAAGACGGACTAAAATGCATTAAGAACATAAGGGATCGCTATGATGGAAGAAAACGAAGTCCGTTCAACGAAGCCGAATGCGGTCACCATTATGGCCGCGCTATGGCTAGCTGGTCAGCAGTACTGGCGCTTACCGGATTTCATTATTCGGGTATTCAAAAGCAGATAACATTTGATAATATCAATGGCACCTATTTCTGGTCAAACGGGTATGCTTATGGAACGGTACAACTGGCAGATTTTGAAAAAGGAAAGCAGATCAAATTGGATGTGCTGAATGGGAATCTTGAACTTTCAAACATAGTGATTGAAAATTTAGGTGAACTTCCCATTCCTGGAGGGATCACCCTTGAGGCTGGCAAAACGACTACTTATTTGATTAACAAGAATAATGAATAAAGCGATTACTGTGGATCTCATTTTAGATGTTCTATATAAATAGAGAAAAGTACGGAGTGAGACTACCACCGAATCTTGGATTAATCTCTATGATATAGGGTATGTTGTTTCGAACTTTATAATTAAAACAGCAGAGGCCTTCGAAGCCAATCGATTCCAAAATTGAAGTGAAAATATCCAGATAAGGGCAACGACAAATGGTTTGGTGACTTTTATCTTTTCCTTTAACACCTATATCCGTTTTGAAAATGTATTTGATATTCAATGATCGAACGATTTTTTTATTCTCAAATAGGATGTGGGTAGCATATTCATTTTTACCGGTAATAATTTCTTGAGAAAAATATTCAGGAGAGCTTAGTATTTCAAAGAGTTTTTCTTCCTCCTCATTCCCATAAATTATATGCGTATTCGCTCCGTATTGATCAATTTTCTTTTTAAATATGTAAGGATAGGTGTGAGGGTCTTCCATTTTAGGTATGAACGCTCCAAAGCCTTTTGCGATGAGTGTTTTATTAAACTGATACTTATCATCACACAGAAGAATCGATTCTAAACTTGGAATGGGAATTGGATTTTTAATCAATAGTTCTCGAATCTCTTTGCTTTTCAATTCATCAATGGTCAAAGGCACAGCCAAATCATACTTCATTAAATTATCTGAAGTTATTTCATCGAAATAAACCTCATGTTTTGAGTTTTTAAATCCTTTATTGATCTCTTCTTCCCAATCTGGTTTTTGATTTGAAAACAGAATTTTTTTTGGAGAGATAGGTTTGAACAGGGGCTTCTGATATTTTAAATACTGATAAAACAGATTGTCACGAATTTTTAAATACCCCTTTTTAGCACCCAAAATATCATCGTTTTTAATTGAGATCCATACAGCAATATTGAACTATGTGGCTCAATATAAATAAAATATTGTTAAAGAAATTTGGAATTATCAAGACCTCCTTAAAAAGTTAGCCTCATTCTTTTTTAGGGCTAACTGCCCTCCGGGCTTAGCGTGCCTTTCAAATTGGCAACCTCAAACAATTGTCAGTCAAGTTTGTTTTCATTGCACACTACAGTTTAACCAAGCCAGACGTGAAAAGGATCAAAGTCCCTGATAGGGTATTAATAGTCATTGCTATAATCCAAATAGTATCCCCTGTTACCTTGTTGGCAAAGGGAACACTTGTGGTCTCTAATCACGTACAACCCTGGTATCAATCCAGCTGGGTATATATGGTTTTCACCGTGGTTATTATTGTTCTTCTCTTTAGTATAAGGAGTTATGAAAAGAACCGTCAGAGGTTGAAGCATGAGGCTGACAAAAACCATTTTATGGAGGGGATTCTGCACAATACCCCCTTTGCATTAGTAATTACTGATAACAAGGGAAGGATTACCATAGTTAATAAAGTATTCGAGTCCCTATTTGGGTATTCTAAAGACGAAATCTATAACCGTACCCTTGGGTTCATTTCCCCTGAGGGTATGCAACATCCCAGAGAAGGAGAGGATTCACAGGAAGAACATCAAATTGGTTACTCAATGAGTAAACGCAAACGAAAAGATGGAAGCCTTGTGGAGGTTGAAATATTCACAGAGCCTAATATAATGGGAGGTAAGCAGTTAGGATACCTTGTTTTTTACAATGATATTTCCAGGCGTCTTAAAGCTGAGTCCGCATTACAAAAGACCCGTAAAGAGTATAAGGAAGTTCTGGATTATTTAAGGGACGGCTATGTGGAAACCGATAAAAACGGTATAATTACCTATGCGAACCTCCCATTCATCAGAGAATTGGGTTTTGATCAGAGGGAAGAGCTAATCGGCAAACGCTATTGGGACTTTACACAGAAGGAGTTCGCCTCAGGCGTATCCAGTAAGTTCAAAACTATTTACGAAACTAAAGAGCCTCAGGACCATTTTAAAACCAGATATGTTGGAAAGGATGGACAAACTTTTGTGGGTGAAGCAACCTTTACTCCTGTTATTAAGGAAGGGGAGGTAGATGTGATAAAGGGTACCATTCGAAATGTTACTCAGAGATTTGAAGTAGAAAAAGAGCTGGCTATTCAAAAGGATTTTCTTGATGCCCTGTTGGAGCAGACGCCAGTTGCTGTGGTAAATGTTGGAAAAGACAATAAAATTTCCTTTGTGAATCCTGCATTTCAGGAATTGTTCGGCTATTCTGATGAAGAGTCCATCGGAAAAAATCTGGATCATCTATTGGCATCACCCGATGCCTTTGAAGAGATGAGTGAATATTCCAAAAATCTTCTGGGACAGCGTCTGTATATATCAGGAAAGCGCAAAAGGAAGGATGGGACAATGACAGATGTGGAAGTGGTAGCCCAGCCATTTTTTGTGGGAAGTATCAATTATGGGCACCTGGTTTTCTACATTGATATATCGGAAAGGCTAAAGGCAGAAGCAAAATTGGAAACTACCGCAACGGCACATAAGGCTGTTCTAGAAACACTTCAGGATTCATATTTTGAAGCCGATTCGGCCGGATATCTCACTTATGTGAATCAACCTTTTATAGAAGCCACGAAATATAATCATAGAAACGAATTAGTCGGGAAGCATTTCAGGCATTTGGTAGCACGGAACTCCAGGATAAAATTCTTCACAGAATTCAAAAAATTGTATGCTTCAAACAGACCCATTAAGTCATTCGATTTAATCTATCTAACAAAGGATGGCCATGAGTTTTCCAGCGAGATTGTTGCATCCCCAATCCTTGAAAATGGGAGAACGGTGGGGACCAGAGGAATTATTCGAGACATTTCCATCAGAGTAAAGGCCGAAGAGATTCTTAAAATCGCAAAAGAGGCGGCTGAATTGCGTGCCAGTGAATTAGCATCCATTAATCGGGTGGCAGAAAAAGTCAGTTATTCATTGGATCTTCAGGATATATTAAATACGGCCTGCCAGGAGTTGACAAAAATATTTTCAATTCGCATGGCTGGAATTGCTCTGATCAGTGAAAAGCAGAGCCGACTTGAGGTTCTTGCATTCCACTCCATAGTACCCGACCCGGAAAGTCAAGTGGGTAAAATACTTGACATGGATGGAAATTTGGATCTACAACACCTGATTAAGGCAAAAAAAACAATTGTTTCCCGGGATGCGCAGAGCGATCCGGTAATAGGGCCCATACGGGAGCTAATCGGGAAATCGGGTACCGGATCTTTTATGATTGTGCCCCTGGTCACCCGTGGTAAGACCATCGGATTAATTGGAATGACCAATAAGGATTCGGAATATGAAATCACTGAGAACAGCATGGAACTGGCGGAAACCGTGGCCAGTCAGATTGCCACTGCCCTGGATAATGCTCAATTGCATGCTCAGACGGAAAGGGCTCTTGATGTGGCTGAGCGCGATCTGGAAATTGGCAGTGAAATTCAACGGGGTTTTTTCCCACAGTTTATGCCATCCATTCCCGGTTGGGAAATATCCACCTATTTTAAAGCTGCAAGGCAGGTGTCAGGAGATTTTTATGATGTGTTCCCCATTGGAAAAACAAAATATTTTGGCATTGTGGTGGCCGACGTTTGCGACAAAGGGGTGGGAGCGGCCCTCTTTATGGTTCTGCTTCGCTCTTTAATTCGTTTCTACAGCGAGCAATATCAGAAAGAGGTTCTTGTGGAAGAAATGCTGGAGAATATGGCAGTGAGCCTAAACAATTACATTGTAAACAACCATGGGCAGTCTAATATGTTTGCCACCCTGGTTCTTTCCATTCTGGATCCAGAATCAGGCAAGTTATACTATGTCAACGGGGGACATGATTCGCCTGTTTTGGTTGATGCAACCGGCCAGGTAAAAGATTTGCTCAATCCCACCGGGCCCGCTTTTGGTTTCTCAACAGAGCTACCCTATGAATTCGGAGTAATTGATTTTATGCCAGGAGATTTATTGCTCTCTTATACAGATGGATTTACAGAAGCAAGAGATATGGCTGGAGATTTTTATACAGAAGAAAGATTTTTACTAGAGGCAGGACAGGTGTGGCCATCTGCTTACAGTGTGGTAAAGCACTTTGAAGTTGATGTTTTCTCACACATGGGTGGTCAGGTGCAATTAGATGATCTTACCCTGGTGGCATTACGCAGGGGCATGGAAAGCGAAGTCGTTAGTCATCGTTTCACCAGAAAAGCCGAAATGCCAAACCTCCCCTTGTTCCGGAATTTCGTAGTTGAGGTGTGCCAGCTTCTGAAGGTGGATGATAACATCACAGAATCATTCAAACTGGCCATAGATGAAGTATGCTCCAATCTTATACTGCATGGTTATAAAGGGATGGAGGCAGGAGACATTCGCGTATCTGTAATGGATCTGAAAAATGAGATGTTGATTACGGTGGAGGATAAGGGACACCCCTTCGATCCTTCTTTCAATAAGGAGCCAGTTTTGAGTGATGATATTAATGAAAGAAAAATTGGTGGACTCGGAGTCTACATTGTAAAGGAGATGGTGGATGATTTTTCCTATGAAAGCATTAATGGGACAAACTGTTTATCGCTGAAAATGAGATATATACAAACATGAAAATAACTTAAGAGAAATTTTATGGATATTAAAATTAACTATGTTGAGGGGATTGGTGTCATTAGCATTGGCGGAGAACTTGACGCTCAGTCCTCACCTGAACTTACCCAATTCTTTGATAAGCAAGTTGCAGAGAGCACACAGAATTTTGTGGCAGACCTTCAGTCATTGGCCTATTCGAGCAGTGCCGGCATAAGGATATTTCTGGGGATGGCAAGGGATTCAAGACGCAATGGCGGCGATCTGCGCATTGCAGCAGTGCAACCCCAGGTGGATAAGATATTTAAGCTGAGCAAATTCGACAGAATCGTTAAAATCTTCCCAACGGTAGATGAAGCCATACACAGCTTCAGCTCATAATCATTGTTAAATTATTAATTAAGTAACTAGCTATGTCCAACTTAAAAAAACGAGTTGCTTTGGTAATAGGCTCAGGGGCAATTAAGTGTGCAGCATCTATTGGCATGTTTCAGGTACTGAAAGAAGAAAATATTGAAATCGATCTTGTAGTTGGCTGTAGCGGGGGTGCAATTTACGGGGTTGGGATCGCCGCCGGAATGGATCCCCATGAAATTAAAGAGTTGTCCGATTCCACCTGGACCAAAGATTTGATGCAAGGCTATATGGTAAATCTAAAGGCATCCAAAGACGGAACCCTTAAATTCAATGAAAGAAGCGGTCTTGTGGATGATTCGTTCCTGAATGAAAAACTCAAAAGCATAGCCGGAGAAAAATTGTTTTCCGAGCTTCGCACACCTCTGATTGTAGTGGCAACCGATATGATGAATGGGGAGCCGGTGGAATTGTCGGAGGGTGATATTTTTAACTCGGTGCGTGCAAGTTTGGCCATTCCTATGATATTTCCACCCTGGGAAATTGATGGAACATTGCTTATTGATGGAGCGGCATCTAATCCCTTACCCATTGATGTAGCCATTCAACATGGAGCTGATATAGTCTTGGCAATGGGTTTTACCCTTGATTACCGCAACAAATTCAGGTCCATAACGGCTGTTCAGGAGCAAATGACCAGCATCTACATGAATAATATATTTAAAAATTCTTATGCCTTTAACAACCTGGCTCACCATTCTGAAATCTTCCCTATTATTCCCGAATTCGATAGTATGATATCGATGTTTGATATTCATAAGATGCCTCACATCATCGAAAAAGGAAAAGAGGCAACCCTCGAGCAGTTGCCTCACATCAAGCGTTTACTGGGATAGAATGATTTTTTTCAGGTGTTCTTGGGTTTCCTATTTTATTTTGCTGGGAAACAATTGCATACTATATTTAACTATTCTAGAGAACACCATAATTAATTGAGGTTTTGAAACGGTTTAGAATCGATGCTAAAAGACTAGAAGAGTTTATAAAGTTCGGCATTGTCGGAGGCTCTGGTGTTTTGGTAAATATGGGATTACTCTATGTGCTTACCCGTTTTATTTCCTTACGTCTTGAAATAGCTTCTCCCATCGCTATCTGGATATCCATTCTGACCAATTTTTTGCTGAATAACCTCTGGACCTTCAAAAAAAGAGAGACCCATATCCCTTTCTGGGCAAGATTATTCAGGTATCACATGGTGAGCGGGTTGGCCGGAATTGTAAACTATCTGATACTTCTTTTACTGGTTAATCTTCTGGGGATGCATGATTTGCTTTCAAATCTGATTGGAATAGCTGTTGGTACAGGGATCAATTATTCTCTCAATTCTTTCTGGACCTGGCGAGTACGGAGACCGTAACGGGTTTTCCATTTAGTCCTGCCCTCAGATTCTCCGATCCCAATGAAAACATTAACTGATACTGTCCGGTGAAGTGTGGTATTTTCATTTCTACAGGTAAAACAATGCATTCACCCGGTTCCAGGTCAGGAATGGGGTTGCTGGAATTTACATAATAAGCCAAGTCATATCCTTTTGGGGAGAAATAGGAATAAACCAATCTGGGTTTATGGGTGCATGAATCACAAAAGCGTATGGTACTTGCGGTAGGATTACTCAGTTCTATATGGATATCAATTCTTTCTCCAGTCTCGAATTCCCAATTCATTTGGGGAAGCTTGATTTCAACCCGGTTGAAGTGGCAGAAATAATCAGTATCACTCATTAGAAAATCCTCCATTGCAGTTTTCAAGGTATCACAACCGGGGAATTCAATAGCGGGGAAATAGAGAACCTCTTTCCCCTGCAGTGCGGCTTCCTGATCCATCAGGTCATATTGATTTTTCCGATAATAGATGTCATTCAGAGAAAAGGCCGGTTCCTGGTTGAAAAACCAATAGAGCGAAGCTTTCTGATATGAGTTGGTAAACACAACGAAACGACCATTAGCTTCTTTTTGAATTTGCTGGAAAGACTCCTTTTTATGGAGGAAACGATGGCTCAGTTTATCAGGCAACAGGCCCATATCAACAATAAGGACCAATCTCAAAAACAGGATTAATGCGATGGTTATGATGCCTGATATGGTGATCCACTTGTGAAGAGCGATTTTCTTCTCTATATCCGGGAAAGATAACAGTATAAGTGGAACAAAGGCAGCTGCAGTCCAGTGTGGTTCCACGTGCCCCCTCATGCTTGAAACTAGAAAAAAGAGAAAGAACCCAATGAGATTAAACTTCAGGGCCGCTTCAAACCTATCAACGGTTTTATGAGTTATTCCCAGATAGAGCAGAATGATTCCACTCAGTGGCCCGATCATAATCAGCTGGTTTGCAAAATATTCTAATAGAAACTTTACTTCAAAGGGTCTGTTCCTATCAACAAGATGGTACCCGAAGGAGACAAAGTGGTGTTTGAATTGCCATATGATGTGTGGAAGGTATAGCAGGGAGGCAAACACAACCATCAGCCAGAAAGAACGCTTTAACAGGATTTTTGGATTAGAGAGCAAAGTAAAGCCAATGATCAGAAAAGCATGGTATTTACTATAAAGCATCAGGGCAACGGAGAGGCCCAGTAACAGAACGATTCCCGGAGTCTCGTTTTCCAGATATCTTTTATAGAGAAAAAAGAAAAGGGTTGCGAAAAAAACCAGAGGCAGATCGGGGGTGGCAATGAATCCAGCTACATTGGCGTGAAATAGCGGGATGGAAAAAACTACAATCATCAGCAACCTGTAATTACGGATCTGATCCTTGAGCATCAGAAAAGTCAGGAGGATAGTTCCGGCGCCCAATAAGGAATTCATTAACCTTACGCCCAGTTCTCCGGGCACCAGGGTAGACCCGATCCTGATGAGCCATGCAATCATGGGAGGATGATCAAAGTAGCCCCAGTCCAGGAACTGCGAATAGACCCAGTAGTAGGCTTCATCATCAATGATCTCAGTAAAAAATGACTGTATCAGATTTAGTATAAACCAGAAAATGACAAATGGAAGAATTCTCTTCACCAGCGGATCAATTATTCATTGTAGGGATGTAAATTTGGCACAACCGAATGATAATTCCAAGCATATTTAAAAAAGACCTGTGATTTTAGCATCATGGGTTTTTGTGGTGGATGGTTCACCATCTTTCTGCTTATTTTACTGTGAATTCACAGGTACCCTGAACGATTGTTCCCTTTTTGGTCATACCACGAATCACTGCAATAAATTCACCGGAGACATCGGAAGTAAAAAATTCTATGGTGTTTTGCCGGCCAGACAAAAATTTGTTTTGAGCACTCCAATGAAGGGTAGTCCGGAGGTCCGGTATCCTTTTACTAAATTTTTGATGGTCGTAATCGATGAATTTCATCTCTTCCATTTTATTTAACGGATTGAATGTTAAAATTGACGAACCCTCCGGAAGCTTTATTCCTGCCAGATCACCTTTTTTTGAGACAATGCTGATAATTCCCCCGTAATTAGTACTTCCCCTGATGTAAATGGTATTGATAATATCTATGTATTCAATTTGTTCAGGAGCCAGAGAGAGGATGGCCTCAACATAGGGTATGGGAACAAAATCCAGCAGGATCAAAGGTGCAAATTCCGAGATGGGGCCGGCATCATCTATAACGGAAAAATATTTTTGACGGTTCTGTTTTTCCATCTGCACCTTGGGCACCAGTTCGAAAATAAACTCCTCAAGATTTGGAATTTCAATGTAATCGGCTGTTTTATACCTGAATTCCGGAGTGCCATAGAATGAATATTCAGATTCTTTTTCCTCCGTGGATGTGACATCTGCACCCGATGTAATAAAGGGCTTTGCTACCTGACTGTAGGTCCCCATCTCATTGACCAGACTTTGCCTTATGTTCAAAACGTTACTGGGCGTAAAAGAAGGCATTGTAAAATCCTGGGAAAATTCATCCTGCAGAATGAGATCAATGACCTCTCCGCTCTTCGAGCTGGAGGTGATAAGTAACTCAGTTGGGCTTGTCACGGAAGGGATGGAAAACTGTATCCGACCAAATTTGTCAGTAACAGTTCCAAAATAATCGGATTCGGGTCCAAGCAGGGTGATGTGAACCGGAGTATAAGCCATGGGAGTACTGTCACTATCCCTTATCGCCCTTCCCGAAAGGGATATTCCCCTGGTTTCTGGATAGAACAATACCTCTCCAGTTTTAATCTGATCCTCTATGTCTCCATGGGGAGTGTAACTAAAGTCTAAATCCAGATACCCTTTTTTTATTACTGAGACGCAATAGCCTTTCTTCAGGGAGGCAGTATCCTCCAGGTTTATTTGCAGGGTCACCTTTTCCCTGTTTCCATAGCTGACCCTTTCCAGTGAGCAACTTACCACTTCATGAGAAGTTAAGGGATTTGTAATTGCTGCTTGTGTTGAATCAAACTTTGGCATCTCCGACCTGTTTATCTTTTGGGGATTTACCACTGTAAGAGGAAGGTGAAAGTAATCTGAAGCATCAAAATTACGCATCCACTTGGTATAGGCCCTGAGATGGTAAGCACCAGTGCTGACTGTATCGGGAATAAGCAATTGTCCTGTGGCTCCTTTCGGATCTAACTGGTACTTTCCCTGTGCCACCGGGATATTATGGTTACCGATCAGCTCCAGGTACAGGACAGTACTCCAACTATTCTCTTTGAGAAGATCATGGCTTTTGTTATGAAGTCTGAAATGTATGATCTCACCTGATGCATATAGGCTACGGTCTGTAAACAGATGCAGTTTTTCCCGATAGATGGGCGAATTGAGCAAAAGGGAATCACTTACAGGTTGAGCTTCCGCCTTTTCGATCTGTAACTGAAAGATAAGAGTCAGAAGGAAGGTATATGTAGCAACTCTTTTCACTATTGGGTTGCTGTTAGTTCTTTACAATATTCCATAAGCCGGCTTATGCTTTCATCAGTGGAGCTCCTGAAATTGATCTGTTCCTTGCGAATGAAATGATTTATATTTTTTCGGTACTTCTTGTCAAATGCATTTGTAAATGAGGATCTGGATCTGATGGTATGCAATTGCCCCGATTTATTAAGATATGCCTTTCTGGAAGGTTGCGTATAGTTGTATGGTGTGCTGTTGGAGGTAGGGGAGTAAAACATGGTTTTTTCCCATGAAAAGTAAAAGGAGAGATCGCCTGAACTAACCACCTGAAAGAAACCGGATCCCGATTCAGGGAACGAGAGTCTTCGGAACTCCTTTCCGTTCAGGATGAATCTATCTATCAATTCTTCGTTCAGAATTAGTTGCTTGGCCTCTCCTGAATAGCTCATATACTGAAGAATTAGCTTTTGCTTATAGATATCATAGTTGATGGGTATCCCTTCATAACTTACTCCTTTGAGCCACAGTTTTTCTGACCGGTACTGATCCGAGTATAAAAAGGGATGTGAAATACTTGAATAGAGCAGATAATATTGCCGTCCGTTTAGCAGGTTATAATCAGTCCCATAGGATCGGTTGAAATGACTTTTTGCTTCAAGGAACTCCTTTTCAGACCGAGTGTCCACTTGTGCATTCATTGCATTGAACAGGAAGGCCACCAGGCAGGAGAGGTATATGGAGTGGTTTTTCAACGACTTTGATTATCCAAAAAGCACCTTATGGGTATTGATGTTCTGTTGGCATTCATAGAAATCAGCTGTTAGGGAGACTTCTCCTCCAGCAATCTGATGCCAGAGGTCTCAATGAGGATCTTCTTCTGTTTGTAGAGCGCTCCAATGGATTTCTTGAAAGCCTTTTTACTGATGCCAAATTGAGAATAGATCACCTCCGGGGTACTTTTATCTGTAAACGGCATGAATCCCTGGTTTTCCACAAGGGCCCTGAAAATTAATTCACTGTTGGCATCATTGAATTTCATGTACCCGATGGGTTGAAGTGATATATCGATTTTATTATCCTCCCTGATCTTCTTCACAAATCCTTTAAGCTTCTCGCCCACATTGAGATCCTGAAAAATTTCGTTATTAAAGATGAGGCCCTTGTGTGCATGATTAATGATTACTGTATAGCCAAGATCAGTCTTTTGCCATACAATCAGTGCCACCTCCTCACCTTCAGTCACCGATAGCTTTTCATTCTGCAAGTATCGTTCCAGTCTATTGCTGGCAAAAAGCCTGTCTGTTTTTTCATCCAGGGTCAGGAAAACAATGTACCAGCGGCCCTCTTCCATATTCTGAGGTTGCTCTCTGAAAGGAACCATCAGGTCCTTTTCCAGCCCCCAATCCATAAAGGCTCCCACTTTGGTAACAGCCGCCACTTTCAAAAGGGCAAATTCATGGAACAGGATCTTGGGTGTTAAAGTGGTGGCCACCTTTCTCTCTTCAGAATCACGGTAAATAAATACCTCAGCCTCCATTCCAGGTTTCATGGAATCTGTGCAGTATTTATTGGGAAGCAGAACCTCTTCGCCGGTTTCGTCTCCAAGAAAAAGCCCAAAAGTTGAACGCTTGACAATTGATAACTTGTGAAATCTTCCCTGTTCGATCATGGAATGAAGGGTTTATTGTATGGTTGCAAGGTAAGGATTAATGTGGAGGTGATCATCAACACAGCTTCCTTCAAGAATTAGTTTTAAATTCGTAAAAAAGAAGTATATGAATCAGCTGACACTCACAACACCGGCCCTGTTATTTTCGGCAATTTCTCTTTTATTACTTGCTTATACCAATCGGTTTTTGGCCTATGCAAGTGTAGTCAGAGGTCTCCATGCCAGGTACAAAGAGAACCGAAGCAAAGCGGAGCTAGGCGAAGCCATTCCCGATACGCTTATAGTGGGCCAGATCCAGAACCTGCGAAAACGACTGGTGCTGACTCGTACCATGCAATTACTGGGGATCGGGAGTCTTCTGCTCTGTGTGCTTTGTATGTTCCTCGTCTACATTGAATTACAGCTTTCGGCTGAAATCATTTTCGGAATTGCCCTGGTGATGCTTATTGTCTCACTGGCAATTTCGGTGCGTGAAATACAGATCTCTGTGAAGGCCCTGGATCTTCATATCAGTGATATGGAACTTTAGATAAGAGTTGAGTCTATCCGGCCATGTTTTTAAAGGCCTCGAAAACCAGGAAAGCGGGCCAGACAATTGCCTTTAGAAAACCTACAACACCCATCCAGAAACCAGTGGCGGTGGAGATGTAGAAAATCGCAGCTCCAATAAAACCGAATCCATATACTGCACCAGCAGGGGCAGTTTTTTGAACGTCTTTACTCATGAGATAATTCTTTTAGTTAATTATTGAGTGTAGACTAATTTATCTATTTTTAGGCAATATTCTGATAAATAAAACACTAAATCAACGGGTTGCATGAAAATATATTTCTGTGGTTCAATACGGGGAGGCCGACAGCTGGCCAGTACCTATGAGAAGTTAATAGTTATGTTAAGCGGGTATGGAAATGTGCTGACTGAGCATCTGGGAAGTGATGAGATCATCGAGAACAAGGACCGGATTCTTACAGATAAGGAGATACATGACCGGGATATGCAATGGGTTCGCGAATCGGATGTGGTAGTGGCTGATGTAACGGTTCCCAGCCTGGGGGTTGGTTATGAAATTGGGAGGGCCATAGAAATGGGAAAACCGCTGTTATGTCTGTTCAATTCCTCTTCAGATTATACCCTATCGGCCATGATTGCCGGTAGTGAAGAGGTGGTAAACCATACATATGAAAATTTGGAAGAGTTAGGAGTTGTCCTGGATCAGTTTTTTACAGAGCATGCTCCTGGTCGTACTTCTTAATTTTCATTAGGGCTGAATGTTCAGCCTGATCATACATTTCACGGATAAAATCATCTCCAAAATTGAAGGTCCGCTCTTCAAGTGTCATGGAGTCCAGTCGATCAAAAAGCATGGCTTTGGCCTGCTCAATGTCCCTGCCATAAATGTGGTATGAATCGGCCTGCCAATTCATTCTCCCCAGGTGGACCGCTTTGCCACTCCGCTTTGCCACTTCTGCTGCAATTACCTCTTTATTAAATTGAATAAAACCAAACATATTCATAAAGCTGGCACCCCAGGCATCGTTGCTGCGAAAACGGATGTTGCAATTGAGCCATTGTGTCCCATCCTCATCCTCCAGGATTCTGTACCAGAGCGACTGAAGGCAGGGCGGGTCGTAAACCTGGAGATCATGGTTGGGCATCCAGGTGATCATCTGGGCCTGTCGGGTGTAGGGTTGGTCCACCAGTTTTTGAATCACATGTTCGACCTGATCCACCTTGAATCCCACATCTTTTCTTACTGGATTGCCATTTTCTTCCACGATCTCTTTCCACGATCCATAGTGCTGAAGCCTGCCATGATAGGTATACTCCCAGCGGGTATCTTTGGGGTCGTTCATATTTTTCACCCAGTGGTCTTTGAAACCTTTTAACTCCATAACATACTCCTTAAGGTCCTCAATACCACCGGGAAATGCCTGGTGTATCATGGGATCTTTTTCAGGATTCAGGACAGTCGCATTTAGAGTACAGTCGAGGCTTAACGGATCTCCCGGCTTGTCATACTGGGTTTTAAAGCGGGTTCCTTCATTGTAAAGTTTCACCAGGGCGGCTTCATAAGTTTCAGCCAGGGATTCTCCGGTTACGCAAAGCACGGGTATGTTATTCATTTCAGTTGGTTTTCCCTAAAGATATGGATCCAAAAAATCTATGCCAACTAAATAAGCAGAACATCGGCGGATTACTCATAATTTCAATAGATAATGGCAACCTTGGAATATACCATTGCATGATTCTATGGATTGAGATGTTGTTCAAGGATCAGCAATCCCGATGTAAAAAATGACCTGACGCTGGCATATTGTCCTTCCGGAGAGGATTGGCGCAGAATTTCAGAAAGCCTGAGGACGCCACCGTTCCATTCAGGGATCATCCACTTACCTGATGTAAGTGCGGGCATATTCTCTGGAAGTATGCTGGGTTTTGCAGCCCAGAAGCTCAGGTAAAAGTAAGGCTCATTGATCATGCTGTCAGGAATTGCCCAACCTATACCCATAGATTGCGTAATTTCTCCCTGATCATCAAAGCGGACAGGTATAATGCTTCCGGTATCAAAATGGTGTGGCCAGACTCTGACTCTTTCAGCTTTTGGATATTCCCCTGCGATTTGTTCAAGAATTAGTTGTGCATTGTGCCGATATCCAATATGCTCCTGGATAAATTGGGTATCATTTTTCTTAAAAGCAGCTCCGTGCAATAGTTCATGATCGAGGAGGTCATAATGCAACTTATTCTTCAAATTACCCGTGTTAATTCCCTCTTTATTAAGAATCTGTACCAATATATCATAGACCTCACTTTTTGATTTACCCTGTAATGAAATCTCATGGGGTACCAGGGTATCCTTTTTGAGGAATCCAAGAGAAAAATCAGATAAATTCAGAACCAGGCGGTTATCAGTTTGAAGTTCCTGACTTGCCAGCTCTTGTTTTTCTGGCAAGAAGACCAGGCTGGTGTTGCTATCATCGGCTTGCTGAGGAATTAGATAGCGCCCGGCTATGGCTAAAAACTGGGCCGCATGATATTGTTGGAGGAGGGTATCTTGCAGCTTATCGTTATAGGAGATAGACAACAGTTGCCAGGGCTTGATATTAGGTTTCATAATAGCTATGTTTTTTGTAAAATTTGAACTGATCAATGGAAAGCTGATCCCGTTCTGGTATGTCTAAAGAATTAATCATCCATGAGGACTTGAAGCTCATGAGTCTTATAGACTGTCGAATAAGTTCAGGTATCCTGACAAATAAATTCTTTTTATTCACCTGAGTTCCAACTCCGGTCAGTTTTTTGTGGTATGGTATTAAGTCCCCAGGGGATTGGGGTTGATTACGCTTTTGAGGTTCAGCTGCGTTTCATTTTCATGATCTCATTGTGGTGGGACACCACCAGCTTCTCATATTTTTCCCTGGAATTGTTCTTATGTTCTTCAAATTCGGTTTTCATAGTTGCCAGCTCATTCTTCACCTGGGTAGTGACTATGTGAGCACGTTTGAAAAGGAGAAAAAGCGCAACCGAAACCACAATTAGTCCCAACACCACAAACCACATGATGGAGTTGTAAACTCCTTTGTTCAATTGTATTCCAATAAATGACATGCCGTCCTTGTTCCTGATGGCCTCATCCCTTTCATTTTTTGTGCGGGACAGGTCCGAATTCAAAGTTTCAATCTGGAAATTCCGCTCTATCATATTGCTGTTCAAGAGGGCAATTTCAAGTTTTGCTCCCTCCAGGGAATCCAGCACATTCCCTTTCATTTTAACGAAAATGTCATCGCGAATGGCCCTGAAATTATCGTAAACCCTGGTTCTTTGATGAATGCTATTCAACTGTGATTCGATGGTGGCCGAATCAAGTACGGCTGATAACGTTTGAGCGTTTAACTTTACAAAACCAGGAATGGTTATGCAGATCATTATTAGTATTGAACCATATTTACGTAAATTCTTCCTCATCATTTGTAGTATCTCGTTAGTATGCTTATTTGCAGTAACGAAATTACTAATTATATATGATAAAAAATGATTCCTGTAAAGTTAAAAAATAGCATAATCACTCCACAAATCTACATTATGCAGGGAGTAAGACCTAATAGCTCATTAACATTTACAGGTACTTGTGATACTCAAGAGGTAGATCCAGGTATTTCTTGTAGCGATCTGCATCCGGTCCAAATGCCTGAACCCTCTTCTCCTCGATCTTATACGTACAATGCTCGCCAATAATATTGGAGATGTTAATTTCAAATTCATCTCCTTCCCGATCGGTCATATGCACTTTCACAAGGTTTGGATTCTCTTCCTTATTAAGTTTGGCACGACATACCGGGCAATAGAATTTGTACTCCACACCCTCCTGGAGTTCAAAATCGGGATGGGTGCTTTTGGTGTAATTTCCTAGTTCAGTGTCAAGGAAAACGAGCCCTTTTTTGTTTTCTGGCGATTTGGCAGAAAAGACAAGGGAGTTGCCAATGTTTATGTTGCTTCTGCAAATGGGACAATAATAGTTATTAGCCATAGCTAGTTTTTTTGTTGGTTAATCTGGCTGATGATGCGGTGGGCTGTATGTTGAACCGGAGGGGATAGTTCATCCCCAAAATTAATACATAAAGGCTGAACCCCAAGCACATAAGAGGGAAATCGAAAAAAGTCACCTACCCTGCTAAGGGAGATGTTGTGGGTATTGAAGGTCATATCTTCCACATGGTCGAGAGAGATGATCCGGTAGGTACCAGGATCGGATCCAAGCTCCATACAATCGAGAATCACAATGGCACCGGGCTTCATGGAATTGATTTTTCCTATATAGTTTTCTATGCTGACTTCAACTGTAAGCGAAAGGATATCAGGCCTCTCCCTGATCTGTCTGCTGATGACAACTCCAACGCCATCATCGCACTTCAACACATTGCCCACCCCAATAAACAACAGCATGTGTGCATTATCAAGTAATTCTGACAGTTCAGGCATCGGGGATTAAATATATTCAATTAGAACGGATCGCATGCAGTTGGGACAGATGATGTTGAACATATCTTTGCGTTTCAATCCGTCTTTGATCTCCACATCGGTCTCTTCCCGGGGAGCCAGTTCGAGCTTTTCATGAAGGAGATTCAGATTAAGGATGGAGGCATATGCTTTTGGCCCAAGCTTTTTATGCAGGTATTGAATGTGGTCTGCGGTGGTAATGATGGCGCTGCAGTGTTTACACACCACCAGATCTTTTTCCTGTTTTTCTACGATTTTAGTCCTGTCAAAAACAGCCAGATCGAATATCTTATCAGATAGGATAACTCCCTTTCCCGTTATACAGTGCTCTTGACACATTCCACAGAAAATACATTTACCGAAATCCCTTGTGATCTCTCTGATCCCGGTTTCCCGGTTGTCCACAATGGTAATGGCTTTGGATGGACAAACATGGGAACAGGTTTCACATCCTACGCATTCTTTATCATTGACTTCCGGTTTTCCTCTGAAATTTTCAAAGGGAGTATGGGCTTTTTTTGGAAAGGAAGAGGTGTATGCGGGTGATAAAAGAGACACCACCGCTTCCTTTAGTTCCCTGATTTTTGGATACTTCATTTCGCAATATCTTTATAATCGTCCTTTACACTTTTGTCCCCTAGTTTGACTCCAAAATGATAGGCGCCCCTTACGAGGGCATGGGCAGCCGCTGTTGCTCCAAAGAAGAGCAAAGGTATTGCGATGAGGGCTTTGATTCCGGCATCCATGAAGCCAAAATGAATCAGTGCCCCGGCCAGGATGCTGCATGTGCCCAGCGTTCCACATTTGGTTGCAGACTGAAGTCTGTTATAAACATCCGGAAGCCGGATCAATCCGATGCAGCCAAACAGGTTGAAGAGTACTCCAATGGCTATAAGTATAGTGCTTACCATTTTATTCGTTTAGTTTTTTCCCACTTAAATATTTAGCAAGTGTAAGTGTCCCGATGAAACTGAGCATGACCCATGCAATCCCGATATCTAGGATAAAACCTCTTTCACTTATAATGGAGAGTATGGCACAGATTCCAACCACAAGAACACCAAAAATATCTATGGCTACCATCCGGTCGGCAATGGAGGGTCCGCGAATAATCCTGAAAAGGCAGGAAGCACTTAATGCAATCTGAATATACAGAAGTATCTCAAGTAGATCCATTAGTCAAAGGTCTTTTTAATGTATTTTTCAAACCGTCCGGCAATTTTCTGACTGTATTCCTCTGGATCTTCTGAACTCACATAGATCCAGTGGATATAGAGGTCGTCACCCACGATATCCACCGCAATGGTACCGGGTGTCATGGTGATGGAATTGGCCAGCATGGCCCTGGCAAAATCCGATTGCAGATTCAGCTTTACCTTTACAATTCCTGGTTTAATGGGCATGGCAGGATGAAGAACCCTGTATGCAACATCGAAGTTTGCCTTGATGCATTCCCAAATTAAGATCACAATGTAAACCAGGAGCCAGAAATAGCGATGAAGTTGAAGGAATTTGTATCCCTTATCAAAAAAGTATTTTGAAAATAGCAATGATGTGATCAATGCCACAACTGCTCCTACAACCAGATTTACAAGCGACACATCTAATGTCAGTAGCAACCAGAACAGGAACGTTAATATAAACAGAGCCAGGTATCTCATGGGATTAAGGTATGAGGGTTATGGAATAGAGATCGGATTGCATCAGTACCTGTATGGCGGGATGCAATACTGCTTCGTTTACAGAAGGTAACGCCAGCAGGCTTAAAGCAAGACATAAGATGGCCAGAAGGATCATGCTGGAAGTCATCGGGAAAGGCACTTCCCTTATCTTATCCAGGGACTTAAGAGGAGTCCTGTTATAGAAGGCATAATGCTGAAACTTTAAAAAATAGGCCAGGGTAATGATGCTGATTACAATGGCCAGAACTGCCAGAATATAAAATTTCCCGTTAACAGCAGCGATGATAATAATCAGTTTGCTGAAAAAACCGTTGAAGGGAGGAAGTCCTGAGATGGACATGGAGGCCATTAGCGAAGTGGATGAGGTGACAGGCATGGCTTTAGAAAGGCCCCCCATTTGCTTCAGATCTCTCGTATCGAGCCTGTATTCCAGCGCCCCTGCATTCAGGAACAAAAGCCCCTTGAATACAGAATGATTAATCATATGGTAGATACCCCCGCCGATTGCCAGAATAGCCGCAGGCTCATTGTCACCCTTAATAAGCAGAATCATACCCATTCCAAAGGCCATGACGATGTAACCCATCTGACTGATGCTGGAATAGGCAAGCAGGCGTTTTACATCCCATTGAACAAGCGCCACCAGGGATCCGATCACCATGGAAATGGTGCCCAGGACTGTGAACACAACAGCAATTTCATGTGTGAATTCAAACATATTGAAGAAGAGGCGGATCAGAACGTAAATTCCAACAGCTTTTATAAGTACCCCTGATAACATGGCTGAAATGGGAGAGGGTGCTGAGGAATGCGCATCAGGAAGCCACGCATGGAATGGGATAATGGCGGCCTTCAATCCAAATCCGGTCAGTAGCAATACCTGAACAAAAATGTAATAAGGCCTGCTGAAACCACCACTCATCACATTTCGCACATCGGCAATATTCAGAGTCTTGGTTTTCCAGTATATTAACCCAATGGCCAGTAATATAAGCATGGAGGCCAGTCCACCAAGCACCTGGTATTTAAACGATGCTTCCAGTTCGGTTTTCCCCACTCCGAATGCCACCAGTGCATAGGAAGAAATAACAGATACCTCCAGAAATACAAAGAGATTGAATAAATCTCCACTAAGCACCACTCCATTCATACCTGCAATGATCAGACAAAACAGGGCATAGTAATTGCTTTCGGCGGTATACTTTGAGATATAGGACAGGGAATAGAAAAGGGCAATAAATCCAATGATGTTGATGATGCCAAGCATAAGGATGGAAAAGCCATCCAGAACCAGAAAAATCCCAATGGGTAAATCATTAAGCAGACCCCATCCTCCCATGGCATAAGTCATGGAGGTGTTGTCCAGATTGGTAAATATATAAACAGCCATGAAGAGCAAAGCCAGCAGGCTAAATGGGGCAAAAATTTTATGGAATCCATTGATCAATTTGCTGAGAAGCACAATCAGGAAGGCTGAAATCAGCGGTATGGCTACGAAAAGGGGGATCATTGCTTCCATAAGCTATCCTCTCAGGTTTTTAAGTTCGCGAATGTCAAATGTCTTGTATTTCCTGTAAAGTCGGATGGCGATTGCCATAAGCATGGACGTTGTAGCCAGTCCGATCACAATGGCTGTCAGCACCATGGCCTGGGGGAGGGGATCCACATATATCTGTCCACCTGAGGCCGGATCCACTATTGGCGCCAGTCCATTGTCTATATAACCTACCAGGACCAGGATCATAAAAATGCTGAATTCCATGATTGAAAGTGAAATAACGATTTTAATGAGATTTCTCCGGGTGATCACCCCATATAATCCTACAAGGAAAAGGACGAAGCTTAATATATATACACTCATTTTGAACTCTCCTCTTTAAAGATTACCAGAGCAAGAAAGATGGTTAGAATAGCTCCTGCCACTTCGATACCAATGAAAATATTGTACAGGGGAATCACGCCGGCGCTTAAAAGTTCTCCCGGTTCTCCCTTAGGTAAAAAATTGGAAAAGAAAACTTTCACTCCAAAAGCCAGGGACATCATTGCAAGAACAACCACCATCAGGATAGCCAGGCTTTCCGTATTGGAGGATCCTGAAATCTCCTTTTTCAGATTCAGGGCACTGCTGCCATTGGCCAGGATGAGCAGAATGAAGGCTCCTGCGATGATGGCCCCACCTGCAAAACCTCCACCGGGAGTAAGGTGACCATGAAGGATAATATATATACCATACACAAATATAAGCCCAGCTAAGAGCTGGCTAACCTTTTTAACAATGATGGACATTCCTTCCATATGCAACTATTTTTTTCCTTTTATTCTAAGCAGGGTTAGTACCCCCAGGGCAGCTGTATAGAGTATTACAGCCTCACCAAGGGTATCGTATGCCCTGAAATCAAATAGCACACCTGTAACCAGGTTAACACTGCCGGTTTTTTCAACAGCTCCCTCTACATAGGCTTCCGACATTCTGAGGGAGTGGGCCCCCAGAGGATCCAGATTCTGGATGGCAAGGATAAAGAAGTAAAACAAGCCAGCGAATACCACGAAGCCGGTTAAGATGTTTATGATGGTGCGCCTGTCAAGTTTGATTTCCACCTCTTTCCGGGTGCTGTCAAGTACCACGGCCACCATAATTACCAGTGTGATGGTTTCAACCACAATCTGTACGATGGCCAGATCTGGAGCCTTTAACAGAAGGAAGCAGATGACCAGGCCATATCCCACAATTCCCATGGCGATCACTGCTGATAATAAGTCTTTCGCATGGAGCGCATAGATGGCCCCGATAATCATAAATCCAAGTATGATGGAAATTGTCAATTCCATATTTGATCAGATTAGGTGATAAGCAATAGCAAAAGGATGACCAGACCCGCAAATACCCATAATGTATAGTCGTGTAAAATACCGGTATGAGCCCGGCTGAAGAGTGATCCCAGCCAGGAACAGAATCGGCCCATGAGATCATAGAGATCAAACCATTTATCCCTGGCATTCCGGTACATGTAGGAAAGCCACTTGAACTCCTGGAAACTTTTATAGAATTCGGGAGTAGTGAATGAGAATTCTTCCTGTAATTTTTCCCCTCCCACAAAACTATCGGATGTACGTACATTCTTTGTGTTACCCAGATAATAGATCAAAATGCCAAGTACGATGGATACAAGTACCAGAAGACTCACAGTAGCAGAGGACCATGTACCCGTGAATTCAAAAGCTCCTGCTACCGGCATAAATAATTCGGGTACTATATAAGAAGTGGCAAAGACTCCCAATCCGACACATGCCAGGGAAAGGATGACCATGGGAACCCACATAAGAGGGGATACTTCACCCAGGTTATTGAATACTTTTTGCCGCCGGCCCAGGAAAATACCACCAATGAACTTCACAAAGCTGGCCAGGGTGAGTGCCGAACCCAGAACAGCAAGCCCCAACCAGACCACCCAGAGCTTATTTGCAATCCCCACGCCCGCACCAAAATCGATTATCCCCTGGTAGATCATCCATTTGGAAGCAAAACCATTGAAGGGAGGGATCCCTGAAATTGAAAGGGCAAAAATCAATGCAGCAAAAAAAGTGAAAGGCATGGCCTTGGAAAGACCTCCAAGATCGTCCAGGTTCTCCTTAGCCGTTTGTTGTTCCACCGCTCCAGCGGTCAGAAAGAGGCCTCCTTTATAGATGGCATTGTTGACCATATGAAAGAGTCCGGCTGCAATTCCGATTGCAGATCCAAGACCAAATCCCAGGATCATATACCCCACCTGTGATACCGCATGGAACCCCAGCAATCTTTTATAGTTATGTTGTACAAGGGCCATCATTACCGCAGTAATAATGGTGATCACCCCAATGGACAGCAGAAGAAAACGAATCCAGTCTCCCAAAACAAAGAGTTCTGTGGTGATCCTGGCCAGCAGATAGATGCCCAGTAATTTGTCCAGGGAGGCAGGAAGATAGGATGAGGAAGTGGCAGGTGCCTTTTCGCTGTAGTCGGGAACCCAGGTGTGAAATGGGAAGGCACCTGCCTTGGTAAAACTTCCCACCAGCAGGGCCAGAAATGCAACGGTTCTGACCAGATCACTGGTCGGAAGGGTGATTTCATTCATATTAAGGGTGCCCGTAATCCTCCAGATCAAAGCAATGCCCAAGATCATGATCCCGTCTGAAGCACCTATGATTATAAGGGTTTTTTTAGCGGCTTTACTACTGGCTTCATCCTTTCTGTCTATTAACTGGTAAAGGGTGAGTCCCAGGATTCCCCAGCAGATAAGTAAGAGAAGCAAGTTGTTTGCAAGGACCGCTCCAAAAGAGAATCCAAGGGTAATCAGAAACCAGGCATAATAATTTCTAAGGGATCCGGCACTCTTATATACTATTGAATAAACCACGATCAGAACTGCCAGGAGGCTGATGAAAAGTATGATCAATCTGCTCAGGCCATCCATTGAAAACGATCCGGCTTCCAGGGTCTGTACCAATGCAGCCGACACCGGGGTTTCAATACTCCTGGTAAGCAGCCATTCTCCCAGGTTGAAAATCAAATCGGGGGTACCAAACAATGATACTGATGCTATTGCAGTATAGAGGGTGACTCCTATGGCTATGAGGCCTTTGAACACTCTTAAGGCGGATGGAAGCAGAAAAAGCAACAATCCGATCAGAACGGGCAGAACGATGATATTTATGGCCTGGGTCATTTTGAAAGATTATGCAGTTGAAGCAAGTTCTGGGTTATTAATGTAGAGTGAGCAATGATCTCTTTGGCATTCATAATTCGTTTTCCACTGTTCCTGTCCAGGGCAACTGCTAGTCTTTCAGTACAACAATAACAGGGATCAACTGCAGCCAGGGAGATGGTTGCATCGGAGATGCTCTGGCCCACACAGGATTTTTTAAAAGTGGCTATATTGGTATAACTGGGGGCGCGAATCTTATGACGAGCCGGTGAATTGGATCCGTCTGAAATCACAAAGTGAAACACTTCGCCTCTTGGTGCTTCGGCACGACCTGTACCATATCCTTCAGGGATGTGCTTGATTTTCACATCAATGTCTCCTTCTTTTTCTTTTTTAAGCCCTTCAAGGCATTGTTCAATAATGGAGATGGACTCATACATTTCCAGCAACCTTACCTCTGCTTTGGCAAAGACATCCCCTGCTTGGGCAGTAATCACTTTCCAATTAACCAGCGGATAGGCCGCATAGGGATCATCCCGCCGTATATCTATATCAACTCCCGATGCTCTGGCTGTTGGGCCCACAGCAGCAAAATTGAGGATATCTTCTTTTGTAAGTATGCCTACCCCTTTGGTGCGCGCATGAATCACCGGATCGTCCATGACTGCTCCAACCAGCAAGTCTGTTTTTTTCTTTACCAGTGCGAGTACCTTTGCAATGGTTGTGATTTTAGTATTTTCAATATCCCTTCTAACCCCACCCACCTTGAACATGGCGTAAGAGTTCCTGTTTCCTGTGATCATTTCGAAGAGGTCCAGTACAGGCTCCCTGTATTTCCAGGCCCACATAAATAGCGTGTTATATCCCAGGAAGTGCCCCGCAAGACCTACCCAGAGAAGGTGACTGTGAATTCTTTCAAGTTCGCCAATGATCGACCGGATGTATTTGGCCCTGTTAGTGACTTCCACTTCTGCGATCTCCTCCACGGCATTGGCAAAAGCAAATGGATGAGAAGTGGAGCAGATCCCACAGATTCTTTCCACCAGGAAAAACACCTCGTCATAGCTTTTCTGTTCGGCCAACTTCTCAATGCCTCTATGGTTGTATCCTGTTTCCCACTTAACATCCTTTACGATTTCTCCTTCACAGTATAGCTTGAATAATTCAGGCTCTTCCTGTAAGGGATGGTAGGGCCCGACCGGAATCAGTGTTTGTTTGCTCATGATTGTACCTCCCCATTTGATTTAAAAGTTTTTCTGTAGGGATATACTCCTTTTGCCCAGTTCCCTTCCGATAAGAGTTGGTCCAGGTTGGGATGGTTGAGGAAATTAATACCAAAAAGCTCGTGCATTTCCCGTTCGATCCAGTTGGTGGCTTCAAACATGCCGGTAAGTGATTCCACTTCAGGTTTTTCGGGATCCAGTAAAACATGAAGGTTCAGGATAAGGCCTGTGCTGTCGAGGCTGAAATGGTAATAGATCTCGAAACCCTTCTTTGTATGTAAAGCAGAAGCAATGATAAATCTTAATCCAAGATTTTTAAAAAGGTACTCAGAAATACGTATGAGTGAAGCCGGATATATATGCAGGCTAACTCGACGATCATTTCTGGATCTGGTTTCCAGGATCTCTTTGGAGAATTTATTTTTCAGTTCATCAACAAGCATCGCAACTTAGTTTTTACCCATTAGTTTGACAACCCCCGCCAGTATTGCCTCTGGCTTCGGAGGGCATCCCGGAATGTAGGCATCCACAGGTATGATCTTATCCACCGGTCCGGCAAATGTATTGCCTTCTGCAAAGATTCCCCCCGTGCACCCACAGGCTCCGATGGCCACAACCAGAACAGGCTTGGGTGCCTGTTCATATATTTCAAGCAGGCGTGGTTTATCCTTTTTATTGATGGAGCCGTTGACCAGGAGTACATCGGCATGTCTGATACTTCCCACCAGTATCATTCCAAACCTTTCCACATCATACCTGGGTGTAAGGCAGTCTAGTATTTCAATATCACAGTTGTTACAGGATGCCCCTCCAAAGTGGAAGAGCCAGAGTGATTTTTTAAAACAGTAACTTTTGAAGCTCACGTTTTTATATTTTATAAGCCAAAGATTGCAAGTACAATAGCAATGATTGCCAATAGATTCATCCAGACAAAAAAGAAGCGGATGGCCTGCTTGATTTTCACCCGGGGATTGGTGTTGCGAATGAGAGTAAGCAGCAGGACCACCGCTACCAGCTTAAGCACCGCCCAGAGGATACCCAGTCCTTCCAGTCTGATCCCATTCATTAGAATGGCAATCACAAGAGCCGGAAGTATAAAGAGAAGCATGTATTTTGAAAGCTTGACCATGGCATATGGAGTTCCCGAATACTCAATGAAAATCCCACCACAGATTTCGGTTTCTGCCTCAGGCATATCAAAAGGTACCATTGCCAATTTGGCCTGGAGGCAAAAAATGGCCACTATAAAAAGTAATATCCCTGAGATGCTGCCAATAAATGGTGTTCCCTCCTGTTGCATCTGGATGATCTGGTACAGGTCAATACTCTGACCGGCTTTGATGATGATTCCCGCCAACACAAGCAGAAATGTGAGCTCATAACTCATAATCAGTTTCATTTCCCTGGAGGCGCCCACTGCGGCCAGGGGATTGCCAGAGGCAAGAGCTCCGATCACATAGCACAGGGATGGAATGGTTAGCAGGTAGAATATGACAATCAGGTCCCCTTTAAATCCTGTGGTGATGTTTATTAAAGGAAGCAGGATGAAAACCCCTGCCATGGTGGCTCCGAATACTGCAAATACCGGGGCTGCCAGAAAAAGTCCTTTTGCTCCGCGGGCAGGCAGGATGGTCTCTTTGACCAGGAGCAGCTTAAAAAAATCATAAAATGGCTGTAGTACTGGAGGACCTTTACGGAACTGCACCCGGGCAGTGATCTTACGGTCAAACCACGAAAGAAAAGCTCCGATAACAGCTGCAAAAAGAAATCCCGGGTAAATAAGGAAATAAAAGAGATAGCTTCCCATATCAGTTGCTTTTCAAATTTTCAGTTTTCCACTTATGTTCCCTGACCAGGATGTGTTTGTTCAGGCTGTAGATCTCATTTTCCGGATCCTCCTCCAACTCCACAACCTCTACAGCACCTTTGGGAGATCTCTTTATAAACAGCTCTAGTTCATGCTCATTCAGCACATCATAGTAATTATCTTTATCTCTGTGGTACTCAAAAAAATCTGACATCATTGTCCCAAAAGGACAGATCACTACACATGACTTGCATGAAACACACAGGTTGGTTGAGCGCGAGATAACGCCCTGGGGATCCTTCTCCAGCGCATCAGCCGGACAAACAGCCACACAGGGTGCATCTACACAGTTTCTGCACGTCATATTAAATACGGCCAACTCCCTGATACTTTTCAAACCATTTTGTTTCACCGAAGGCTTGTAAAGACCTTCCGGGGGTGACTCATCACCTCTTTTCCCCGGGATGGACCTGAATTTTTCAAGATCTATAAGTATCTTCTTTGTCATGCTTAATTCCAAATATGGGGTTGATCTTTCACTTCGTCGTAGGTGAATACAGGCCCGTCTTTGCAAACCAGGTATTTTCCCATCATGCAATGGCCGCATTTTCCCAGTCCGCACGACATGTTTTTTTCCATAGAGAGATAGATGTCATTTTCGGGATAACCCATTTCCAGCAATCTTAGAGTGCCGAACTTCATCATCACCGGGGGGCCACAGACCACAGCAATCGAGTTGGATATATCCATAGTCACCTCATCAAGAAGGACCGTAACCACTCCGACCCTTTCAGTCCAGTTCTCATCGGGCTGGTCTACACTGCGTAGCACTTCAAACTTTGGAGTGTCTCTTAGTTCCTGAATGTAAGGCTTGTACACGCAGTCTTCAGGAGTTTTGGAACCATAACAGAGGGTTACCTTCCGCAACTTATCTGCAATAGCTATCAGGTTATATAGCAGCGACCGGATGGGCGCAAATCCACAGCCACCTCCAAGGATCAAGACCTCTTTATCGTGGAAATTCTCCAACGGATAGCCCCGGCCAAAAGGCCCGCGTATTCCCATTTTATCTCCTGGTTTCATGGTATGCATGTGATCGGTGACATAACCGGTCTTCATGACAGTGACCTCAAGTTGATCCGATTTCAGAGGGGAAGAGGAAGGGGTGAAAGGCGCTTCTCCCATGCCATCGATGGTTACCTCTATGAACTGTCCTGTGGCAAATGAAAAATCCTGTTCGGGAACCAGCACAAAGGTTTTAATCAATGGGGATTCATCAATCACTTTGATCAGTTCGGATTTCAGTGGTTTATACAGATTTCCATTCGTTTTCATAACAGACTAATTTGACAGCTCTATGAACAGTTCGTTCTTATTGATTTGACCAATACAGGTTTCAATGCACCGTCCGCAACCGGTACACGCTTTTTGCTCATATTTTTGTGGCTTCCAAACATATTTGCACATGTAGCGGTTTCTGAACCTTTCTGAAAGCGCATGGAGTGCATCCTCCCCTCCTGCTACCCTTTCAAAACCAGGGTACTGACATGTATCCAGCTGCCTGATTTTTTCGAAACCGGGTTTATCAATCAGCAGGAAGCAGGAGCAGGTGGGACAGATGGCACTGCAGGCTCCACAGGAAACGCAATCGGAAGCATATTTTTCCCAGATCGGATCAGCTGCAGTTGACACCAGTTTGCCGGTCTGCTTATAGTCCGGCAGACCTTTGTTTCTTTCCAGAAGCTGCTCCTTGACGTTTTCCTGCAGCTCATGGAGCCTGTCCAATAGAGATTTTTCAGGTGTGAGGGTAACGTAGATTCCCATGGCCTCTATGAACTTTTCACCCTTCTTACTAAAAACGGACAGGATTACCTGGTCTTCAATCAGTGCAAGGGAAATGTCAGAACTTTCATTTCCCTTGGGTTCTATGCCATAACTGGTGCAATGGCAATGCTCCTGTATGCTTAAACAGTCTGTTGACAGGAGGGTTGAGTTCTCTCTTCTTTTGCCATATGCCGGATCTGGATACTCATTATCCAGGTAGATCTGGTCAAGGAATAGCAGGGCCATCACATCGCAGTTGGGCGTACCTATGATTGCAACAGGTTTTGTGGGGATCCCTTCGATGGTGACATTCTCTTTCACCGGGAGAAAGAAATTTTTTAGTGGGGTAACGGGTTTGGGTTTATTGTAAACGATGTGGCTAATGGCTTCCTCATCCAGTTTCAGATAGTCGGAACTGAATTCATTCTCCACCGGTGCAAACACATCGAAAGATGAAAGAAGGTGAATCAATCTTTCATCCCATTCGCGTTTGGGAATGGCGACTCTGTTCATTATATGTGAAAAATATAACTATAAAAATATAGCCAGCTTCAATATCAGTCAAGTCATCTGTAGATGAAATATGTCTTGGAAGAAATAATAATAATTTCAAAAGGTTGAATATTAAGCAGTTAATAGAATTTGATAATTAAAATATATTATTGATCTTTATTAGTTAGAAATGCTATGAAAAATTATAATGTGAAAAAAAACACAATATGCCCCTTAAGAAAAAGCCTGAGAAGAATTCTTTTATACAGAGGGAGTCTGCTTCGATTGCAGACCCTGGGCGTAAAACGGGTTTATTCCTACACACTGGGTAAGGAGACCGGAGTGTCGGCCGAACAGGTACGGAAGGATTTTTCTGTTTACCGGATTAAAGGGAACCAGAGAGGAGGATACCATGTGGATAAGCTCATCGCGGATTTGGAATCTATATTCTACCACAATGGCTCTCAGAATATTATCATTATGGGCAGAGGCAATATAGGATCCTCCCTGGCTAACTACAGCAATTTCATTCAGCGGAAGATTAACATTGTGGCCTCATTTGATATTGATCCTTCAAAACAACGGCTCAGATCGGAGATCCCGGTCTATACATTGGATAGACTTGGTGAGGTGGTTAAGAGATTTGAGGTGAAGACCGCAATTATTGCTGTTCCTGACATTGCCGCCCAGGAAGTATGCAAACAACTGGTAGAATTAGGAGTAGAAGGCATTATCAATTTTGCCCCGGTCATATTGAAAGTACCCAGTCACATTATTATCAACAATGTGAACCTGAGTGATGAAATAGAGAGCGTAATCTACTGTGTATCACAACCTGGACCCCTGTCTACCTGAAGGAATCTTAAACTATAAGCAGCCATGGGATTCTCCACAAGGAGCTGCTTCACTTCACCATCGCTGAACCCAGCCTCCTCTAACATGGGGATCAAATGGCTGAAAAGTGCTGTAAATCCCCTGAAGTCACCTCCATTTTCTTCACCCGGGGAGTACCAACCAGCATCGTGGGAAATCAATACCCTGTGCAACAATCCTGCATTTTTCAGAGCCCCGATCCGTTGGGCATACCAGGAGATATCATAGTTTGAACCTTGTTTTGTTCCAGCATTCACATTGTCCAGAGAGATCCAGGCTCCAGCCTTTGCGGCCCTCATATTACCCTCCAGGCTTCCCCCTTGTGCGTGAACCCAGATGAAGGATGAGGGATCTATTCCTTGCGCTTTTAATACTTCAATCTGCTCAAATCCTGGCTTCACTCCACTGCCCTCAATGCCATGGCGAAACTCATCGATCCATAGGTCAGCGAGCTCAGCAGCGCTCATCTCATAGAAATGGGAAGGAATAAACCTGTTTGTACTGATTCAGTTTTGCAGCTAAGGAATCCCAGTATGACGGCTATGCAGGTAAGGGTTTGAAAATGTTTCATCAGTAAGTTTTTTTGCATATAAATATAGGATTTAACTCCAGACCCAGAAAGGTGCAGTAAGCAATCCTCCATATAAAAGGATATCAAATATGGCATCTTCATGAATGTCGTTGGAATCGTACAGACGGTTCATGCGGTAGATCTGGCTGTAGTTCTCATGGAACCGGTCGTACTTAAGTTCATCGGTCACATAGATCAGGATAAAATAGTTGAAATATTTCAGAATATTTCTGACGGCAATGGTGAGAAAATGTCGGAGCATGGAGTAGTATTGTTATGGTGAATATGGCACCAATACGGATAATGGTTGTCCGATAACGTACAATTTCTAGGGGGTTTCGTCTGATGCGTATCCCAGGTAGCCACCAGTGATGCGGGTAAGCTGGGTATTGGTGCTGATCAGGTTATAGACGGCCTGCAGCCGGTTGAGTGCTGCATAGAGGTAGATCAGTTGAATATCTCTGTAATTAAAGGAATTGATCACTCCCGATCTGTATTTCTCCTCCGAAATGCTCATATTGAGTTCCGCGGCCTCCAGGTTCTCGTCAGCTACAGTCAGCAGCTCCAGTTGCACCCCATGATAATCAGAGAGGTTGTAGAGTTCGTTGGTGAGTGCGTGTTCCATCTGATCGATTTCCACTTTGGCCACATCCTCATTGATCTGGGCAATTTCCACACCTCTTCTACGAACACCTGCGCTGTAAATATCATAAGATATCCGAACATTCCCATAGGGTGTAAGTGTACCCAGATTAAGATTCTCGGTCCCACCCGACATGGCCCAATTATGCCCGTAATCAATGCCCGTCCCCATGGAAATGGTGGGGTAGTAGGCCGCCTGTCTCAGGGAGGTCTCATCCTCCTTTAGAAGTAGATTTGTAAACTGATTTTTCAGGATCTGGTTGGTGGATTTCATTCGGGTTAGCAGATCTCCAAAAATATAGTCTGATGTATCGGCTTCAAACATCTCCTTAAAGGTCCATGTTTGTGTTGGCTCGAGACCCATAAAGAAATTGAGGTTACGAATGGTGTTCCGGACCACTACCTCCTGGTTCATGTAGTTGGCCTTATCGGTTAGATATACATTCTTTGCCTGGAGCACATTGTAAGTGACCGACCCTCCCAGTGATTGCTTCTTTAATTCATATTCGTAACGGTCCTCTGAGAGCTGCTTGACGGTTTCCAACACCTGAAGCCTCTCTTGCTGCAACAACACATAGTAGTACCCGAGCACGATATCTTCAATGGTAGATTCTACCTGCACTGCCAGCAAACCGGAGGATAGATCTTCCAGATTTTCAAGTTTCGATTTGGTAATACTGACACTGAATCCATCGAACAGCAACCAGTTCAGTCCTACACCCGCCGAAACACGGTTGGCGGTGGTGCTGCTGTTCAATTCGTAATTGATTTGATCCGAGGCATCGAAACCTATGGTTGGATATCTGCCGGCAGTACCCCAGTTGTTGTTGATCTGAGCCACTTCCACATCAGACCTGGAGATAATTAATCCATAATTGTTCTCCAGCGCCTGTTCCAGTGCAACGGTAAGGGTCAATGGATCCTGTCCCTTTAGAGGCAAAGTCAGCAAAAGGGCTGCCAGGATATATGTATATATGTTTCTTAAATTCATGATTATTCTTTCTCAAGAGTAGGTTTATACTTACCCCGGTTCTTTTCAAATCGTAGCTTTCGTTTTTCCTGAATACATGCTGTCTCCACCTCTTCTCTGCTGGGTTTAACGCCAGTCCATAAATACCGGGTATAGACACGGGCATCGTTCAGAAGCATAATCAGGACCGGGAAGAATATGAGAATAAAGATGGTTCCCAGGAACACCCCATAGGCCAGGCTGATGGCCATGGGAATCAGGAACTGTGCCTGTACACTCTTTTCAAACAACATAGGAAACAGGCCGATGGATGTGGTCAGTGAGGTGAGGATAATGGGTCTTAGCCTGATCTTTCCGGCTTCTTTCACAGCTTCTTTCACTTTCCATCCCTCCACCAAAAGTCCGTCGAATTTGGCATAAAACACAATGGCGTCATTGATGATTACACCGGTAAGTGCCACTGCCCCCCAGAGACTCATTATGGAGAGTGGCTGGCCGTGTAGTCCGTGTCCCCAGGCCACTCCCAACAGGGATACAGGAATCATAAGAAGGATGATAAATGCTTTGGGTACACTGCGGAAGTGTAGCACCAGGATCATAAATATAAGAGCGAAGGCTATCAGGTAGTAGTGTCCGGCTTGTCCCATGGCCTCTTTGCTATACTTTTGTTGTCCCTGGTAGACATAGCGAATGCCTGCAAATTGAGAGTTTAACTGGGGCATGATTTCGCGTTCCACTTGGTCCAGGATATCAGGAACAGATGCCAGTGGATCGACTGTTTCAGCCTCCACTCGTATCTCGCGTGATCCGTTAAATCGGTTAATGGCCACAGGTCCCCGCTCCATATGGTAGTCGGCCAGTTCTGATAGGGGATACTCACCGGACGGGGTTTTTATTTTCATATTCTCCATCTGCCCCAGGGTGGTGCGGTCCGATTTTGGATAGCGCACCCAGACCCTTAGTTCGTCACGTCCCACTTGCAGACGTTGTGCCTGGGCACCGTAGAAGCCCTGGCGAACCTGACTGGCAATGGAAGCCTCATCCAGACCCAGGAAATAGGCCCTGGGTTTCAGGTCAAGCCTGATCTCCTGCTTGCCCAGAGCAATGTTCTCGTTGACATCTTTTAGTTGGGGCATCTCGTTGAGGCGGGAAATCATAAACTCCTTGGCCTCCTCCAGCTCCTCCAGATTCTTGGACATCAGCCCGATGGAGACCGGCGAACCCCAACGGTTTCGGCCCCCCACCGTAAATTTGCTGGCTGCGGCAACCTTTCCAATCTTTTGGCTCACACGGGTGGAAATTTCCCGGCCCGATATGTCGTAGCCTTCCAGGTCAATCGGATATACGTTGATGCTGCCCGCATGGGCTCCACGCTCCTGGCCATCAAATGCACTTCCCAGCCTTTTGCTGGTGCGCTCAATAATGGGCTCATCCAGCCCCATCTCTTCCGTTATCTCATCGCTTACCTCCCAGATGGCATTTTCAAACTGTTCCAGGAAATCCAGAGTCTGTTTTTCTCCATCACCAGGGGTAAAGGCCACGTTCAGGGTAAAGCTGTCAAAATCGACCATAGGGAAGAAGGTGTTCCTGATATGCCCACCCATAAAAAGCCCCATGGTGATCAGCACCAGAGCTATGGGAAAACTGATGGCAATGTATCTCCATTTAACCAGCCAGTTAAGGAAATGATGGTATACCCGGTCGCGCAGCCATTTAATAAAGTCGTCAAAGACCTTTCCCAAACCCCGTTTTTTCGCTTCAAGTTTTTTCCGGTTCAGCACCCAGTCGCTGCCCAGGTGGGCAGGTAATACCAGGAAGGCCTCGAAGAGGGAGAATACCAACGAAGCAATGACCACAACGGCCACATGCAACATCATCTCCATACGGGTTCCCGCCAGGAAGAGCAGGGGAGAAAAGGCAATAATGGTGGTAGTCACCGAGGTGAGTACCGCCGGCATCACCTCCATGGTCCCGTCAACTGCTGCGTGCATGGGTCCCTTGCCTTTTTCAAAATGGAGATAAATATTTTCAGCAATTACGATTCCGTCATCCACCAGGATCCCGATGACCAGTATCATCCCGAAGAGCGATTGAAGGTTGATGGTGATCCCGATAAAATTGGCAATAATAAACATGCCCAGAAAAGAGATGGGAATGCCCACGGATACCCAGATAGAGAGGCGAAAACTGAGGAACATAGAGAGGGCTATAATCACCAGTACAAAACCCATCAGGCCATTCCGTTGCAGGAGATGCAACCTGCTTTTGAGAATGTCCAGGTAGGCTCGGGAGACGATGATTTCTACTCCCAGGTTACGTTGGTTAAACTCTTTTATATAGTTCTGTGCATAATCGGTGATTTCGTCAAGGTCCTCCTCGGGCAGTTTCTCCACACTAATTGAAACAGAGGGTTTGCCATTGGTCCATTGGCGATTGGGAGAATCGGAAAACTTCATTTTCACCTCAGCCACATCCCGGATCCGGATGTAACCTCCATCGGTCTGTCCCCTGAGGATGATGTTCCCGATCTTGTCTGGTTTGGCACTCCTTGAACGCAGGCGGATAAGAAATTCTTCCTCCTCAGATTTTATTTCACCTCCCGAAATATCCCGGTTGTTATTCTGGATGGCCCTTACAATTTCGGTAAAGGTGATGTTGTAACGCAAAAGCTCCTCCTCTTTAATCTCTACTGAGATTTCCGGAGTGGGGTAACCTGAGATGGAAATCTGGCTCATAACACCCGAATTAAAAAAGTCCTCTTCCACTCGCTGGGCGTGCTCCTTCAGGGTCATCAGGTCCATGTTGTGCCCATCCACCGGAACCATTTCCATTCGTATGGCTCCAGCCCTGGAGCGTCGTTTTGAAACAATGGGCCGTTCTGCTGCAGAGGGAAGAGACGAGATTCCGTCCACTGCATTTTTCACCTCCTGCAGCACTTCGTTGATGGAGTATTCCCCGGTGGTTTCAATGGATACCGATGCCATGTTCTCCATTGAGGTGGAAGTAATCTCCTTGATACCGATCAGTCCCCTGACCGCCTCTTCGATTCTGGAAGTGACACCCTCCTCCATTTCCACCGGAGAGGCTCCTGGATAAAATACCGACACAGAAAGATAGCGGCTCTCTGTTTCAGGGAAAAAAGCCTTCTTCATGTTGGTCATGCTATAGACTCCCGCGAACACTGCTATGGCAATGATGATGTTTGCGTATACCGGGTACTCGACAAATTTTTCTATAATCTTCCTCATGGTCCGGCTTTGTTAGCGATTGGCCTTTTTTCCTTCTGCTGCTGCTCCCGAACCCTTTCCAGGTCTGCCCGGAGCATCCTTAGCGGTCTGGACCAGGGTGCCTTCCGAGACGTTAATGAGCTGTTGTAACACGATAGAGTCGCCTTCAGGCAGCCCATTAAAGATGAGGGTTCGGTCATTTGTTTTGATCACATGGATGGTTCGTTTGGATAGGCGTCCCTCCCTGACTATAAAAACCTCATTGGAGTTGAATACTGAGTTCCTGGGAATTTCCATCACATCCAGAATGGGTCTCACTGGAAAGTAAGCCATCAGGTATTCACCGGCCAGCAAAGGTTGTTTTTTGTCATATGGAAGGTTTACAAAGATCTCCTGTGATTGTGTATTTTCATCCACATACTGGCTTTTTCGGATCACTTTTCCATTCCATGTAATGTTCATATTTTCAGATTGAACGCTTACCAGATCACCAGGCCGGATCCAGGCTGCATCGGCCCGTTTAAGAGGAACCACCAGCTCCATTTCGTCGGTGCGAATGGCCCGGGCAACCTTTCCTCCAGTATTGGTGAAAGCGCCCAACTCCATGTATACTTCCTTAAAGGTTCCATTGAAAGGCGCCCTCACGGTTCTACGACTTAACTGCAACTGGTCGCTTTGAATGTTGTAGTATTCACTGATCACATTTCTACTGGCCAGGAAAATTTTTAACTGATCATCTTCAATTTCCGGAAGTGGTGGAAGAGGTTTGTCCACAGAGATGGAGTTGAAGAAACTATAGAAACCATCCTCGTATTGGGGATAATCTATGGAAAGATCGGGCAGTATGCTGGCCAAGGTGTTCTGATATTGGCTTTTTCTGGCTTTTAATGAGAGAATGGCTTCATCGGGGTATACCACAAAAAGAACATCTCCTTTTGAAAAGCTGGCTCCCTTTTTAAGGGATACATTACCGGCTTCAATCTTACCTGAAGCTTCGGAGACAATGTCAATCTCGGCAATGGACGCCAGCCGGCCCGGCCCGGATACCTCGGCAGCAATGTTGGTATATTTGACTGGTTCGGCTTTCACAAACCTTCTGGCTTCAATGGTTCTGCGTACAGGAGGCGGTTCTTTCTGGGCGACTAAAAACTTCATTAAACCCCATGCCAGTCCCAGTATAAATATGACGCTGATTACTACAACAATTCGTCGATCTATTTTTCTCATTTTCTGCGGATAATGTCAAA